>NZ_BAAJPA010000004.1:0-363776 GCF_057552235.1 Kistimonas ophiarachnellae | reverse complement strand
TCACTGAGGATTCCCTTACAACGCTAGAAAGCACTGCCTCTGACCAGTTACTGGCGACTGGCGGCTATCTTCTTTATGCAAATTACTCTAATCAAGGACAGCGCTTCTTCTTGGTTGCCATGATCAAGGAACATAAGGGCATGATGATTGATGACAATCTGAAGCCTATGGAGCAGCTCGAAATTGATCTGAGTAGGCTACATCAAGCAGCACGAATTAGTCATACCCAGTACAGCAAACATCTTGCTGCATTGGATGACAACACCGAAGAGGCAGGAAATATCAATTATCTCAGCTTTGTCAGTCCCAAACGCGGCAAAGATGCCTCTGACTATTTTGTGAAAGGATTGGCTTGCCAAACCGGCACATCTGCCAAACAAGCAACCGACGGCGCTATCAATGGGACAGCTGCTTTTTTTGACCGCAACCCTGAACTAAAAAAGAATCGCAAAAAAGCAAAGGAAGCAGTTACAGAGTATCTAAAGACGAGAATCGATGAAGGTCCGGTGACACTCGAGGCTCTTAGCCACGTTGTGCAGCCTTATTTCCCCCCAGAAAACAACCATCTGGCTGATGATTATCTTGCTTTACTTAACAGTGAAGAATTTCAGGTGCCACCAGAATTTACGGCCAACAGGGATGTCGTTCGCAAACATACAAACTTGAAGATAAGAAAAGAAGATGGATTCACTCTTGATATTGAGACTCAATACGTTTCAACTGACGATGAAGCCACCGTACGCTATGATCCGGTTGCCAATACCCTTACATTTAAGTTGAAGCACGTATACGGAGAGCTGCACGCACTTGCAAGTGTTGAGCAGCAGGAAACAGAAGAGGCGGCAGAAACCGAAGTTTTATAATGTCAAAGATGCCGACTGCACTCTTTAAAGATGTCGTAACCTTCTATCGTAGCTTGGAGAAACCAGCGATAGAGGGTAATGGTTTCTACGCTAAATTTACGGCTTCTGAAGAGCAGGCAAGCCTAATCGCCTCTTTGTGGAAAGCATCATTCCGATCTGCTAGCGAGGTTGGCCGATTCGACAGCCTCGTCATTAATTCAGTCCCCTACGACGCAGGCGATGACCTACCATCAGTCACAGGCTGCAAGGTAGAACTGGAGTATGCACTGCCAGCAGGTAGATCACATTTTCATCAAACTGCTCGTGATTACATCAAAAAATCCACTGCGCTGAAAAAGGGTGAGTTTGGTGGCAATATCTATATCGTTTGTGCTGATTATCTGCCAGGTGAAACCTCAAGCGATAGAGACATCATTAGACTACAAACGGCCTGTTCCCTCATCCAAGATTTGAAGGAACTCGCTCACTACACCAGTGATCAGCCTCAAGGCCTTCTTCTCGGTTTTGTTATCAAAGGAGCAAGTGACGCTACTTATGCGCCCTTTTCGCTAACAACTGAGTTTACGGACGAGGTTTTGACAGGGCCGGAAATTAACTGTGACTTGTTAAAAGGTATCGTAAAAGCCGAAACCTCTATGGCTCATCTGGAGGAACGTAAATGCATATTACGTGTTTCCCTAGCAGAGGTTCTTAGTAGCGTCAGCTCCAAAACGAAGAACGTGAATGATTTGATATCTCACTGGGATCAAATCATGGACACATATGACAAGAATTTTGAAACTTATATAAGCGGTTTTTCGTTCAGTAAGGCCCGTCAAGAAATCGCAGACAAACAAGCCGACATTGCAAAAAAACTCAGTGATGTTCTAACAGACTTGACAGGCAAGCTACTAAGTATACCTATATCTCTAGCTGTCCCTATTGCGCTCTTAAAGTCAGACTCCATCATGGATGGCATTATGTATAGTGCTGGCTCTTTACTTGTGAGCATAATCTTAGTCCTGGTCATCAGCACACGAGCTTTTCACTTCCATCAAGTTCGGCAATCTGCCAAGCTGATTTTTGATGGACTCTCACTTGATGGTCTTGATCAAGGCCTAATCCATGAAATAAAAACTGCAAAAGATCAGATCCATAGCCAAGTAACTCGTTTGAGACTATATCTGATATTTTTCCGTGTGGCAGCTTGGCTACCAGCCATATGCACTACGATTGCACTGCTCTATCAATTCCCTCCCGAATTGGGTATCTCGGATATCATCTCATGGATTTACAGCTAAATCCGTTTCAGGAGATGTCTTAAAAGTCGTTTAGAACCCATTCTGTACATTTTTTGTAGGAAATGTGGTTCCATCTCCCATCAGAATGTCTCAACAAGCTGCTATAGTGTCCTTTGAAATTCGTTGGTCTTCCTCTTCAGATCTCCGGCCATAGTGTTGACTATCCCATATGACCCGGTGGCCTTGGCAGTATTGCCCATGTCTGTCGTGTTGAATTCTGAAATAGTGGTGATCTGCAAGCATCCATCCCCCCTAAATTAGAGTTTTCCAGCTGCCCCAGTTGTTCTGCCAGACTGTCTTTGGTCTACCCGGTATTATCCTGTATCACTAGGTAATCGACAGAGGCCGGTGTAGCTAACAGCACACAGCAAGAACGGGATTGATTGAATTTTAAAAACAGCTTATCTAGCACTGATGTTGGTTTTATTAATTGTAAAGTACGCCTTGCCTGTCTTTTATAGCCCTACCTCTTTAATCCATCATTTTTAATATCTACTTCAATAAAACGCTTTGGAATCGGCGTTAGTTATTACCGATTCCAATTCACTTCCATTATCCCTGATGCAAACAATTAGGCAGGCAAGTTCAGGTATTCTGCCGCTGCAGCGGGGGTTGCCGCATCAAGGTATGGGACTTCCCCAAGGCAGGGAGCACCGAGTTCACCTTCCAGAGTGAGGGTATTTTCCACCAGCCGAGCCATATCCGGCGTTACCGAATTGGCCACCCAGCCGGCGATGGTCAGACCGTCCCGCCGAATCGCTTCTGCAGTCAGCAATGCATGGTTCAGACACCCCAGTTTCATGCCAACAACCAGAATAACCGGCAACTGCAGCATGCGCGCCAGATCCGCCAAGGTTTCCCGGGGATTCAGTGGTACCCGCCAGCCACCAGCACCTTCCAGCAGGGTGAAATCCGCCCGTTTCATCAAAACACCACGACAGATGCCAGCCAATCGATCAGCAGTAATCATTCGGCCAGCGTCCTGCGCAGCAATATGCGGTGCTATAGGAGGAAGGAAAGCGACCGGATTCACCTGTTCATAAGGCATCTCCATGGTCATAACCTGCTGCAGAGCCAGGGCATCGGCATTCCGCAGCCCCTCGGGGGTCTCTTCACAACCGGCTGATACCGGTTTGACTGCCGCTGTCGTCAATCCTTTCTGCCGTGCTTTCTCCAGCAGGCCACAACTCACCAGGGTTTTACCGGCATCCGTATCCGTTCCTGTGACAAAATACGCTTTAGGCATACAGTTTCCTGTTCAATCACCGGGGTTTGCGCAGCACGCCGTACACCACCTGATACGTCAGTGGCAGTCCAGCAGGCACACGTAATGTTTCATAAGCGTCGCGGAAGGCCAGTAAACGACGACGTGTCATCAATCCCTGCCGGGCCCCTTCCGTCACCGTATTCACACCAAGCGCCCGTAACTCTTTCAGCAGAACATTCACATCCGGGTAATGCAGTACTTCTGCCTGCTGTTTCAGGGAACCCGATTCAAAACCACTGGCTGCGACCTGCTGCGTCTGGACATCCAGAGTTTCGTAATGGTTTACATGGCTATAGCCATCAACTTTGCGCCAGGCCTGAGCAAGCTCGATCAAACTGCCGCTTGCCAGTGAAGAAAACACAAAATAACCACCCGGCTTCAGAATTCGCTGCACTTCCCGTAGAACAGAGGTCAGCGATTCACACCACTGGATCGCCAGGCTGGAAAACACCAGATCAAAACAGTCACTCGCAAACGGTAAAGCTTCAATATCGCCGGCACACCATGAAAACGCGGGTTCCGCCAACTGGCGCTGGGCATGCTGAAGCATCCCCATAGCCATATCCATGCCGACCACCTGCGCCGTAGGATAGCGCTGTTGCAGTTCGACTGTCTGGCTTCCGGTTCCCGACCCAAGATCAAGAACGCGTTCAAGCTCCAACGCGGATGGCAAGCCCAGCATGGCCTTGCGTGCCACAATCCGCTGCAACGTTGCAGCACTGTCGTATGTTTTGGCAGCCCGGCTGAAATTCTCCGCTATACGCTGCCGGTGTCGCGGGCAAAGAGCGCTTTCTTTGTATTGGATCATGCGTTCTCCCGCACCAGTTGATCGATATCGCTGACAATAATGTCAAGTGTTTCCAACCAGAAGGCATGCCCTCCTTCAACGGCTTTAATGGTGTGTGTTGGATAACGTTCAGATAACGCCTGGTTTAACGAAAACGGCACCAGGGCATCCTGCTCAGCAACCCAATGCGTTACCGGGCAGGTCAAATCCGCAAGCTGCGAGCGCGTATCTGCCTCTCGGAGTAATGTCAGAAGTGACGACAATTGTTCAACATCAGGTTCAGCATCGGCCAAAACCTTCCGAATAAATCTCACGGTTTCTCGTTGCTGCTCTCCCCCTTGAGAACAGAGCATGGCGAATTGTTTAAGTGTCTGAGAGCACGACACAGATACTCCATGCTCAAATTCAGCAAAAACAGTTTCAGACATCCCATCCTGCCAATCGTCGCGTTGTACAAAGCAGGGATTGGATGTCAGTGTCAGTAGTCCCTTAACCTGATGGGGATACATAGCGGCATATAAGGTTGCCAACTGTCCGCCCATTGACCAGCCCACCAGTACCACTGACTCTCCAGCCAGATAGTTGGATAAGGCATCAATCATTACTGGCCAACTGACAGTATCAACTGTCAGTCCCTGCTCGTTAAAACCCGGCAAGGAAACGACATTGACTGTATAACTGCCTGATAACTTATCCACCAGCGGCTGCATCACCCCGGATGGCATTCCCCAACCCGCGATCAAAACGATCCGCTGTTTCATACCGCCACCTCTGGTACTTTTCGAACAACTTGTTCCAAGGTCGTCAATAAGCGGTCAACTTGTTCCAGAGTATGTGCTGCACTGAATGTTACCCGTAAGCGTGCACTACCCTGTGGTACCGTGGGCGGCCGAATAGCGGTGACAAGAATACCGTTGTCCGCAAGCGCACGACTCATTGCCAATGCCCGGTCAGCCGAACTGACATCAATAGGCTGTATGGGGGTAGACGACGGCATCAAAGGAATACCAAGCGTTTCACAGCCAGCACGAAACCGTTGGATCAAAGTTGCCAGATGCTCACGTCGCCAGGATTCTTTACGCACGATATTGAGGCTGACACGGGTTGCCTCCGCAATCGCAGGCGGCATGGCCGTGGTATAAATGTAGGTTCGGGCAAACTGGACCAAAGTTTCTATCAACGCTTCACTGCCCGCCACAAAAGCACCGGCTGTGCCGAAGGCTTTACCCAGCGTGCCCATCAGCACAGGCAGGTCATCCTGCGATAAATCAAAATAATCTGCACAACCGCGACCTTCATTGCCAAGGCAACCAAAGCCGTGGGCATCATCCACCATCAACCAGGCATCGTGAGAGCGAGCCAGTTTTGATAGTTCACGTAGCGGCGCAATATCACCATCCATACTGAATACGCCATCGGTTACCACCAGCTTTCGGTGTGCCGTTGAGCGCATCAGCCGCTGTTCAAGGTTTTCACAGTCTGCATGGAGATAACGCTGGAAACGCGCACCGGAAAGTCGTCCTGCATCCAACAGAGAGGCGTGGTTCAGGCGATCCTGAAAAATAGCATCGCTAGTCCCCAGCAGAGCACTGATGACACCAAGGTTCGCCATATAGCCTGTTGAGAACAGCAGTACGCGTGAGCGCCCGGTGAAGTCAGCTAATTCTTCTTCCAGCTGATGGTGCGCACGGCTATGGCCAACAATTAAATGAGAAGCGCCGCCCCCTACACCGTAGACATCAGTCGCTTTTTTAAACGCATTGATAACGTCGGGGTGATTCGCCAGACCGAGATAATCATTACTGCAGAAAGCCAGACAACGCTGGCCGTCTATCATTAATTCCGGTTCCTGCGGTCCATCCACCAGCAAACGCTGCCGATACAACGACTGTTCACGGCGCTCGGCCAGCGCCGCCTCCAGCACAAAGGCTGTCATGGACTTAGGCCTGTGCTGCGTCGTAGAAGAATTCGCTATCTTGCTGAGCCTGAATCTGTTCCTGCAGCCGGGCTTCATGCTCAGCTTCAGACTGGCACTCTTCCCGTTCCTCCGGCTTGATACCCAGGCGTTTGAACAGTTGCATGTCTTTCTGGGCTTCAGGGTTCGGCGTGGTCAGCAGTTTTTCGCCATAGAAAATAGAGTTCGCACCGGCGAGGAATGTCAGAGCCTGCATCTCTTCATTCATATTCTCGCGGCCAGCAGACAGGCGAACATGGGACTTCGGCATCATGATCCGGGCTACGGCAATACAACGAACAAAATCGAATGGATCAATATCTTCCACATGATCCAGCGGTGTCCCCTCTACCTTGACCAACATATTGATCGGCACACTTTCCGGGTGTTCGGGCAGGTTAGCCAGCTGAATCAGCAGGTTGGCTCTATCACGAATCGTTTCGCCCATGCCCACAATCCCGCCGCTGCAGATTTTCATGCCGGCATCCCGAACATACGACAATGTTTGCAAACGGTCAGAATAGGTGCGTGTGGTAATGATACTGCCGTAGAACTCCGGCGAGGTGTCCAGGTTGTGGTTGTAATAATCCAGACCTGATTCAGCCAGCGCCTGTGTTTGTTCCTGGGTCAACTTACCCAGGGTCATACAGGTTTCCAATCCCAGCTTCTTGACGCCTTCCACCATCTTCAACACATAGGGGAAATCTTTCGCCGGCGGATTCTTCCAGGCGGCGCCCATGCAGAAACGGGTTGCACCGGCCTTCTTCGCCAGCTCCGCCTCTTCCAGCACCTTCTGGACCTGCATCAGCTTTTCCTTGTCCAGCCCGGTGTTGTAATGACCGCTCTGGGGACAGTACTTGCAGTCTTCCGGACAGGCGCCGGTCTTGATGGATAGCAGGGTGCTGACCTGAACCCGGTTCGGATCAAAGAACTGCCGGTGAACCTGCTGGGCACGAAACATCAGATCACTGAAAGGAAGGGAGAAAAGCTGCTCGACTTCATCAAGGGTCCAATCACTGCGGACCAGGCTATCGGTATTATTCATCGTGGCCTTCGGCTGTCGTCATTATCTGCTTCTGATGCCGTCCCGGTTCGAGCCGAAACCAGCGTTATGTCTCGCATTGTATGACGGCATGCGCCACTGTCAACCGACCCGGCATACCACAGGTTTACAGCAGGTTATTTATTAACCAGCAGAAATATTCACGCTTTTCTGCAGCCAGCCTGACTTTGTACCACACTGCTTGCTCAGCATGGACGATATGTGACCAACAATCCTTAGCAAGAAATAACATGATCCAATCCCTGAAACACAAACTGCAATCATTGATTACATTGTCCTGTCTGTTATGTCGCAGTGCCTGCCAATGGCCGGACAGGCTGTGTCGAGGCTGCATCGACAGCTTGCCCCGCATTCCTTACGCCTGCATGTTGTGCAGTGAACCTATGCCACACCGGGACGATGGACACCTGTGCGGTACCTGCCAGAAACAGGGGCGAGCCTTTGATAGTTGTACGTCAGCGTTCCTCTATCAATCGCCGGTATCGGACATGCTGCAACGTCTTAAGTACCACGACCAACTGACTTTCGCGCATCCGCTGGCCGCCCAGCTTGCCAACACGCTGCAGGCGCATTATCGCGCGGAACCTTTTCCGGAAGTCATTCTGCCCACTCCGCTGCACAGAAAACGGCTATTACAACGGGGATATAACCAATCAACCGTGCTGGCCCGCCATCTCAGCCGACACATGATGATTCCTGCCGACCATCGACTCTTGAAACGCGTTCAGGCAACCCAGCCTCAACTCAAACTGACAACCGATCAGCGACACCGCAATGTCCGGGGAACATTTACCTGCAAAAGAAACCGCTACCGTCACGTCGCCCTTCTTGATGACATTGTCACAACAGGCGCGACTGTCGAGGAACTCAGTCGATTGCTGAAACGCCAGGGTGTCAGGCAAGTCGATGTCTGGTGTGTTGCCAGAACACCTGCCGGCTAACATAACCACTGACAAACATGAATTAAGACTGCAATAAGACAACCCCAAGGTTTAGACTTAGCACACCTTAATACAACCTCAGGATGTCCGAATGAGCAATGCTATGCAGAACCATCCCTACGACCCACTCACTCCCGATACGGTGCTGGATGCGGTCGAGTCTGCGGGCATGCGAACCGATGCACGGATACTGGCACTGAACAGCTATGAAAACCGGGTGTACCAGGTAGGGCTGGAAGATGATGCACCGGTTATTGCCAAGTTTTACCGTCCGGGTCGCTGGACCCGCCAACAAATCGAGGAAGAGCACGACTTCACCATGGAACTGGCAGACAATGAGCTGCCCGTGGTTGCGCCGATGCAACTCGATAACGGCAAAACATTGCATGAATACAATGGTTTCCTGTTTTCCCTGACGCCTCGCCGTGGTGGCCATGCACCAGAGCTGGATAATCCGGATCACCTGTTCCAGCTGGGTCGCCTGATGGGTCGCATCCACAAGGTGGGTGAAACCAAACCATTCACCCATCGACCTGGCATCACCCTTCAGCGTTTTGTCATCGACAGCGTTGCCTATCTACTGGATAACCAGTTTATTCCTGAATCCCTGCTGCCCGCTTATACCACACTGACCAATGACCTGATTGAAAAGCTTGAGCAAATCAAGCAACAGTACAGCTACAACAACATCCGCCTGCACGGCGATGCCCACTGCGGCAATATCCTGTGGCGCGATGAGTATTTCCATTTTGTGGATTTTGACGACTGTGTGAACGGCCCTGCCATTCAGGATTTATGGATGTTCCTGTCCGGCGATCGCAATAATCAAACGGCACAATTATCAGAGTTGATGGATGGCTACGCGGAATTCAATGATTTCAATCCGGTGGAACTGAACCTTATCGAATACTTCCGTACGCTACGCATCATTCACTACAGCGCCTGGTTGGCCCGTCGCTGGGATGACCCGGCTTTCCCCATGGCCTTCCCCTGGTTTAATACCGAGCGCTACTGGGCAGACCATATCCTTGAATTGCGCGAGCAACTTGCTGCCCTTGATGAGCCTGTACTGACACTCTATTAACGTCCCTTTTCACTTCCGGACAGCCCGGAAGCAGCATCGTTTGCAGGCATCTATGCTTAAGACCTCCCTTGAACGGATCAGGTGTAACATAGATGCTTTCCTGTCGAACGCTTATTTCTGCCGCACTGCTCACCTTGAGCCTCAATCTCAGCGCCGATATCCAAAGCTTTCAGGGTGTCTGGAAAAACCAGCGTGGTTCAATACTGGAACTGGGTAATGTCAACGCTGAACAGAATGTCATGAAAGGGGTTTTCCTGGCAGCGGTAACCATCACCCCGGAGTGCATTCATTTCCCACTGCCTGTCCTGGCCACCATCAATGATAACGCGTTGGCCATAATGATTAATTTTCAGCCCTGTGGCTCGCCGACTGTCGTTTCCATTTCAGGCTATATGACAGAAGACGGCCAACTTGAAACACAATGGGTCGCCAGGAAAAAAGGCGAAGACAACATTTCCTCCTGGTTTTTTAACCGGGATATTTACACACGTATCGATACCACGGATTAACATCTGCGTTTTGATGGGTCACTGCACCCATGCATTGACCCATGGAAACCCAATCAGCAGGAGTGTTGCCAGAAACACAACGGCCATAATAAAGCCCAGTTTCCAGAAAGTTCCGGCAGGGATAAAACCAGATCCGTACCAGATCGGCCCGGGACCCGCCGCATAGGGCGTGATCACCCCCATCAATCCCAACGTAAAGCAGAGCAACAGGCTGAGCTTCATCTCAGACAACCCGGGCACCGCTGTCGATAATTGAATAAACACAGGCAATAAGGCCGTGACATGGGCCGTGATACTGGCAAAGAAATAATGCAGGACAAAAAACAGGACAACCATCAACATCATCACCAGCCCCGGTGAGTAGCCCTTTAACAGAACACCTGCTTCACCGCTGAACCAGTCAAGAAAACCCGTTTGCCCGAGCCCACCGGCCAGCGTCACCAGGGTGGCAAACCAGATCAGGACATTCCATGCCTGCTTGTTGCCAATAATGTCATCCCAGCTCACTACACCAGTCAGCATCATCATGCATAGCACCAGCAAACCTACCGTCGTGCTGTTCATCAGGCTTCCGCCAAATATCCACAACATCAACGCCAACAGGGCCAGTAAAGCCATCTTTTTCTCAGCGCCACTGAGCGGGCCGAGCGCAGCCAACTCTTTTCCCGCCCAATCGGGAATGCTTTCAGACAATTTGATTGTGGGCGGACAAATCAGGTAACTGATCAACGGCACCAGCAGAAAAAGAATAATGCCCACTGGTAGAAATCCCGTGAACCAAAGCATCCAGCCAATTTCAGTACCGAGCAGCTTTTCAACAATCGATATAGCCAGCAGGTTTGGCGCCAGCGCGGTCAGAAACATGGAGCTGGTAACACAGGTTGCAGCAAACCCGGTCCAGCAAAGATAGCGTCCGATTTTTTCAGGTTCCTGCTCAGGCGTTGAACCGTAGATTGCCGGCACATTATTCACGATGGGAAAAATAGTGCCGCCACTGCGCGCCGTATTGGATGGGATGAAAGGCGCCAGTACAAGATCAGCAAGGGCGACGGCATATCCCATGCCCAGACTTCTTCGTCCCAGCGTCTTAATCAGAAACAGTGCAATGCGACGCCCAAGACCAGACTTTTGATATCCCAACGCAAACATGAATGCCACAAAGATCAGCCAGACCGTACTGTTTTTAAATCCCGACAGTCCCCAGTTAATTGCGGCCTTGGCTGTCACCTCGACACCTGGTTCTACTGCAACCAACCGAAACACGACGGCGACCACAATACCAATCAGACCTGCTGCAGCTGCCGGAACCGGTTCAAGCACCAGCGCCACCACCACACCAAGAAACAACGCAAAATAGGACCAGGCATCGGATGACAAACCATCAGGAGCGGGAATCAGCCACACGACAAACGCTGCCAGCAATGGCAACAGTTTACTCACCATGGATAAAGACATGGGCATACCCTGACAGTAACACCTACAGATTCATCCCTGGAGCCGAACCATCCAACGCGTGCAAGGGGGGCGGTCGAACACCGCCATCCCTTCCGGGGCAAACCGGAATTGACTGACAGTGTAGTCGCACAAACCGGATTTGAAAGGTTTACGAAATGCCCTGCTGAATAATGATTGCTTAAAACAACTCACTTTTCTCCGCATTTGTCATTAATCAATCCACCCCTGTTAACAAGCAGGAAACTTTTTCTTTAAGTAACAATCTTAAGTACTGAGCTTATGTAGTGAATCAACAAATAACTGACAAATCCGTCAGCCACCCAAACGGGAAACAGACAGTTATTCACTGTTTACCATTTTATAGCTGAACTGATATTAATGATGATTGACAAGCAAATTCAAAAAGTGCCGAGCGTGGAACGTCTATGTTTTCATCACCAATGACCTCAGGCGCCATCCCCAAACGCCCAACAGGAGGCGGCAGCGCAACAAGCAGCAGAAAAACGGCAATACCTCACTCTGCATCGCTACCACTGACAACATCTGATTTCATCGTCACCAGACTGCCTGACATTGCAAAAACGATGATTGATCTGACCGTCAACCTGCTTCCTGAACAACGCCAGCTTGATCTCGAAGGAGAAATCGCTGCGAGTCTGAAAGATAGGCATATTTCCCGCAGTCCACAGCCACAGCCTTTCCTGACAAGGCTAAAGCGTTTTTTTTCTGTCAGACCTCGCCACAGCACCATGCATTCACAATCATCCCTCGACAGCACAACCAGCCAATCAAGCGATACAAACAGACAAACATCATTTTCTTCGGCAAGGCATCCTTTCATTCTACAGGAAACCTACCCACACACGCTTGGGGACAATTTTATCAAAACGTTGTCCCATTTCCTTGAATCCGAATTCTATCAACAGACACAAAGCAACAGCATCGACCGCATTTCGGTACTGAAAACCATTAACATCGCATACATCAAAAACAGCCCTCGCTTAAGCATCATTCAAAAAACAATACTGGCCGTATTTTTAAAAAACGCTGTCGAGATAAACACTAAAGCCATGGAGGTCGCAAAACTACTAAAAATCAAAAAAATACCTTTTATCCATGATCATTATGACGAACTATTCCCTATCATCATGGATGGCAAATACCGTTTGATTGGTCGCCATGCCATGGATATCAATCCAGACTATATGCCTAACTTATTGGACGGCCTGACTTATGCCATAGAACATTGGCAGGAGGTTTTCTTAAGCATCACAACAAAGTCAGCGGAAGCCGCCATTGAAATCCTGTGCAATATAAACAAACTGGCTGGAGGCTCAGGTGAACTTTATTATACCGGCTTAACGATTCACCTAGAGGATGTCGACTCCTTTTCTCCGGCCGGCCTTCAAGATATGCTGGCTAATGCTATCACTACGGATGAGGCGCTATTAGTACTTCGGCTAGCAGGCATAGCCCCCTCCCCCCTCAGTAATAAAGCTTCATTCAATAAACCCGGGGATCTTAAAAAACTGTGGAAACTAACAAGAACCGGAAATAAAGAGCTGTGCTTAATTCTGAATAAGCATACTAAAGACAAACTTAAATATCATACCTCAGAAGCCTTTAAACAATATTGTCAGGCAATCTCAACTTGCTTTTACAGGGGAAAATCGCTTTTACAGGCAAGTTTCCCGGAGTTAATGACCAATACCCGTATAAAATTTTTAAGAAACCTGTCCACGTTGCGTCCTTTTTCTGAAGCTTTGCCTCAGACCCTGATAATTTTTGATTTTCTGCTTCGGATTATTCACGGAGAATCTGCCAATAAGATTCCCGTCAGCGTTGAGGACTACCCATGCTTCACGATATATGAGTTGTTTCATAGTGAAAAAAATAAATCAACACAACGCGTATACAGGGTAATACCGGCTTATTTCCACGCAGAAGAAACAGAGATGGCCAACTACCTCATGCAATTCCCCTGTTTACTAACGCCCCATAACAAGCAGGAAACATTATTGAATCTGTCCTGTGAAATTGATCAGGCGCTTATTGCTGCCTTTTACCAAAACAATGTTACTTACTGCAGTAAACTTATAAACGCTGGCGCGAATATTGCCAAAATAAATCAATCAGTCAAAAAGAAATCGGGACTGGCGCTGCTACATATCGCAACCCAAAAAGAATGGTGGCCAATGTTTTCGCTTCTTCTCCGTGCAGGTCTTGACCCTGAACAAAAGGACAATTCAGGCAATACGGCCCGGTCATATGCCTGTAAAGCAGGTCATGATCCCATTTTTTGCGTCTTGCTGGAGAAAAGCAAGGCTCCGCAATCCGAGGCGGCTCAATAGAATAGTCATGCGCAGTGATGTGCCGTATCCATGACCCGGCAGCAACAGGTGCTTTTATTGCCTGAATCCAGCGGTATTTAACCACAAACCCATCGACAGGTATCGACGGGCATTTACAGTAACCCACACAAGAAACACACAACTCCTCCTTCACAAAAACACAAAAAACAGAGAGAAACCACTACTTCAATAAGATCATGCCGAGGCACACTCACAGGTTATCCCGAGGGTTTTTACCAGTTTCACACTGATAGACTTCCGCCAACCTCCCACATTCCATTTTTAAAAGCCTGAGAGGACTGGATGCAGAAAAACACAAGACTACCGACAATCACGCAGATTATTATTTGCCTTGCCGGCTTTCTTGGCCTGGCGTTTTCCTTTACCTCCCTGCTGAATCTTCCCATTCAGCTCGCCCTCTATATCGCCTGGTTTATCATCATGGCGCTGGGCATCTGGCTTGGCCATAACTACAACGATCTCGAAGAGGCCGCCACCCAGGGGATTTCCAAGGGGATGGGCGCCATCCTGATTTTGATCGCCGTAGGCGCACTGGTCGGCACCTGGATTGCCGGCGGCATTGTGCCCGGGATCATTTACTACGGCCTGAAGATCATTCACCCCTCCATCTTCCTGCTGGCCACCCTGATCATCTGTTCCGTGACCGCACTGTCCACAGGGACTTCCTGGGGTGCGGCCGGTACTGCCGGTATTGCCATGATGGGTATCGGTGAAGGTCTGGGTATTCCGCTGCCGCTGGTTGCCGGCGCTGTTCTGTCCGGCGTTTACTTTGGTGACAAGCTGTCTCCGCTGTCTGACAGTGTGATCCTGGCCTCCAGTATGTCCGGCGTGGAAACCTTTGAGCATATCAAGGGCATGCTGCCGATCAGCCTGACCAGCTATGTTCTCACCGCGATCATGTTCACCTTTGCCGGTATGCAGTATGGCGGCAATGTGGATATGGCACAGGTTCAAACCGTCATGACGGCTCTGGAGCAGAGCTTCAACATCAGTCCCATGGCCTTTGTACCGGTAGTGCTGGTAATTGCCCTGCTGGCTAACAAGAAGCCGTCCTTCCCGGTCATCAGCTTTGGCGCGGTACTGGGTGTCGTCTGGGCCATCGCCTTCCAGCACAAGGATCTGATCTCTGCCGTGCAGAGCGCCTGGAGCCCGTTCACCATCACCTCGGGTGTTGATTTCATCGACAACATCCTGAGCCGTGGTGGCATCGCCTCCATGCTGGGCTCCGTCGCCGTCATCATCTTCGGCCTCGGCTTTGGCGGCCTGCTGGATCGTGTGGGCATCCTGCAGGTGATTGCCGACAAGATGAGCGCATTCATCACCAACACCAGCAACCTGACGGTTTCCACCCTGTTCACGGCATTCCTGGCAAACATCTTCGGCAGCGCCATGTATGTATCACTGATCCTGACCCCTAAGATCATGGTCAAGAACTACGACCGTCTGGGTCTGCACCGCAAGATGCTGTCCCGTAACGCCGAATTCGGTGGCACGCTGACCAGCGGCATGGTGCCCTGGAGTGACAACGGCATCTTCATGGCCGGTGTACTGGGTGTTCCAACCCTCGCCTATCTGCCGTATATGTGGTTGAGCTTTACCTGCATCATTCTGACTATCGTGTTCACGATGATGGGTAAATTCATCAGCACAGCGTCAGAAACACCAGCCGTAGCAAGCACTGACAACTGCTCAGCAACCGCAACAATCAGCTAACCCCTCCCCCGGCGGGCGCTCCAATGGAACGCCCGTCAGTTAATCTACGGATTGCACTATCCGTAAAACCCTCTATAAAGAGCGCCCAGCCCGACTCAGCTCTGCACCCTGCACCTGGGTACCCGGTATTGTTATTTCAGCCTTACTTCGTAGCGAGGGCGCCATGAACACAAACCGTCTCTTCAAGGCATGCCTGCTGGCCACTGCCCTGCCAGTACTGACTGCTTCCGCCAATACAGACAAGAACCTGTATATCTATAACTGGAGCGACTTTATCGCACCGGAAACCGTGCCGGCTTTTGAAAAGCAAACCGGTATTGATGCAGTGTATGACGTCTATGACAGCAACGAAGTACTTGAAGCCAAGCTGCTCTCCGGTCGGACGGGTTACGACGTTGTCTTTCCTTCTCATGACTTCCTGGCACACCAGATCAAGGCCGGCGTCTATGCCCCGTTAGACAAGTCCAAGTTGCCTAACTACAAAAACATGGATCCCCAGACCATGAAACTGCTCGATTCAGTGGATCCGGGCAACCAGTACGCCATCCCTTACCTGGCCCAGACCACGGGTATCGGTTACAACCCTGAGAAGGTGAAGCAGTACCTGGGCAAAGATGCACCGCTCGACAGCTGGGCGCTGATCTTTGAACCCGAGAATATGAAGAAGCTCTCCAAGTGCGGCGTCGCATTCCTGGATGCCCCCACTGAAGTGCTTCCCTCAGTGTTGAAATATATGGGCAAGGATCCCAATTCCCATAACCCGAAGGACTACAAGCTGGCGGCTGAAAAGCTGGCCAAGGTAGCTCCCTACGTCACCTACTTCCACTCATCCAAGTACCTGACTGACCTGGCCAATGGCGATATCTGTGTCGCGCTGGGCTGGTCCGGTGACATGTTCATGGCTGACGAACGCGCCCATGATGCCAAGAACGGTGTCAACGTCGCGTATTCCATTCCCAAGGAAGGTGCGCCCATTTCCTACGATGTCATGGCGATTCCGGCCGATGCCAGCAACAAGGAAAACGCCTATCGCTTCATTAATTTCATGATGGAGCCCAAAGTTATCGCCGGCGTGACGGACTATGTCTACTTCGCCAACCCGAACAAGGCAGCCACCCCGTTTGTCGATGCCAAACTGCGGGATAACAAGGGCGTTTACCCACCTGCAGAAGTCGAGCAAAACCTGTTCCTGTTCAAGCCGCTGCCCAACAAGGTCAAGCGTACCATCACCCGGGAATGGACCCGCCTGAAAACCGGAGCCTGAAGACCGGATTTGAACTGCCGATAGCCATTTAGGCGGAGCCGCCAGAGGAAGGTCGCTTCGCCGTCTGTTGCCCATGGAGGGGCTGCAGGATCCAACCTGAACCACTGACCCCGTGGTTCACTGGCAGCAGGGATAGCCATGACAATCCAGAGGGATCTTAGGGATTTCAGCATTCTTGTCGTCGCAGAGCGAGAATTACTGCGGCGGATTCTGATCTGCATGCTCAAGGGTGAGCGCTGCGCCCGGATACTGGCCGTGGAAAGCGCCCAGGGCGCCATTAATGCGCTGCACCGGGACCATTTCCACCTCATGCTTTGCGATCAGGCCATACGCCCGGATGCAACCGACCTGCTTTACCAGGTTCGCTCGGGAAGAGCCGGCTGTGTTCGTGACATTCCTGCCGTTTTATTGACACATCGGGACAAACCCGGCCTGCCTGATATGGCCAGTGTCCTGCAAGTCCATAGCTGCCTGACCCGACCGGTCACCTCCGACCAGTTACGCGATGCCATTATTGATGCGGTCGAAACCCCCGTCGCCCTGCGCGAACCGGAAGCCTATCGCGTGGTTGTTGAACCACCCTCTTTCCTGGGAGGGGAACGATGAACAACAATCCCTCCGAACTGATCGTTATGGTTGTTGAAGAGCATGATTTTCAGCGGGCCGTGGCCGTAAAAGTGCTGGAGGAGATCGGCTGCAAGCAGGTATTAAGCGCCAACAGCGGACAGGATTGCCTGGAAAAGATCGTCAACTACCCGGAACCGGTCAACATCGTCTTCAGCCAGCTGGATATGACGCCCATGGACGGCATTGAGCTGCTCCGCCACCTGGGTGAGCAACAGCTTTCAGAAGCGTTCGCGATCGTGGATGTCATTGATTTTGCCGTTCTTCGTACCCTGGAAGATATGGCGGAACAACTGAGCCTGAATATCCTTGGCAACATTGAGCAAGCCTTTACCCGGGACTGCGCCGAAATGCTCGTTGACCGGTACTTTAACGTTCACCGCACAAAACATCCGGATACCAGCAGCAACCCGCTGACCCGGCACGATATTATCGAAGGGCTCACCAGTAACCAGTTCATGACCTGGTATCAGCCCAAGGTCTGGATTGAAAACGGTGAATGGTTCGCGGCCGAGGCCCTGTCACGCTGGCTGCACCCTGACCATGGCATGATTTATCCGGATCAATATATCCCCGTCCTGGAAGAGATGGGGGTAATCGACAAGCTCACCTGGCACCAGATCCATGTGATTGCAGAAGATCTGCACCGCTGGCTCAACCTGGGCAAGAAAATAGCCGTCTCAATCAATATCTCACCTTCGATGCTCGATGATCGTTCGCTGGCCAGCAAGCTGGCAGAGGTCCTGGACCACTACAATATTGGCTATGACCAGCTGATCCTTGAAATCACCGAATCCATGCTGATGGAAAACCTGGCCCATAGCCTGGAAACCATCGCCCGCATGAAACTCAAAGGTTTCACGCTCTCCATGGATGATTTTGGTACCGGTTATTCCAGCCTTCATCAACTGGAGCGGATGCCCTGTTCAGAGTTAAAGCTCGATAAATCGCTGGTTACCGGCGCCTACAAGCACCCAACCCGAAAAATCATTCTGGAATCCAATATCGAAATGGCGCAAAAACTCGGCATGAAAACCGTTGGCGAAGGCGTGGAAACCGCCGACGACTGGTTTCTGCTGGAAGAACTCGGCTGCTCCATCGGTCAGGGTTACCTGATTGGCAAATCCATGCCTGCCAGCGACCTGTTCACCTGGGCGACAGACTGGAATACCCGCTACCAGCAAATGATGGACGACAAAGGCTGAATTCACAGGCCGCCAGGGTATTCATTCAGCCACTCTCCTTGCCGTGTCCGCAAATGCCGAAACGCAGCGAAAAACTGTTCAAACTTTAACCTTTCACTATTGCGTGACGCTCTCTCCTTCTCTAGAATGCGCGATTCTTCTGTGAAGTCCGGAACTGGCGTTTATGTCAGTTCCAACTCCTTGCCTTACCGGAATCGGGCTTGTCCCGGCGCCTGGAAGGCTGTTTAACCCGTAAGGAGCTACAATGCGTCATTACGAAATCGTATTCCTGGTACATCCGGACCAGAGCGAACAAGTACCTGCCATGATCGACCGTTACAAGAAGGTCATCGCTGAAGGCAACGGTACTATCCACCGTCTGGAAGACTGGGGCCGCCGTCAACTGGCTTACCCAATCAACAAGATCCACAAGGCTCACTACGTCATGCTGAACATTGAGTGCGGCAACGATGTACTGACCGAACTGGAAAACACCTTCCGTTTCAACGACGCCGTTCTCCGTAGCATGGTTATCCGTCGCAACGAAGCGATCACCGAACAGTCCATCATGATGCAGCAAGAAGAGCGTCGTGACGACCGTCGCGAAGATCGTCGTGAGCGTCGTGAAGACCGTCGTGAGCGTACCGAAGAAGCCGCTGAAGCACCTGCTGCTCCTGCTTCCGAAGAGTCCGCTGAGTAATCCGTCGCGGATTATCACACTGTTACGAATAACGTTCTGAAAAGAACCATTTGAGGAGACGTCGTTATGGCACGTTACTTCCGCCGTCGGAAATTCTGCCGTTTTACCGCTGAAGGCGTACAGGAAATTGATTACAAGGACCTGAACACCCTGAAGGCGTATGTTACCGAAACCGGCAAGATTGTACCCAGCCGCATCACCGGTACCAAGGCTCGCTACCAGCGCCAGCTGGCCACTGCGATCAAGCGTGCGCGCTACATCGCACTGCTGCCGTTCACTGATCGCCACTAAGCGGGTTCATCGCCCGTTGTTCGGGCGGGTTTAATCCCATGGGGGGACGTATGCGCGCTTTAGCAGAACTGATCATGCGGGGACGGGCCGCTGCCATTGCCGTGGCAGTGATCGCCTGTGCCGTGCCGATGATGTTCTGGTTGAGTGCAGCAGCAGTAGCATTGGTAACCCTGCGCCGTGGCTGGCAAGACGGGCTCCAGATATTTATCTGGGCTCTGTTACCGGCCGGCGTCTGGGCCTGGATGGGGCAACCTTCCGCGTTGTTCTGCCTGGTGGGCACCATGGCCATGGCCTGCAGCCTGCGCCGCACGGCTTCATGGCCTGTGGCGTTAATGGCGCTGGTACCGGCCGGTGGCCTGATGGCGCTGGTCATCAGCGACTATTACGCACCACAGGTTGCCCATGCCATGGAAATCCTGCGGCAGCTGTATGGCCCGAACCTCGAGACACTGTTTCCCGAGGGTGCCAATCTCAGCCAGGAACAGATCCTTACACTGCTGAAAACCAGCTTTGTCCGGACAGCCAGCTTTATTATTGCCGGCGGCGCCGTACTGGCGTTGATTCTGGCCCGTGGCTGGCAGGCCATGCTCTATAATCCCGGCGGTTTCAGGACAGAGTTTCATCGCCTGCGCCTGACGCCGATGGTGACCGTTGTATTGTTGGGACTGTGGCTTCTGGCCATGTCCAGCACCAGCCTGGTCACCGCCGCGATACAGCCAGTCCTGCTGATGCCATTACTGGTCGCAGGTATTGCGCTGATGCATGGTCTCGCGGGGCTGCGTGGATTTGGCAAAGCCTGGCTGCTGCCGTTTTATGTGCTGCTGCTCGCATTTTACCCTGTGGTTGTATTGCTAGCCTGCCTTGACAGCCTGTTGGACTTTCGGGGACGCCTCGAAAACAGGATGCAAGGTTAAATCGATGCACTGTTCAACAGGTTCAAGGTAGATTAAGAGGTAAGCGAGATGGAAGTTATTCTTCTGGAAAAAATCGCCAATCTGGGCGATCTGGGTACTCAGGTTAAGGTCAAGGCCGGTTACGGTCGTAACTACCTGATCCCTTTCGGCAAGGCTGTGCCTGCCACCAAGGCTAACATTGCTGATTTCGACGCGCGTCGTGCAGAGCTGGAACAAGCGGCTGCCGCCAAGCTGGCTGAAGCCGAGAAGCGTGCTGCTTCCCTGGCTGAAATCGAGCTGACCATCACTGCCAAGGCCGGTGATGAAGGCAAGCTGTTCGGCTCCATCGGCACCCGTGACCTGGCTGACGCCATCACTTCTGCCGGCGTTGAAGTCGCCAAGAGCGAAGTTCGCATGCCTACCGGTCCTATCCGTATGGTTGGCGAATATGACATCGCTGTACAGCTGCACTCCGACGTAGCATCCAGCGTCAAGGTATTCATCGAAGCCGAGTAATCGTTTTCGATCACACCTGTGATGTAAAAAACGCCTGTGCCTGCACAGGCGTTTTTTTATTCCCTTAGTTTTAGATAGATAACTATCAATACAAACAGGCCTGTTATTTCTACTTAGCAACAAAAAAATCACTACGTTGTCCATAGGCGTATTCACCGCCATTCATGTAAGCCTTATGTACACTGAACATGCTTCACAGCGCAGGAGTCCCCATCACACACACCAGAGACACTCTGAACCCTGTGAATCATCAAGGTATTCCAGATATCGCGCACGAGATACCCTTCCACCAACCTATAGCTTTTTAAGTAGCCCTCAAGGCAGAGCTGTTCAAACCAGCTCCACAGATAATCTTCATCAAAACATCAGGGAGATCATAGATGCCTATGAACGGATGATTACCCAGCATCTTGGCGCAAATACATTCACACTGCTCGAACAAAGAAGGATAGAACCAGCAATAAGAGGCGAACTACTTAAGCAACAAGAGCGAATTATTGAACTAAAAAAGAACGCTGACGCACGTCTTCCTGAAATAAGAGAACAGAATCTACGATTTCAATGCCTCATTCTACAATGCCTACCAAATCTGACCGTATATTTATACAAAAGAGTCAATAGCGCCATCCATCAATGTATGTATCTATGTAGGGAACTATCATTCCGGAATAAGGAATCCCTGCACCAATGTATCGAAAAGTTCGCTTACTGCCACCAGCACCTTTTCGTTACACTCATCAACCACAAACATTTTAAATTTCAATTTTATAACTGCATGACATCAGAGATAGAAATACATCAAGAATTAAACCTTAACAGAGCCATAAATAACTTTTTCGTATTAAAATATTACAGACGATACTGCACATATATACCTGCGAATAAACAACAAAACATTAAACTGCACTTAAAAAATGCTGAAAGACACATTAAAGCTTATGAATTTATAGACGAAAATATAAACGATCTGAATAGAATGTGCGACATCGTCTTTCAGTATATTTATGACACTGAAAAACTAAGCCAACTAGAAGCATTAACACAACAGTTCCACTCTCAGGTAGAGCAACATTTTGGATATACTCAATACCTCTATTTCCAAGCAGGATACGCCCCAGACATAGTCAACAAACTACGAAGTTCAAAAAGAAAACTCATTGAAAGCATGTGCACATGCAACAAATTAGATAGAAGATTGATTCCATTATACTTAATATTTCAATCTCAATGTCTTAAAATCGCAAGTGATACAGATGTCGATACCCTTAACAGAGCATTAGACACCATTGAATTTTTTGTTCGTACACATTATTACCACCAGCATTCCATCTCGGGTGCCGCTGAACAAGCAATACGTCTTTTCACTGAATGCCACTTACATTTTTTCAAAGTCTTATTTAACTCGCGGCATGCTTATCGCTTCATGCAAGCATTCATTAAACAACAGAAAGAAGATAAAACGCGGCACGCATTAAACACTCACTTTCTTGCCTATCTCTATTTCACTGATTTTTTCAATGATGATCTATTGCGATTCATGCCAGAAGAGGAACTTAAACGCATGCAAGAACAACATCATGAAATCAGGACTCAAATTGACACCATGCCAAACATGAACCATAGAGCAGTACAATTAGAGATGATAATGCAAAAAGCACGCGATCATCTCCTGCAGCGTACATTGCCAGAAACACCTAGCGCAACAGCAGCTGAAACTGAAGAACCTGCATTAGAAGCATCTAAACAAGAAATACCCGAACAGAAAAAAATACCTGAGCCGGTATATGATGAAGCTTCAATGATTGAAGGCATCATGCATATGGGTATTGAAGACATTCAACAATTACTAACCGATCCTTCTGCCATAGCGAATGTCTATCCCCGGACCTCAGAACAAAAAACTGGCGAATAACCATATACACCATGACTTGATTGATCTTCATCTATTGGTTCAACTGCACCTTTGTCTTTTGTTCATTCAGGGATACTATAAAGCCTACAGCCACTTTTCAGTTACACCTACGATAGCGAGTACATGTTAGAAGCAGCCCATCATCCCGAATTGCCCATTGACGAGGCCATGGCCAGCCTGAAGACCCCGCCGCACTCCATTGAGGCGGAGCAGTCGGTACTGGGCGGCCTGATGCTGGACAACGATGCCTGGGACCATGTCGCAGAGAAGATCGGCTCCGTGGATTTCTATAATCCCGCACATAAAAAGATCTTCGAGTGTATTGAAGAGCTGGCCAAAGCGTCCAACCCGTTCGATCCGGTCACGCTGGCCGGAGAACTGGAACGACGCAGCCTGCTGAGTGAATGTGGTGGCATCCCCTACCTGACGGAACTGGTAGAAAGCATTCCCAGTGTTGCCAACATCCGTGCTTACGCCGGGATGGTCTACGAACGGGCGGTGTTACGGCGCCTGATCAGCGCCTCCCAGAGCATTGCCGACACCGCCTACAACCCGGAAGGCCGCAGCAGTGATGACCTGCTGGAAATGGCGGAACGCGCCATCTTCCAGATCGCGGAAGACCGGGCCAAGGAAGGCGGCCCCATCGATATGCGGGAGCTGTTGAAAAAAGCCATCGACAAGATTGATGAACTGTTCAACACCGGCGACGCCATTACCGGTATCACAACCGGCTTCACGGATCTCGACGAAATGACCTCGGGGCTGCAACCGTCTGACATGATCGTCGTGGCGGCCCGTCCCTCCATGGGCAAGACCACCTTTGCCATGAACCTGGTGGAAAATGCACTGATGGCAACGGACAAAAGTGTCGTCGTCTTCAGCCTGGAAATGCCTGCTGAGCAGTTGATGATGCGTAGCCTTTCATCACTGGGACGCATCAACCAGGGCAAGGTGAGAACCGGGAAACTGGAAGAAGACGACTGGCCCCGTCTGTCGTCAGCCGTAGAGAGACTGAAAGATAAAAAGCTGTTCATTGACGATACCGCCGGTATCAGTCCCCAGGAAATGCGTTCCCGGCTCCGACGTATTGTGCGCGAACACGGCGACCTGGCGCTGATCATGGTGGATTACCTGCAGCTGATGCAGATCCCCGGATTCAGTGAAGGGCGTACCAACGAGATTTCTGAAATCTCCCGTTCCCTCAAGGCCATGGCCAAAGAGTTCAAGGTACCAGTAATCGCCCTGTCCCAGCTTAACCGTTCATTGGAGCAGCGCCCCAACAAACGACCCGTGAACTCGGACCTGCGGGAATCCGGCGCGATCGAGCAGGACGCCGACGTCATCATGTTCATCTATCGGGACGAAGTGTATAACCCGGATACTGAGTACAAGGGTGTCGGCGAAATCATTATCGGGAAGCAGCGTAACGGCCCCATCGGCAGCGTACGACTGGCCTTTATCGGCCAGTACACCCGGTTTGAGAACCTGGCGCCGGGTGCTTACAGCGACTTTGATGAATAACAACCTGCGCCACTGAACGTGGCGCAAGTCAGTTCCCGGGATCAGACAGACTGCGCCAGCGCCTGATCCAGATCCGCGAGAATATCGTCAACATGTTCAATACCGATGGACAGGCGCACCATATCCCGGCTGACACCTGCAGCTACCAGTTCCTCATCATCCAGCTGCCGGTGGGTCGTTGAAGCCGGATGGCAGGCCAGCGACTTGGCATCGCCGATATTGACCAGTCGCGTGACCAGCTGCAACCCATCGATAAATCGTGCGCCTGCCACCTGACCGCCTTTAATCCCGAAACTGAGAATGCCGGAAGGCTGACCATTCAGGTATTTCTGGCAGAGTGGGTGATCCGGGCTATCCGGAAGCCCCGCATAATTCACCCATTCCACCTGATCATGATCACGCAGGAATTCGGCGACTTTCAGTGCATTCTCACAATGACGCTCCATACGTAACGCCAGTGTTTCCAATCCCTGCAAAATCATGAAGGCATTCATGGGTGATATGGCCGCACCGGTATTACGCAACGGCACAACGCGGGCGCGTCCAATAAACGCTGCCGGGCCAAGCGCCTCGGTATAAACGACACCGTGATAAGAAGGATCAGGTTCGTTTAGCACAGGAAAGCGATCCTTGTGATCAGCCCACGGGAATTTACCGGAATCCACAATGACACCGCCAATGGTTGTGCCATGCCCGCCCATATATTTAGTGAGAGAATGGACGACAATATCCGCACCATGTTCGATGGGCCGCCATAACGCCGGTGATGCGACAGTGTTATCCACAATCAGTGGAACCCCCTGCGCGTGAACCGCATTCGCCAGTGCTTCAATATCGACAATATTCCCCAGGGGATTACCGATACTTTCACAGAACACGGCCTTGGTGTTTGCATCAATCAAATCCACCAGCGCATCAATGTCATCATGGGGTGCGAAACGCACTTCAATCCCCTGCTTGGGCAGTGTATGAGCGAACAGGTTATAGGTACCGCCATACAGTTTGTTGATGCTGACAATATTGTCGCCCGCTTCCGCAATGGTCTGGATCGCATAAGTGATGGCTGCCATACCCGATGAGAGCGCCAGGCCGGCAATACCACCTTCCATCGCCGCCACCCGCTGTTCCAGCACCGCTGTGGTCGGGTTCATGATGCGGGTATAGATGTTGCCTTCAACTTTCAGGTCAAACAGGTCAGCGCCATGCTGGGTATTGTCGAAGGCGTAAGAGGTTGTTTGATAAATGGGAACGGCAACAGCCTTGGTCGTAGGATCTGGTGAATATCCGGCGTGAATGGCTTGAGTTTCCAGCTTCATCGTTATTCTGCCCTGGTTTATTGTTGGGGGTTATTGACCGGGAACGGGCAGCATACCCAAAAAAAACGCGGTATTGAATCAATGAAAGCGTCAGGAAGAACAGCTTACTTCCAGTGAAGCGCCCCAATCCGGCGGTAATCCCGCATAAGTCTCCTGTTCAGGCCATTCTGCATAGGGATCACTGAGCAATGCCAACAGATTATCGACCTCGCTATAGTCACCGGCTTCTGCCTGATCAATGGCGATCTGTGCCATGTAATTGCGCATTACATATTTAGGGTTTACCTGCTGCATTGCACGTCGACGTTCAGACGCTGAGTCTTTTTCAGCAGATAAGCGAACGTCATAGTTCTTACACCATTGATCAAAAGCATCACGATCAACAAACAGATCTCTCAGCAAAGCATTATCACCATCCGGTTCATAATCACAGAGTCGCCGGAAGAACAGCGTGTAATCTGTTTTGCTACTCTGCATCAATGTAAACAGTTGATCGAACAGACGACTGTCGTTTTCCTTCGATACAAACAGCCCAGCCTTTCTACGAATCAGGATCGAATAGGTTTCAGCAAAAGCATCAGGATACTGCGCAAGAATTCCTTTAATAACATCCACATCATTATTGAATAACGGCGACAATGCCTGGCCAAGACAAGCGCAGTTCCAGTAACCGATATCGGGTTGCTGATTAAATGCATAGCGGCCCTGGAAATCCGAATGGTTGCAGATGTGCCCTGCATCAAACGCTTCCATAAAGCCAAAGGGACCATAATCCAGTGTCAGTCCAAGAATGGACATATTGTCGGTATTCATAACGCCGTGACAGAACCCAACAGCCTGCCATTGCGCAATCATCGCAGCAGTGCGCTTGACGACTTCATGATAAAAACGTTCGTAGCAATCTGCCTCATTGGCCAATGCCGGGAAGTGCTCGGCAATCACAAAATCCGCCAGCTGTTTGAGTTCTGCGTGCTTGTTGCGGTAATAGAAATATTCAAAAGTACCGAAGCGCACATGACTCTGGGCAACCCGGAGAATGGTCGCCCCTCGCTCCATCTTTTCACGTTGCACCGGCGTGTCGCTGTCTACCAGGCACAGGGCGCGCGTCGTCGGAATACCCAGCCCATGCATGGCTTCACTGCATAAATACTCACGAATGGAAGAACGCAATACCGCCCGACCATCCCCTTGCCGGGAATACGGCGTATGGCCAGAACCTTTCAGATGCAGATCCCATTTCTCGCCCTGGTGATTTCTGACTTCCCCCAGCAACAGCGCCCGACCATCTCCCAACCGTGGCACATAAACACCAAACTGATGGCCGGCATACACCATAGCAAGTGGATCAGCATCCGCTGGCACATGCTGCCCTGCGGTTACAGCCAGCATGCCTGCATGATCGTCCGGATCCAGATCCAGTAACTGGGCAACGCGGGTATTCACACTGACCAGGCGCGGATTCTCCAGCGCCTGTGGCGTCACTTTTGAGTAGAAGACATCCGGCAGCTGTGAATAACCGTTATCGAAAACCAGGTGATCAAAGCAGGGCATGCAAAATCCTGTGCGTCAGATTTTCCGAGCATGGTACTGGGTTATTCTGCGTCCTGCATCCCATCCTGCGCGACACGCCAGAGAATCTGTTCATAATCTCCCCCAAAATCCACCCGGCTGACATCCGCAATGCGGTAACTGTCGACATCCTGCTCAAACCGGGCATCCGGGGTAATGCATTTCAGGTAGAGTGATCCCTGGCTGGTAATGACCACCCTGCCAATCCAGCAGATATCGGGCTCCAGGGATTCCTGGTGGATTGTCACCAGGGGCGAACTCTGGCTGATGGATTGCAGCGCGCTCTCCATGGACGACATATTCACAATACCTGGATGAACGGGGTGTTGCTGACGTAACTCAAGCGCTTTTTCAATAAAGCCGTGGTGGGGCATGGGCTGTTCGATATTGGTGATATCAGACTGCCGCAGCAACTGGTAGCCATCCAGGCTGATACGGTCATTGATCAACTGCAGCAGTAACAGTTCCTGACTCTGTTCGATCACAAACCCATTGGACCAGGCGCCCTCGCCCTCAATGGATTCACGAAACACCCGAACCAACGCATTCAAAGGCAACGGTCTGACTGACACAAGATTCTCCGGGAACACGTCCGTGAAGGCACGACCCTCTTTCAACGTCGTTCAGTATGAAAGAAGACATCCTGCTTGGGCCAGGCGACAGTGATGTTGTGTTCACTGAACAGGGTCTGGATCCGGGTATTGAGGGCGTCACGCACCCTCAAACGCTCGTCCACATGGGTGACATAGACCCGCAATTCATAGTGCAACGCACTGTCGCCATACTCCATAAACAATGCCAGAGGTTCCGGTTTCTCGACAACCCCGGGATGCTCACGGGCCGCCTCCAGCAGCAGTTTCTGTACCTGCACAGGGTCTTCTTCGTGGGCGACATAATACGGCAGGATCACGCGGACCACTGAACTGCTGAGGGACCAGTTGATCAGTTTTTCATTCACCAGCATCTTGTTGGGAATGATGATTTCCTTGTTATCCCAGTCGGTGACCGTGGTGGAACGGATTCGGATACGCGTCACTTCACCGGTAATTTCCCCCAGGGTAATGGTGTCGCCTATCCGGACAGGACGCTCAAACAGAATAATCAAACCCGAGAAAAAGTTGGCGACAATTTCCTGCAAACCGATACCAATCCCCAGACCCAGTGCCGCGACCAACCATTGCAGTTTATCCCAGCCGATGCCCAGTGTTGCCAGGGACAGGACAACACCCAACCCGGTAATGGTGTAGCTGAGCAAGGTGGTGGCGGCATAACTGTTACCGGGACGCAGGTTAAGCCGTGAGAGAATCGTGACCTCCAGTAAACCCGGCAGGTTTCGCGCCAGGATAAACATGGTCACCAGCACCAGAATACTGAGCAGCAGGTCACTGAGATAAACCGGTACATCGCCCTTAGCATCCCCCACTTCCCAGAGCGTAATGTTGTTCATGAAGTGAAGAAGACCAAACAGATCCTGCCACAGCCAGTACAACACCAGCAGTAAACCCACCACCATCAAGGCGTTGATCAGCCGCAGTGACTGTTGCTCCACAGTCGCCAGATCCAGGGTCGGCTCCTCAAATGACGCCGCATCCCCTTCTTCACTGCTGGCCGCCCGACGGGATATAGCGCGGGAATAGGCCAGGCGCCGTTCGGCCACGTGCAGGTTACGCTTGATCAGCGCCTGAATCATCACGGTAAGCCCAACCAGCAGCAGCGTACCCACCAGCTGATGCTGCATCTGCAAAGCGGTGTAATAGTAGCCGGATGCGGTGAGTGCCATCTGCCCCAGTGAAACCACCACCAGTCCGGACAAAATCATAAAATTCAGTAATTTCGAGCCCAGTAGCTCATCCGACGTTTTGACCATGCTGATGATGATCCAGGCCTGCAGCAATGAGCCGGTCATCAGCAATAGCATGCCGATCAGGTCATGCTCCAGCTCCGTTGACTGCCCCTTCGCCAGACTGACCACAAAAAACAGGGGCACCATCACCATGGCGAGGCGCCGCATCTGTCCCATAAGCGCCCGGCAGTCCCGTGCCAGCCAGCCAAAATGTTCCATGCCGATATCATGCGGGGCATACACATGGATACCCAGCAGCATCAGCAACCAGACAGGTGCGGTCTGAATCATGGCGCGCCCGAGGTTTTCTACCCCGGGCCATGGTGGCGTCCCACTGATCAGCGCCAGCCCGACCAGCATGAGCAACAATGGTGCCGGCAACACCTGCAGGAGACTTAAGGCTAACGCCTTGGGTGTATGTTTCAGGTTGTCATAGCGGATATGCCCGATATGTCGGGTCAAGGCACGCTGCATGGCATGCAGGTAACGTCTGCGCGAATGCAGCCAGGTGCAAAATGCCAGACAGAGTATGGTAATCAGCCAGTTGGTCCGCAGTGTTGTGTAGACGTGTGTCGCAATGCCTTTCCACGGAATCATCTCGAGCTGCTGGAACAGCCGGTCAGGCGCCGCCATCAGCCAGTCCATCCCCAGCTCATTATTACTGGCAATCCAGTAAAGGCGTTCTTTCAGGGTACGTGACAGGTCGCGCCCCAGGCTCAACAATTGTTGCTGATCCAGGTCCAGGCTGATCGCCGCCGTCAGCAGGTTACCCTGTTCGGTTGACAGGTCCTCCAGCAGTTTCTGTCGGGTACGCAGCAAGCGCAGCAGCTCTTTACGATCTGATTCACTCAAGGCAGTCTGGTTACCAGCGGATTCCAGCAGTTTATCCACATAGCGCTCAGGTGGACTGAGACGCTGTCTTTCCTGGTCATGATTAAATTTCTGCAAT
The DNA here is from genome assembly GCF_057552235.1 of Kistimonas ophiarachnellae. NCBI lineage: Bacteria > Pseudomonadati > Pseudomonadota > Gammaproteobacteria > Oceanospirillales > Endozoicomonadaceae > Kistimonas > Kistimonas ophiarachnellae. The sequence continues at coordinate 333,906 of NZ_BAAJPA010000004.1, read as the reverse complement.
CGCGCCTGGGTGATGATATGCGGGATCTCCTTGTTAACGGAGATCTTGGGCAGTTTCATGCGACTTTCACGCAGCAACGCCGCCAACCGCGGATTTTCGCCCAGCAACACCGATTTCTGCTGCACACTCTGGCTGATCGCACTGACGTTCTTCAGCTGTTCCCTGACCCGCGTATTCTGTTCACTGATCTCACTGATGCGGTCGGTGATCGCCAGCAACTCCTGGCTCAGCTCCATGTTGATCACGGCTTCATTGCGGAGCAGTTCCCCCTTGCCTGCGCTGGAGCGGGTAATATGCGAGGCAATGGCCACCGCCGCTTCACTGGCCGCCCGCCGCTTGTAGTTGATGACGGTTTGCAGTGAAAGAACATCCAGCTCCAGCACCCGAACCTGCCGGGACAGCAGCACCTGCCGGGCAGTGATCAACTCCAGCCGGATACTGCTGTTGCGGATTTCCAGGTTCAGGCGATTATCCTGCTGCTGCAGTGCCGCCATCTCCGCCATGTACAGGGACTTTTTTGCTTCCACCAAGGCGCCGGCCGATGTTTCCGCCAACAGCAGATTCAGCTGCGAAGACAAGACTTTCAGGCGCTCCTGATTTTTACTGATAATCGTCTGGTTATTTTCCGGCCGTGCCCGCTCAATGGTGACCCGGCTATTGGTATTCGCCAGTTGGGTCTGGCGTTCAGAGAGTTCCGCCTGCCGGTCAATCAGGGCTTTCTTGAGATATTCAGGGGTTTGATGACGCAGTTTTTCCAGCAAATCCGTTTCGGTTGGAATCTCTGTGGATTTGATCTGTTCCTGAAGACGTGTTGTCTCCTCCGGTGCATCTTCCAGTTGCAGCAAGAGTTCATTCAACTGCTGCTGTTCACTGTCTGCCTGCTTGAGAAATAGCAGTGTCTGCTGGTAAATATCAGCCAGCGACTGCTTTTGCTCGGGCAACGGCTTATCCGCCGGCTTAAGGGTATCCAGTGCCTGGGTGATTGCCTCAATACTGGGGGGGCGGATGTCCGTGGGTAGCGGTGCCGGATTTCCGACGGCCTGCTCAATACTGAGAAAAAAAGCACAGCCAAACGCCAACGCCCAATGCACTCTGTACATGACTTCCCTGTCATTCTGTGAAGATTTGATGCCTATACAGAAAGTCTAGAAGTTGGCTGTCTGACTACCTACTTATCCTGTGAATAATTTTTTAAGCGTGAGATTGATCAAACACTCCCCAAAAACCACTCGTACTCAACGCCAGAAATCACCTTCTCAAAGGTCTCCAGCTCCTGATTTCGAATGGCCAGATACACCTCAACAAAGGCATCACCAAAATAGCGACGCAGAACCTCTGAGTTTTCCATGCGACGCATCGCATCCCGCAGGTTATCGGGCAAAGAACGGGGATGGGTTTCGCTGGCATTGCCAGTGGCTGCCGGGGGCGGCGTGATCTTTTCTGTCAGACCGTAGTGCATACCCGCCAGGATCGCCGCAACTACCAGGTACGGGTTGGCATCCGCACCGGGTACCCGATACTCAATCCGGGTATTCGCGGCATCGCAAGCCGGAATGCGAATCGCCGTCGAACGATTATCAAACCCCCAGGTCGGCGCGCAGGGCGTGAAGAACTCCGGTGCAAACCGACGGTAGGAATTCACATTCGGCGCCAGTAGCGCCATTGAATCGCCCATCAAAGCAAGCAATCCACCAATAGCCTGTTCCAGCACCTGGCTGACCTGATCATCAGTGCCAGCAAATGCATTGTTGCCCTGTGCATCCAGAAGGCTCATATGCACATGCATCCCGCAACCCGCCTGATCAGGATAAGGCTTAGCCATAAAAGTAGCCTCAACGCCATGACGCAACGCCACATTACGAATCACCCGCTTGAGCAGGATGGCATGGTCACAGGCCAACACGGGATCACCCACATGATGCAGATTCACTTCAAACTGGCCTGGCGCATATTCCGCGATAATGGAATCCGCCGGCAGTCCCTGCTCTCGGGCGGCAGCGATCACATCGGCCAGAAAGTCCGCATAATCATCCAGATTATCAATAGAGTAGACCTGCGTTTCCGATTCCCGCTTGCCGGTAGCCGGTGATAGGGGTGGCTGCGGCTTTTCGCCATCACGTTCCCGGTCAACAAGATAAAACTCCATTTCAACCGCAGTGACCGGCGTCAGCCCCAGCGCGCTGAATGCCTCGTAAATCGTCAGCAAACGGTGTCGGGGATCAGCAAAGAACGGTTCACCATTCAGCTCATGCATGGTCATCAGCAGCTGTCCGGTCGGCTGGCTCTGCCAGGGCACAATGCAGAGGCTTTCATCTACCGGAAAACAGAGTCGGTCCGGATCGCCCTGCTTCAGACCAAGCCCGGTTTCCTCAACGGTTTCACCCTGGATATTCAACCCAAACACAGACCCGGGAAGATAGACCCCCTTGTTGAACACCTTGGCCAGCACCGAGCGATCCACCCGTTTGCCACGGATCACACCATTAATATCTGGAATAAGTAGGTCAATGCGGGAGACTGACGCGTGCGTCTCAAGAAAGGAGGAAAAACCGGCTTCAGACTTTACTGCATCCATAACGGTATCCGTTTTGTTGTCATTATTCTTTGTCAGGGCACGGCTTCATGCGCGATGCCTTTTGGGGTAACGCTGAACGGGTTTGTAAAATATTTCAACCATTATTTTGGGTTCACCAGTAAATATCAGCCCAAAGGGGAAGTTAATACAGCCAGCGACGTCCGGATTAGCGCATCACACCCAAAAAACGCCCTGTCATAGGGCTTAAATCATCCGCTATTTTTGTATTTTTTTTGTAATTGCTTCATAAGGAAGCTGGCGCCGCGCGCGGTGCCACGGTTTTGGCACATTGGCAGAGCTCTTGCTTTTACGCAGCGACAAGTGTTAAAAAAAACGAACAGTGCAGAACAGAAAATAATAAGATCAGAATTCCAATAAGCAAAGGTGATGCATGAGTACCGCATTCCGGCCGCAGTCAGGCCCGGTTCCCCTGGTCGGTGTCGTTGCAGACAGCAAGATGGTCGACCCGCACCGCTTTCATATGGCGGGGGAGAAGTATCTTACGGGTGTCGTTAATGGCGCAGACGCCCTTCCCGTGATTATTCCCTCATTGCCCGAACCGCTGGCGGTTGCACCACTGCTCGACAAGCTCGACGGCCTGCTCTTCACCGGTGGCTACTCCAATGTTGAGCCTCACCACTATGAAGGCGAACCCAGTAAGCCAGGTACACTCCACGACGCACTCCGAGATCACACCACCCTGCCGCTGCTCCGTGCCGCGGTTGATGCGGGCGTACCCTTGCTGGGCATCTGCCGTGGATTCCAGGAAATGAACGTTGCCTGGGGCGGCACTCTGCATCAGGAACTGCACGAGACCGGTCTGTTCATGGATCACCGGGAAAACAAGGATGACCCGCTGAAGCAACAGTACAGCCCCGCACATGACGTCACCATTGAGCCCGGTGGCCTGTTGGCAGAACTCGTGGGCGAAGGGTCACAACAGGTGAACTCGTTACACACCCAGGGCATTGATCGACTGGGCATTGGGCTGCAGGTCGAAGCGAGAGCACCAGACGGCCTGATCGAAGCGATTTCTGTTCCTGACAGCAAAGCCTTTACCCTGGCCGTGCAGTGGCACCCGGAATGGAAAGTGAACGAATCCCCTTTCTATCTGTCTATATTCCAGGCCTTTGGCAAGGCATGCGCCGCACGGGCCGCCGGCCGGCCATCCTGATTCCGGACAGTACCACAACGGATTTAGACACGTTAAAAACACAGGCAACAAAGCAATGAAAAAATTAAGCGCCTGGCTTAAAGAAAACAAGATCACGGAAGTGGAATGCATCATTACCGATTTCACCGGGATTGCCCGGGGCAAAATCATGCCCTGCAACAAGTTCATTGATGAAAAAGGCATCCGGTTGCCGGAAAGCATCCTGATACAAAGCGTCACCGGCGACTATGTCGATGATGACGTCTATGACGATCTGATTGACCCGGCCGAGATCGATATGATTCTCAAGCCGGATGAAAGCGCGGTATTCATGGTGCCCTTCGCCCTTGAACCCACCGCCATGATCATTCACGACTGCTACGACAAGCAGGGCAATCCCATCAGCATGTCCCCCCGCAATGTGCTGAAGAAAGTGCTCTCACTCTACGAAGCGAAAGGCTGGAAACCCGTCGTCGCACCAGAGCTGGAGTTTTACCTCACCAAGCGCAGTGCAGACCCGGACTTTCCGCTGGAGCCGCCCGTCGGTCGCTCCGGTCGACAGGAATCTGGACGACAGTCGTACAGTATTGATGCTGCCAATGAATACGATCCGATGTTTGAGGATGTCTATGACTGGTGTGAACAACAGGACCTAGATATCGATACCCTGATTCACGAAGAAGGCACCGCCCAGATGGAGATTAACTTCCGTCACGGTGATGCGCTCTCCCTGGCAGACCAGGTCTTCGTCTTCAAACGTACAGTGCGCGAAGCCGCCCTGAAACATAATATGACCGCCACCTTCATGGCCAAGCCCATTGGCGATGAACCAGGCAGCTCCATGCACGTTCACCAGAGTATTCTGGATACGAAGACCGGCAAGAATATCTTCAGCAATGATGACGGTACGCAGACCGACAGATTCCTGCACTTCATCGGCGGGCAGCAGAAGCATATTGCCGCCTGCATGCCGCTGTTTGCGCCGAATGTAAACTCTTACCGTCGTTTTCTGCCGGGAACTTCTGCCCCGGTCAATGTGGCATGGGGTATTGATAACCGTACCGTGAGCCTGCGCGTACCGGATTCCTCCCCCAGTGCACGCCGCGTTGAAAACCGTCTGGCTGGTGCTGATGCCAATCCTTATCTGGCTTTTGCGGCCACCCTGTTATGTGGCTATCTTGGCATGGTCGAACGCGTCAATCCCGGTAAGCCGGTTCATGGGAGTGCCTATGAAGAATCCACGGCGGCAAGCCTGCCCCTGAACCTGGAAGCGGCCCTGGAATGCATGGAAAACAGTGAGGAGCTGAAAGAAATCCTGAGCCCGCTGTTTGTCCAGGCCTACGTTGAGGTCAAGCGAGCCGAGTATCAGAACTTCAAGCGCGTGATCAGCTCCTGGGAACGCAAGTACCTGCAAATGACCGTCTAAATAAACCCAGTTGTTGTGATCTGCCGGCCTCAGGCCGGCAGCTGCTTTCGGAGAATAATAATGAACGACATGACTTTGCCCCTTGATACTGCACAGCTACAGGCACTGGATCGCAAACACCATCTGCATCCGTTCAGCGACAACAAGGCGTTAGGACTGGAAGGCGCACGCGTCATTACCCGCGCAGAAGGCGTTTACCTGGAAGACAGTGATGGCAACCGTATCCTCGACGGTATGGCCGGCCTCTGGTGTGTGAACATTGGCTATGGCCGTAAGGAACTGGCAGACGTCGCCTATCGTCAGATGCAGGAATTGCCTTACTACAACAGTTTCTTCAAGACATCCCATCCGCCCGCCATTGCATTGGCAGAAAAGCTGGTAGAAGTCACACCGGATCACATGAACCATGTGTTTTTCACCAGTTCCGGCTCTGAATCAAACGACACCGTACTTAGAATGGTGCGTCGCTACTGGGACCTGAAAGGTAAGCCCGGTAAGAAAACCATCATAAGCCGTCAAAATGCCTATCACGGCTCCACCGTTGCTGGCGCCAGCCTCGGTGGAATGAAGCCCATGCATGCCCATGGAGATCTGCCGATTCCGGGCATTGTGCATATTCAGCAGCCCTACTGGTTTGGCGAAGGTGGTGAGCAGTCCCCGGAAGAGTTCGGCCTTCAAGCCGCCAAAGCCCTGGAAGAAAAAATCCTGGAGTTAGGTGAAGACAAGGTCGCAGCCTTTATTGCCGAGCCAATACAAGGCGCTGGTGGTGTGATTGTACCGCCATCTACTTACTGGCCTGCAGTGAAAGAGATTCTGGCCCGTTACGACATTCTGCTGATCGCCGATGAAGTTATCTGTGGTTTTGGCCGTACCGGTGAATGGTTCGGCAGCCAGTACTATGATCTGAAGCCTGACCTGATGCCGATCGCCAAAGGACTCTCTTCCGGTTACCTGCCCATTGGTGGCGTAATGGTTGGTGACAGAGTCGCAGATGTGTTGCTTGAGAAAGGCGGTGATTTCAATCACGGCTACACCTATTCCGGCCACCCCGTCGCAGCCGCCGTTGCCTTGGAAAACATCCGTATCCTGCAGGATGAAAACATTGTCGAAACCGTGAAGGCTGAAACTGCCCCCTATCTGCAAAAGCGTTGGCTGGAACTCGCGGATCATCCACTTGTGGGAGAAGCCCGCGGTGTTGGCATGGTTGGTGCTATTGAACTGGTCGCAGACAAGGCAGCACGAACGCGCTTTGATGATCAGGGGACAACTGGCACACTGTGTCGCGATTTCTGCTTCAGGAACGGTCTGGTCATGCGCGCAGTAGGCGACACTATGATTATTTCACCGCCACTGGTGATCAATCATGCAGAAATCGATGAACTGATCGAAAAAGCAGTACGCTGCCTTGACCTGACCTTCGAAGCGGTCAGGAAAAGTTAAGGTGGTTACGGGGCACCAGCCCCGTGTGCCCCAGCATCATAAAACAAGCCATAACAACAACGAGAAAACAGGGGAAAGGAATGTTCAAAAAAACAGGCAAGTTCCTGGCGTCTACCGCCGCGATCTGTGCGTTGGCCTCACCGCTGACCATGGCCGCGGAAAAAGTGCTGAACGTTTACAACTGGTCCGACTATATCGCTGAAGACACCATCGCCAAGTTTGAAGAACAAACCGGCATCAAGGTGGTGTATGACGTGTTTGACAGCAACGAGGTACTGGAAGCCAAACTGCTGTCTGGTAAGACCGGCTTCGATATCGTTGTACCTTCCGCGTCGTTTATGGCCCGTCAGATTGAAGCGGGCGTCTTCGCACCGCTGGATAAGGAAAAACTGTCCAACTGGAAGAACCTGGACGGCAACCTTATGGCATTGCTGGAAACCTACGACAAAGGCAATGCACATTCTTTCCCTTATCTCTGGGGTACAACAGGTATCGGTTATAACCCCGGGCTGGTTGCCAAATACCTGGGTGAAGATGCACCGGTCAAAAGCTGGGACCTGATCTTCAAGGAAGAAAATATCAGCAAGCTGAACCAGTGTGGCGTCGCACTGCTGGATGCACCGACCGAAGTCATTCCTGCTGCGCTGAAATACCTGGGCCTGAATCCAAACTCCACAGACAAGAGTGACTACAAGCAGGCTGAAGCACTGCTGAAAAAAATCCGTCCGCATATCACCTATTTCCATTCCTCCAAGTTCATCACTGATCTGGCCAATGGCGATATCTGTGTCGCAGTCGGCTGGTCCGGCGATATCCTGCAGGCAGCAGACCGTGCCGATGAAGCCGATAACGGTGTTGCTGTTGAATACGTGATTCCCAAGGAAGGTGCAGGCATGTGGTTCGATATGCTGGCCATTCCGAAAGATGCTGAGAACGTTGATGAAGCCTATGCCTTCCTGGACTACCTGCTTGAGCCTGAGGTCATGGCTGAGATCCAGAACTACGTCTCCTACGCCAGCGGCAACAAGGCGGCACTGGCGATGGTAGACGAGGAAATCACCTCCAACCCCGGCATCTATCCAACCAGGGAAGCTGAAAAGAACCTGTATGTGTTCGAGGTGCTGCCTCCCAGGATTGATCGTCTGGTGACCCGGACTTTCACCAAGCTGAAGACCAACAAGTAAGCGATTGAAACCGTGACAGCCTGCAATGCTCCCCGTCATTGCAGGCTGCAAGGCGCAAGAGAATTCATACAACATCCTGCACGTAATTAACGACTAACAATAAGAAGGGCGGGCTATGGCTGTCACCAGAAGTTCGGAACGGCAAATGACCGGCACAGGCTCCGGCATCGCACCAGGGAAAAAAGACGTCATTCTGCGTATTGATAGTGTCTCCAAGCGGTTTGACACAACACTGGCCGTCGACAGTGTTTCTCTGGATATTCATAAAGGTGAGATCTTTGCCCTGCTGGGTGGTTCCGGCTCAGGCAAATCGACCCTGCTGCGTATGCTCGCCGGTTTTGAAAAGCCCACCTCCGGACGCATTCTTCTGGAAGACCAGGACATCACTTCCCTGCCCCCCTACGAACGCCCGATCAATATGATGTTTCAGTCGTATGCCCTTTTCCCCCATATGAGCGTGGAAAAGAACATTGCATTTGGCCTGAAACAGGACGGTTTACCCAAGGCAGAAATCGCTGACCGTGTCGCCGAAATGCTCCGGCTGGTTCACATGAGCCAATATGCACGACGCAAGCCGCATCAACTGTCCGGTGGACAACGCCAGCGCGTTGCCCTGGCACGCAGCCTCGCAAAGCGTCCGAAGATGTTGCTGCTGGATGAACCCATGGGCGCACTGGATAAAAAACTGCGTACCGAAATGCAGCTGGAAGTGGTCGACATTCTGGAAAATGTCGGCGTGACCTGCATGCTGGTCACCCATGACCAAGAAGAAGCCATGACCATGGCGAACCGTATCGGGATTATGGACAGCGGCTGGATCGTACAGACCGGCGCCCCGAAAGATATCTATGAAACTCCCAACAGTCGCATGACCGCCGAATTCATCGGTTCCGTGAATATGTTTGAAGGTCAGATTGTTGAGGATGAAGCGGATCATGTTGTTATTCAATCCCATCTGCTGGATACACCGGTATTCGTGAACCACGGTATTACCTCCGCAGCGGAAGACCCCAATGTCTGGGTCGCGATTCGCCCGGAGAAAACCACCATCTCCACAGATAAACCGGCCCGCGATCACAATTGGTCATCCGGCGTCGTTTATGACATCGCCTACCTGGGTGGCCACTCGGTGTATTACATCAAGCTGCCTTCCGGAAAAGTGGTGCAATCCACCCATGTGAACACACATCGCCATTCCGAACAGCCCACCTGGGACGATCCGGTATTTGTCAGCTGGGAACCGGCCAGTGCCGTAGTTCTGAATGCCTAGGGAGGGGCTTATGAAAGCGATGCAAGCGCTTGCCGCGCCCCTGCAGGGCGCCTTCGGTCGACGACTGGTGATCAGTATTCCCTATTTCTGGTTATTACTGTTCTTCCTGATACCTTTTGCCATTGTCCTGAAAATCAGTTTTGCGTCAGCCCAGATTGCGATCCCCCCTTATTCAGACATTGTCGAATATACCGATGAGACGCTGACGTTTGTCCTGAATATTGGCAACTACCTGTTGCTGCTGGATGACGAACTCTATGTTGCCGCGTACCTGGACTCCATCATCATCGCGTTTAATTCCACGGTACTCTGTCTGCTGATTGGCTACCCCATGGCCTATGCCATGGCCCGGGCTCCCCAGCATATGCAGGCGACGCTGCTGCTCTTGATCCTGCTGCCTTCCTGGACCTCATTCCTGATTCGAATCTATGCCTGGATTGGTCTGCTCAAGAATAATGGCCTGATCAACAATGCACTCATGAGCCTGGGTCTGATCAACGATCCTCTGCCCATGCTCAACACGAACTTTGCCGTTTATATCGGTATCGTTTATGCCTATCTGCCGTTCATGATCCTGCCGCTGTACGCCAACCTGATCAAACATGATCCCTCACTGCTTGAAGCTGCGACCGACCTGGGCGCCAAGCCCTGGAAAGCGTTCCTAAAAGTGACTCTGCCACTATCAAAAGCCGGCATTATTGCGGGTTCGATGCTGGTCTTTATTCCTGCGGTCGGTGAGTTTGTGATTCCCGAGCTGCTCGGCGGCCCTGATACCCTGATGATTGGCCGTGTTCTGTGGCAGGAGTTCTTCAACAACCGCGACTGGCCTGTGGCCGCAGCCCTCGCCATGGTCATGCTGGCACTGCTGCTGATACCGATCGCGCTGTTCAATCATTATCAGTCCCGGGAGTTGGAGGCTGAACATGAGAAATAATAAAAAACTGTCGTTTACATCACTGATGTTCATTGCAGGCCTGATGTTTCTCTATGTGCCGATGATCATCCTGGTGATCTACTCCTTCAATGAATCCCGCCTGGTGACTGTCTGGGCCGGATTCTCCACCAAGTGGTATGGTGTGCTGCTGGAAAATGACCAGATACTCGGCGCCATCTGGATGAGTCTGAAGGTCGCCTTTTACACGTCATGCATGGCAGTTGTGCTGGGGACAATGGCTGCCTTTGTCATGCTGCGCTATCGCCGTTTCCCCGGCAAAACGGCGTTTTCCAGCATGATTACCGCACCACTGGTTATGCCGGATGTGATTACCGGTCTGTCGCTGCTGCTGTTGTTTGTGGCACTTGCCCAGCTGGTTGGCTGGCCGGCAGAACGGGGACTATTGACCATCTGGATTGCCCATGTCACTTTCAGTACCGCTTATGCGGCCGTTGTCGTTTCTTCACGACTCAAGGAAACGGATATTTCCGTGGAAGAAGCGGCCATGGATCTGGGCGCCCGCCCCATGAAAACCTTCTTCCTGATCACCCTGCCCGGTATCGCGCCGGCACTGGCCGCAGCATGGCTGTTGTCGTTTACGCTCTCGCTGGATGACCTCGTCATTGCCAGCTTTGTCTCCGGTCCGGGTTCCACCACTCTGCCCATGGTTGTCTTTTCTTCCGTCAGAATGGGGGTAAGTCCGCAGATTAATGCGCTGGCTTCGCTTATCATACTCGCCGTTTCCCTCGCAGCGTTTATCGCCTGGTGGGTGATGCGCCGTGCCGAGAAACGTCGATTACAACAACTGGCTGCCGACATGGAAGAACTGGCGCCCTACAAAAAATCGGGTTCAGAGTTTGCTGCACGGAAAACGGTGCGCTCTGTTGTCGTTTCTGCCGACAAGGAGGCTGAGGCAGAGCCTGCCTGACCCATGCTGTAAAGGGAGCCCTATGAAAAGAACAATCATTGCATGCATGGGGATTATGCTGTCCGCACTGGCTGGCATGGCTAACGCGTGTGGGATCAAGGTTTCTTCAGCGACCTTCGCGGCAGCGGACTTTACCGGGATGTTCTGAAGGCTGTGTATTAACCGGAAGGCATACGACTCCGCTTGAAGAACATGCCCTCGGTTTTGCCTTAAAAGTTTGCAGGTGTCGTACAACTGATCAGACGGCAGGCGACATCAAACGGATTGTGGAAACGGTGAGGCTGGGTACTGTCAAAGTAATAACCGTCACCGGTTTCCAGAATATACACCTGATCCGCAACGGTAAGTTCCAGCCGGCCTTCAACCACAATGCCAGCCTCTTCACCTTCATGTTTGAGCATTTCCACACCCGTGTCTGCACCGGGTGGATAAACTTCATTCATAAAGGCCATATCCCGCTTTTCCCGGGTTTTTCCCACCACCTTTATGGACACCTCTCCCATTCCGATGTCCAGCATGTCATCGGCACGGTAGACCACCGGCTCAACCACGGATTCATCGACATCCATGGAGAAAAATTCCACCAGCGACATGGGAATACCGCTCAGCACTTTCTTGAGCGAACTGACAGATGGACTGACACTGTTCTTCTCAATCATGGAGATCGTGCTGTTCGTCACTCCGGACCGTTTGGCAAGCTCCCGCTGGGAAAGATTGTGCAGCTTGCGTACCGCTTTCAGGCGTAATCCGACATCCAATGCGTACGTCTCCCTGGAACCACTCTGTAAAACATTCGTTAACAAAGTGTTCAGTATATCTGACATGGTTAAGCGATGTCTTGGCTGAAAGACAGCAAAAAAACGCCTGAATCGCCAGTTAAAAGGAACAATGCACCTATCCACAGGTCAATCTTACAAAGCCTGTCTATAACCAGTGACACCTGACTCAATGCTGGATAATGGATGTGTTGAATAAACCGAATACACGCACCCGGGATTTACTTGCGACGCTGGGCGGGAATTTCGTCGAGCTCTATGACTTCACCGTTTATGGCTATTTCGCACCAGTGATTGCCCGACAGTTTTTTCCGGACAATAACGCGACAGTCGGCCTTGCCGCGACGTTTCTTACATTTGCCCTTGGTTTTCTGATCCGTCCTTTAGGCGCCATCCTGCTTGGACATATTGGCGACCAGTATGGGCGACGGCAGGCGTTACTCCTCAGCCTGTGGATAATGGCGGCAGCCACACTGTGTATGGCGCTCCTGCCAACTTATACACAGCTTGGCTGGTATGCCCCTGCCGGGTTGATTCTTTTACGCATGCTTCAGGGACTGTCGATGAGCGGTGAGGTCAGCGGCACATTAGTCATGCTGGGGGAAAGCGCCAAAGAGAACCGTAAAGGGCTTTATGCCAGCCTCGTGCATGTCAGTGGGCTGACCGGCATTTTGGCGGGATCTGTCATCGCCATGGTTATCCACATCGTATTACCCGACGTAATGATTGAAGTCTACGGCTGGCGACTGGCATTTTTGATGGGTGCGACAGGCTGTATCGTCGTGGCGATGCTTCGTTATTACCTCCCTCCCAGTACACACAACAAACCCGAAAGACTTCCGATTCGCCTGGTCATGGAGCAGTTCAAGATGCCCATGATACGCGTGATGGCGATCAACCTGCTCAATGGGGTCTGTTTTTTTCTGATATTCATCTATATCAATGTGCATTGGTCAGAACATTTAGCCCTTGATCGATCGCTATCGCTAACCATTAACTCAGCCAATATGTTGCTCATGGTTCTGTTGATCCCCTTGTTTGGGCGTCTTGCTGATCAATACCCTGCAATACAGCTTCTCTGGCGATTTGCAACGACCGGGCTTCTCCTGTATCTCCCTCTTTACTGGCTCATTAACAGCCAGATTCTCTGGCACGTGATGCTGGCACAAACTGCATTTTCCATTCTATTGGCGGGCTTTTATGGCAGCAGTGCCATTGTGTGCTTTCGCCTGCTGCCCGAACCTGTCCGCATGACAGGGTTGGCATTGGGTTACAATCTGGCCCAGGGGGTGTTTGGGAGCCTGACACCTGTCATTGCCCTTTGGCTGGTTACAACCACGCATAGGCCAACAGCACCAGTGGTCTGGTTAATAGTCACAACCACGATAGCCCTTGCTCTTATAAAAAGCCTGATCAACCAGAACCCTCCTGACTGATTTCCCAATACCCCAAAAAGGACTCTGTATATCTGTGCACTTTGATTAGTTATCAACTATAAATATTTTGCAATTGAATCAGACACAGTCTGATGATAAACAGGCCATACTATTTAAGTTTTTTGACAGGCAGTGATTGCCAACAAACAGGTTCACAGAGCCAGTGCTCGTGAACATTATGAGTTTCCCATGCAATTAACCATTGACCGAATCAAGAGAAATGAAGTTAACTACCAAACGTTTTATGAAAACTATTTAAAACCAGAAAAACCTGTCATTCTCTATGGGGAAAACCAATACCATCAGTCGCTATTGGATCCTGAATTTATTAAAGCCCATTACCAGGTAGAAAAATACCGCCAGGAAGGCTGGTTTGATTCTCCTTTGAAAAGGAATGACCCCTATATAACAACACCACCATTCATTGAGCAAACGCTGCTTCGCCCAGACAGCTCCATCAAACACTGCCCAATGAGAGTTTTTATGCAGCCAGAAGGCCACAAAACACTGGCCCACTTTGACGGTAACAGCGTATCGGGATTCAACTGGCAGATTGCAGGTAAAAAGCGTTGGATACTTATTTCGCCCAATACACCATTGCCCTGCGCGCCTTTCAACTTCTTTGCCCTGGTTCCTTGTTCTTTTAAGGTCAACCCTGAACATCATGATTTCTACGACGTCATTACACAACCTGGCGACATTCTTTATGTTCCCCGTTACTGGTTTCATGAAGTTTATAGCCTTAAAAACATAAACATTAATATTAACTGGGTTTATACTCCCACAATGCCAAACAGAAACTCCATCATTGGCCGTAGAGAATGTGAATTATTAAAATTACGCAATATATTTCAACCTATAAATCGTTTTATTCTCGATAAATTTGACGAGTATGGCGGTAATGGAGTAACGATCATTAATAATTATACAAAGGATATTCATACAAAAAGGGTAATTCTCCGTTTCTTCAAGGAAATAGCCAGATTACCAAAATTGATTCTTTTAGGTAATGACCTGAAGCTCAGTGCACGACTATTCTCACAGAACAACTTTAATATTCACTAACCTTGTCATTAATCTAAAGAATCATCACTATGGTCGTTGTGGTTAGAGGCTGATGAATCCACGTAATACAAAAAAACGACATGTTGCCATTATTGGTGCAGGGTATGCCGGACTGATCACTGCGCATGCGCTGAGAGAAAAAGGCATCCATGTCTGCGTTTTTGAAAAACAATCCGGTCCTGGTGGTTTATGGCGTTATGCAGAGTATGACCATAAGCCTCCCGATATCCGTCAGAATACCGAACTATTAAGCAGTGCTATTTATCCGGAACTGCGCACTAACCTGCCGGTTGAATTAATGACTCCACCCAATCTGCCCGATTTCTTTGCAGATAAGGCCCTATACACTCAATTCCCAAGTCATACTGCCGTCTATCAGTACCTTGAACGATACGCCAACCATCAATCACTAAACGACTGTATTCACTACAACCAGGAAGTTCTCCATATAAAACCCGAGAAGCGATACTCATTGCCTTCGAAACACAACCGACTGACACTCGTTGTTCGAGACCTCGCAGCCCGCCATCTATCGTGCGATCAATATGATGCTGTCGTCGTATGCAATGGTCACTTCCACAAACCTTATACACCTGCAATACCCGGCTTATCGGCTTACCGTGGATACCTGACCCATAGTCTCTATTATCGAAACCCTCGCTATTACCATGGTCAGAATGTCATCGTTGCAGGTGCGGGGGGTTCCGCTGAGGATATCTGTAAGGCCTTGAGTTCTGAGGCCCGGCGTGTCTACCAGTGTCGGCGTCCCAATGACAATAGCGTTTCCCCATTACGTACAGGACGTTATGGAAGCCACAACAACATTAGCCAGCACAACCCCATTGAGCGCTGTGAGAGTCGAACCATCAGACTGTGTGATGGTGAGATCCTGAAGGATATTGACAGCATTATTCTCTGCACGGGCTACCAATATCATTTCCCTTTTATCAGTGGCGCGCTCGCCAGCCTCATTAAAAACAGCGGACGCGATGTAAGGCCGCTGTATATGGATATTTTTTGTCCTCTCTTGCCGGAACTGGTCTTCATTGGGCTGCCAAACAAGGGCCCTTCCTGCCACCTCATGTTTTATCAGGCACGTTATGTCGCGAGCATTTTGTCGGGTGAGACTAAGTTACCCTCAAGCCGACAAATGCTGGCAGCCTGCCAACATGCAATACACCCTTATCCGGAGAGCGTCATTGCATCGGGGCAGTTACTTTCTTACCAGGAACGTAATTTCACCATGATGCCGCTTCTCGCAAGACTGGCCGGTACCTATTCCGATATCAGCGCCCTGAAAGCCATGTACCATGCATTGGGTCAACACCGCCGCAACTTTCCCGACAACTACCGGGACATTCCCATGCCATCGGTCAAACCGCAGGTTTCACTGTAATTACCGCAAGGCGCAAAAAAATCACTTTTCGAGAGTTGACACTCAAAAACGTAATCTCTAATATGCGCCGCACTTGCTGAGGGGACGCACTCACAGCAAGGACTGGGTTTCGCCGAGGTGGTGGAATTGGTAGACACGCTGTCTTCAGGTGGCAGTGTCCTCAGGACGTGCGAGTTCGAGTCTCGCTCTCGGCACCAACAACCCAGAGTTCAAACGAAGCACACCGCTTCACAAATGGTGCCGCCCAGGTGGTGGAATTGGTAGACACGCTGTCTTCAGGTGGCAGTGTCCTCAGGACGTGCGAGTTCGAGTCTCGCCCTGGGCACCATTACTTCTCTATTCTTTCCCTGAAAAACATTTCCTTCCGGCAAAAGCCATTTTGTTCTGCTGCTTACATAAGCACACTGCAGCGCTATATTTAGCAACACACTCCAACTATCTTGCTATCCGGCATTCATCATCATGACACTGGCAACCTGGCTTGGCTTTCTCACCGCATGCATACTCGTCAGCATTTCCCCCGGCGCTGGCGCCATAAACACCATGAGCAGTGCCAGTCGCTACGGTCTGGTGAAAACCCTGCCTGCGATACTCGGATTACAAGTCGGGTTACTGATACACATTCTGATCATTTCGATTGGCCTTGGCGCCATACTGGCAGCCTCAGAACATGCCTTCAGTATTATCAAATGGGTGGGTGTCGCCTACCTGATATGGCTGGGCATACAAAAGTGGCGGGAGTCTCCGGAACCCACTCATATCAGCACCCAGTACTCTAGCTGGAAACTGAAACCCCAAATGCTCAAGGCGGTACTGGTCAACTTGACCAACCCTAAAGCCATTGTTTTTCTCGGCGCACTGCTTCCCCAGTTTATTGACCCCAACCAACCGGCAGCAACACAGATTTGTCTGTTGGCAATCACCATGATTACGGTCGATATGGTGGTAATGGTCGGCTTTGCACTGCTGGCCGGTCAGCTGAAAAGCTTTATCAGCACCCGCAAGCACTTGATTCTACAAAACCGATTTTTTGGCAGCCTTTTCATCGGCGCCGGCGGCCTGCTGGCCAGCTGGAAAGCCTGAGAGACTATTTTTTCTTCGAAAACATCGGCACTGTATTACTGACGCTGTCCGCGGACTTTTTCTTTTTCCAGGACAGCATCTGCCAGCAATGGGGAGAAGGCAGCACATACCCACCGCAGAAATCCACCAGAATCGACATCACCACATTATCCGGCATAACCTGCCTGGTTTTCACTTTGAGCTTCATCACGTCATCCTCCCTGCTGACATTCCCGCGACAGATACTGCTTTCAATGTTGGAACTTGCCTCAGCGACTGCTGAACAACTACGAGTACGCAGAATAAGGGAGCGTACTGACTGACGGTATGCCACCTTAGTCGCCACCGCAGAAAAAGCTTGTAAAAAAAGGGGTTTCTGTGCGTTATACCTTGGTCGGATTCAACTATGGTCGTAGAGGTTCAAACTCCAAAATCGCGTCCATGGCGTATAGCGGCGCAAATGCGAGAAATAGTGTTGACAAAAACCGGAGTCATCCATATTATTCGCTGCGTCTGGCCGGCTTAGCTCAGTTGGTAGAGCAACTGACTTGTAATCAGTAGGTCGAGGGTTCGACTCCTTCAGCCGGCACCATACAAAACAAAGGGTTAGTGATTAATAGTCACTAACCCTTTTTTGTTGCCTGCGATTTACTATAGGTTGCGCTAAGTACCCGGCCATAAATAACCTGATATTTTATCGCCTACAGCCCGCAGGGCACGAGCTAATACGCTGAGAAAACGTAGGTCTGGGTACTTACACGTTATTTCAATCACTGAAAAACATTTGGCAGTTGTTATAGAATAACTGGGGCTAATGCATCTCTCTATCTAGATGTAGTGGTTAACGGTCCACCAACAATAATAAAATATCGGGCTGCCCTCTCCTTTTTAGTGACACCTTTAATCCTGATCTAAATTCCCACTTACTCATCACACCCAAAGGCGAAATAGCCTGATCCTCTGTTAGCTTATTTGACCGCATAGTTACACTTATCAATTTGATTTTCGTGAACTTAAGTTTCTTTTTGTGAACCAACGTTATAAATTCATGGAGTATTCATTAATGAGAACTACACCGCACATTGAAAAAAAAAGTTCAGGCGCACATCAACCGTCCTCAGGCCAAAGTGCCAACACTGGAAATTTCAGGGGAAGAGTCGCAAAAAAAAGAACGAAAACTCGTAACACCGCAGGAGAATCAAAACAAAAGTCTTCAAAACAAAGACGCGTTACGCTGCACGCCACTTCAATACCTGAATCTGTACCCTCCATGGAGGATGTGATCAAAAGGGCTGAAAAGTGCGGAATTGACATTAAATTATTACATGCCTTTGAATACACAAAAGAAGGCGTCGGCAAGTACATTTCCAAGAAAACCTGGGAGAAAATTTGTCTATTCGACGCGTTTATAGATAAAAATCACCATTCAATTCCAACAGATACACACAAACATACGGCTGATATATTGCTCAAGCACGCCCCCGACACTCATAGCTGGCTAAGCGCGCTGTCAGCTAAAGAGAAAAAAAATACTACATTGTCGACAACCATGTATCCGGTTCTGTCTGCAGACTTTCTGGCTGTTCATTTTCTGGAGGATCAGGGTAAAAGCTTGCCAGAAAACTATTTTAACTGGCGTATTCTTAGCGCACAAAGCGGTTGTGAACAGAGTGATGAATCCGCCGTGTTGAGTCCTTCTACCCAAGAAGGAGAATCATTAGAACACTGGTATGATGACGTACTGAAGCAACGGAAAGAAAAATTTATAAAAGAGATTAAATTATTAAGCGAGTTTGCATTACATGAAAACACGGATTACAACGCGTTGCACCACGAAGTTATTAACTTCATCGATACATATCAAAAGGAGAGACGTGCACACATACTTAGCTTATATTCACTCTTACTCTCATTTTACAATTATAAAGAAAAAGTCAGGCAGTCAGGCTTGCTATCAGATGAAAGTGATAGCGATGAAACTGACAGCGACGACAACGATGAACCCATTGAAGCATCCTTTTCCTCTCAAGAGGATAATCAAGTAAAGCTATCACCTGGAGACTCATATGGAAATAAGCTGAAAAAAATAGCAAAAGAGATTCAAACAAAACAGCAATCTGTAAGAATGCATCTATCACCTGACAAACACGAAAAATATGATGTATCGTGTGACGAAGTAAATTCTTTTCTTACGCACTTTCAAATAAAACGAATCGCTTTAATAGAACAATTAAAAAACAAATTACGTTTAACCGAGACGAAATTTTATCACTACAAAACAATAATGGATGAACATGTTTCGTCCTGAAACACAATCAGGTCTATTCGTTCTTTATACCCATGAGGGGAATAAATCCGTTCACTAATCACACAAAGACGGTTCATCCGATAGCGTTCAAGTGTATTCCGGAGCAGGTTATAGTCTGCTGGCTTGAATGTACAGGGTTTAAGGCAGGTACCCCTGTCTATCACCTCATTACGCGGTGACAACAGGGTTCCTTTCTTTTTAAACTTCCGCACTGAGGATGTGAGAAATCCTTATTCAGAGTTACCGGAGTCATCATGTGAGGCTGCCTGGTTTGAACCCTGCCAAGCGTGATGAAGTTTGTCTATCTGGCCAGCGTTTTACCCAACAAAATCCGTGCAACCTGATCCAGTGCTGTAGAGACCAGTGAATCCACGTCATTCACCACGACATGATTGGGATAATATTCCTGAACACTGCTATCCACGATGCCGATTCCCAGGGTTTCAACACCATCCGCTTCTATTTCGCTGACCACTTGCTTGAGGTGTTCACCCAGATGGGGAGGCGCTTCCACCTTGCAGGCGCGGATATGCGGCGCACCGTCACTGAGCACCATCAATACTTTGCGAGGTTCTTGCCTGACTCTCAACCGATCATAGGCCAACAGCAGACTCTCACCATCACAATTACCGACATAGCACTTATAAGGAAGCTGATCGATAGCCGCCATGCTCGCACGACACTTATTCAGGTTATCGTGATAGCCCTTGAACTCCACCATATTAATGGGTTCATAGCGGGAATAATTCAGCTTGCCGCCGTAACTGAACTCATCGGGATGCTCTCGCTGGTATTGCCGAACCGCCACTTTCATCTCGTGGTTGCGATCGTCGTCCCGGTTCGTACAGAAACCGAGAATCTCATAACTGACGTCGGTCTTCTCAAGCGCTTCCGCCAGGGCAATCGTCGCCAGCATGGCCAGGTGCCCCTTGTTTCCCTTGACCATGGAAGTGCTCAGATCCACCAGCACACTGACCGCTGTGGCTATATCAGTGTCTTCACGACGAACCGTGAACACATCCTCTTCACCGTTATACGCATTCACTAATCGGCGATTATCCAGTCGTCCCTGCAGAGCCCCACCCGCCCAGCGGATATCCCGTTTCGCGGCCAGTGAACGCTCCAGTTTGCGCCGCAATGCGTTGATCTGGCCTGCGGTTTCACTCAAAACCTGTTGATATTGGTCCCGCAACTTGGGCTGGCGCAGTATTTCGCCAATATTGTCGCCACTGCGGCGATTGCTCCAGGTATCAAATTCTGTCGACCAGGCCCGGTAAATCGTTTTTTCCCCTTTCAGGTGCTCGCCAATCGCCGCTTTCAGGGCAACAGAGACATCACAGCTATGGCCTTGTTTTTTCCCCACCTCATCGGCCCGACGATCCAGTGCCGGATTATTTTCAGGGCTGTCTGGCGGATCATCTTCCCCGTATTCTTCGAAATGCACGATGGCATCGAAGATTTCATCCGCCAGCATCAATGCCGCTTCGGTCGATTCCAGTTGACCAATCCGCACGGCCCAACCTTCACACATCCGGTAATGATCATCTGTCATCTGTTGCTTGACGATTACCAGGAACTGATCAATTTCACGGTTATTATCAATACCATTTAACTTGCGCCCCATCGCCGTCAGCGTGGCGGGCAACCATTGATACCAGGGCGCCTGCTGGTCACTTGCCTCCACCTGTTCTTTCAGGGTTCGACAAACAGCACTGGCCACGGCGGAAAGGTTGCCGCTGGCGCCCTTGTAATCCTGCATAACCAGACGCTCTATACGCGGGTCTTCAATACTCGCGGCGATGTCACGCTTCAGTGGACATTTCGCCTTATTGGCCTGCTGGTTGTAACGGCGCAGTTGATCCAGATCCGAGTGGCGGAGTCGCCCGGTGGCATGGTCGATATAGCCGCGGCTGACAGCCCATTGGAATTCGTCCAGTTCCGCCGCCATATCCAGAGAAGGGTAAATGATCTTGTCGCCATCGACGCCGACCATATTGCCGCGAAAGACGATAGCGATTTTTTTTCGTCCGAAGGTTCTTGAGGTACCCCGGCACTCATGGACAAAGGCCTGGGCAGTGATCGAGCCGGCGCGCTTCACGGATTAGTCCTGTTCACTCAGAAGCCACAGCCGGGAAAGACCCGCTGGGCCAGTCCGCGCAAGACAATCTGATCTTCTTCGTTGGCCCGGTAGATAATATTGGTATCCACCGCCATCCGTACCGCGGCCTCATGGCCACAGAGGTCTTCATAAAAGACATAATCCTCTGCAGCGCCGATGATATTCCTCAACGAAATCGGCTCGGTGATCTCGACACTCGTAAAGGCCGTGCGATGTTCATTCACGTAGGTCATCAGCAAATCTGACACCATTTCCGGCAGGTCAGCCACATTGGCTTCCAATACACCCTGCTCATCCTCAACACACATGTAATCAATCGGGATGAACTTGTGGAAACGGTTCAGCAGCGCCCGGGACAAAACCCGCGTTCCCGGATACAGACCGCTCTCGTCACCCTGCCCTTGGGTATTGCAGGCCGCAACGGCACGGAAGAAGGGATTGGCTTTGATACGACGGGCGCCATCATCGGTAATCACAAACTCGCCCTGATCCAGCGCATTCTGCAGGGCATAGAGAACATCCGGACGCCCTGCATCCAGCTCATCGAGCAGCAGGATGGTGGGCGACTGCATGGCCTGGGGTAGTATGCCGTCTACATACGTGGAGATAGTGGTGCCGTTATCATTCTCCAGGCGTGTCTGACCGACAAGGTCAAACCGGGAAATATCGCCGTCAAAGTTGATCCGCCGTAATGGCCAGTGTAAACGTGCAGCCACCTGTTGGATCAGTGTTGTCTTCCCCGTACCGGTATGACCATGGAGCCAGGCATTTTTTCCGGCAGCAAGGGTCGCCAGCAAAGGTAACAGGGGTCTGAGAATCAAAGTGGTAGCTGTCATCCAGCTCTGGCACCCAGGGATGAGTGTCTTCCCATTCAAACACGGGCAGTGCGAAATCCAGCACTTTGCCCAGATGCTTCGCCGCCTCATCGCGGCAAAAGACCTCTGCCGCTTTCTTAAACACCACTTCTCCGGCAGGAATGCTTAAGTCCTTTCCCAATTCACTGGCCACGAAGGAACCCTGCATGGGGGCAGCGGCACCTCGCAGTTCACGCTTGAGACGACCATTTTCATGGTTCAGCTCATCCACTTTTTTAGTCAGCGTTTTGGCTTGCGTCTTCCAGGCCTCGGTAGCGCTGACGGTCTGGATAATCTCATCCATGCTGTAAGGCGATTCCGCACTTTGCAGCAGCGAATCAATGGCCTTGATCACACTGCTTTCATCCGCCAGTTTGGCCAGGGCAGGGTCAATATCGATATGCAGGTCTGAAGAGTCTTCATGCATGGTGTCTGCCTCCCCGGCACCTTCACCGGCATGTTTTTCCAGCGTTTCGTACATTTTCTCAATGAGATCCGGCGTCCAGGTGTTATGGCGGCCAAAATGCTCAACGGAGGGAAAGAGTGCGTCATCAGTATTATTGACGGCAGCCATGAACTGGCTGAAAACGTCTTCTGGCTTGTATGAATCCAGAACCAGAAAGATCATGTACAGAAGAGACGTATCGGAGAGTTTGTCGCGGAAACTGGTGGCGTTGAACTTGGCAATTTTCACCGCGCCACTTTTGACAAGGCTATTGTCATGACCGGCCGAATTCCAGTTATGGCTCACATAACAGGGCTTGAAGGCGACATGCCACCATTTGCACAATATCGCGCGATCAGCCTGATGCTCCGCCAACTGTGCCAATGTGGGTAACGTGGTGCCGATCGACCTGTCCCTGGCCATTCACCGTGCTCCAATAAAAGGTCTTCAGTAATGAATCTTAGTCAACCCTGTGGAGATCAGTGAAACGGGCACCTTGATTACAATGACAATCACACAGCCATATTGGCACGTATTAGCGCTCGAAGGCGGCACGCCGTAACTTAATCCACCCATTACGGCCGACCGTGATGTAGCGATCCAGATCCATCTCGACATGGTCGGGATCGACCTCAAAGTCCTTATCGCGATCCGGATGGTAATCCCAGTACAACTCTTCGCCCGGTAGAATATCTTCCATCGCCACGGCAAATACCCGGCGATCATGGGTGACCAGCATGCTGAGATTGGGCTCATCGCTGCTGTTGGCCAGCCGTAACAGGGAACGTTCACCATCAGAAGCATCAATGCCCTGCTCAATGACCGGTGTGTAGTTCTCCCAGTCGGGCTCAATATCCTCTTCTTGCTCGTCGTCAAACTCATCTTCGTCAACGAGCCAGAGAATGTACGTGTCGTTATCCAGGAAGAGGGGGCACCCGCTCTCATCCTTGTGCCACATGACGTAACGGCCTGTCGCCGGGATTTCAATCCGGAAGGCTCGCCTGCCGGAATATTCACCCACAACACTGCCGGAAGGAATAAAATCCCGGGTAAACAAACCTTTACCAGCACCTTCAATGCGACTGGCGCCTTCGCTCAAATCAAATTCATACCGTTTAAGGCGGGATTGTAATTGCTGGTTTTCAGCCGTCAGCTGCTCAAGCTTCTGACGGAGGCTGTCCGCATCATTTTGATCTGGCTTGTCCATACAGGCGATGTCTTTGTTATACCGATCCATGGTTTTACCTAACTGAATAAATCTGCCAATTAATAACTGCTGTTAAAGAAAAATTGATAGCTCGCCATGAAGAAAGAGTCAAATCTTTGTGGTTAGGAACGAAGTAATAACAAACAGGGTTATCTATTCTTTTCTAAAGAATGTCTGAATTTTATAACCCTTGGAAGTGGATTCCGGTCGCATGATAAATGGATGGTCAATACTACGTTCACTCCCATTTTTATTAATGACCGGCTCAGTGTCAGCTGAAGATTCTGCCGAAAAGCCCTTGATACAGCTGCGTGAAATTCTTTCCCAAACCGCCGAGAAAGGCGATGTCACTATTTCCGGCGTCATCATCAAGCGAATCAGTCCCGGCAATTACCTGATCCACGATGGCACCGGCACACTGGAAGTGGATATTCCTCATCACAAACTTCCTCCCGGTGGTCTGTTACCTCACACCCCGATCCGATTACAGGGCGTGATTCAGCACGATGAGAATGAAAGTCTTGAAATTGATGTTGATACGATTCACTGGTCGTTCTGAACTTCAAAAAAACAGACTCAATACTTCGAACCTGCGACCGAAAAACATTCATACGTCGTGAAATTGAACAATACTTTCACTGTCGCACTACGGAACCCAATAGAAAAAGGTTTGTCTACAAGACTACCTGTTTTTTATTAAAGGAATCATTTTATGGACAGCAGTAAACATTCAGTTCAGAAGCATTCGCAAAAACGTTCATCCATTTCTGTGAAAACCGCTTCCAAAAATAAGCGACCCATACCGTTGCCAAAAAGTCGTCGACCCACGCCAGGCAAAGGTTATCCGTTTCCGGAGCGGATTCAGCAGGTGCCCAAGCGACAGCTGACAGCCTGATGATAGGGTTGTCACAGCACCCGGTCAGTGATTTGCTTGAAACTGTAGACCGGAATCACCTTGCAGAAATGGAAGACATCTTCCACAAAAAGCGCCAGTTCGTCTTCGCCCTGTCCGAGCAGTTCGCCAATCGCCTGATTGTCGGTCATTAATCCTGCGATAACTATCACCCGCGCAATCGTATCGCGATCACTGATCGCAGACATCACATCACTGCACGCCTGCTCCTGCGCCAGGTTTTTGAGATCATCCATGCCATCATTATTGGCGATAACAGCGGCGCTCCACAGCCATATCATGACCAACAAACTGCACAGTGATGTCAGCCGACCTTCCCTGCCTCGCCGCATAACGTTTCTCTCCGTGAACGCTGACTGGAATTTCTACCATACCCCCGTTCTGACAGCTTTTCGAGCCTGCGGTCAAAGCAACAGATTTTCCCAGTCGACTGACGGGTCACCGACAACGGTGAAGTCTGGATTTAACAGACTTTCCTTGCTGTTATAACGTAGCGGCTTCAGTTCGGGATCAAGCACACGACCACCAGCAGATTCAACAATCGCCTGGGCGGCAGCGGTATCCCATTCACTGGTCGGCCCGCGACGTGGATAGATATCCACCATTCCTTCCGCCACCAGACAGGCCTTGAGCGAACTGCCCGCCGTCGTGACATGCACTTCACCAAACCGATGCTCAAAGCGTTGCATCAATGCCGGTATCGAGTCCTCACCGTGTCGCCTGCTGACAGCCACATTCATAATGCCTTCCGGCGCGCAGGGACGTGTCGTAAGTTGTACCGGCCCTGTTTTATCGCACTGACGCCAGGCACCGCCGGTATCGCGTCCCCCCATGTAGCAAACGCCATTAACCGGCGCATAAATCACGCCCAGTATCGAAACACCATTCTCAATAAGGGCAATGTTGACCGTAAATTCATCGGTATGATCAACAAACTCCCGGGTACCATCCAGAGGATCCACCAGCCAGTAGCGCTGCCAGGCAGATCGTTCTGCCCATGGCACGATGTCACTCTCCTCAGAGAGTACCGGGATTTCGGGCGTTAACGTCTTCAGACTTTCCCGAATACAGCGATCTGCTGCCAAATCTGCTTCGGTAACGGGTGAATCATCCGCCTTCGTCTGAAGACCAACATCGTCACGCTGATAAACCGCAAGAATCGCCTTACCGGCCTGCTGGCAGATCTCACGCAGAGACTGTGCCAGTGACATATCTGTGATCATGCTTCACCTCTCACGATGTCCCGAACCATATAAAGCGCGGCAAGCACACGGGCTTCACTGAAATCATCCCGGGCAATCAATGCCGGTAGATCATCAAATGAGAAAACCCGGACGCCCAATGGCTCAGGCTCATCCCCTTCCAGTTTTTCTTCATATAAATCCCGGGCCAGCACTACACGCATACTGTGCGACATGTAATTGGGCGACAACGTGAAATCAGTCAGGTATTCGAGACGGTGCGCGCCATAACCGGCTTCTTCCTTGAGTTCACGCTCGGCGCCTGCAAGCAGATCCTCATCCGGTTCAACTAACCCTTTAGGCAGGGATAATTGATAATCCTCGGTTCCCGCCGCATACTCCTCAATCATCACGAAATGGTTATCATCCAACAACGGTACAACCATGACCGCCTGATGCCCGGAGCTGTATCCCCCCAGCCGCTCGTAGGTGCGTTCGACCCCGTTGCTGAAGCGGAGTTTCATCCTTTCCACCCGAAACAATGCCGAGCGGGCGACTTCCTGGGTCTCGAGAATTTCCGGTTTTTTCTTCATCATCGGTTCCACCCGGGCGCATGAATCTCCATTATACGACGTAGCTATACAACAATGTGCAAATATCATGATTGACTGGAAAACCATCGACACCGTCCTGTTTGACATGGACGGCACCCTGCTGGATCTGCATTTCGACAATTACTTCTGGTTGCAGTTCATCCCCGGGAAATACGCTGAAAAGCACGGTATCTCCCTGGAACAAGCCCATGCCGAAGTGGATGTCTGGATGCAACAGACCATGGGCACCCTGAGCTGGTACTGCCTGGATTTCTGGGATAAAACGCTGGGCCTGGAAACCGCCGTACTGAAACAGGAGTTAGTGCATCTCATCAGCCTGCGTCCCCATGTAGACGAATTGCTCAGCGCCCTGAAGGCTGCAGGCAAACATATTGTCCTGATCACTAACGCCCACCAGGACAGCCTGTCCCTGAAAATGGAACGCATCTCCCTGGCGCACTATTTTGACCGCCTGATTACCTCCCACCAATTCGGTTACCCCAAGGAAGACCAGCGCTTCTGGGAGGCGCTACAGGCCGATGAGCCCTTTAACCGGGAACGGACACTGTTCGTCGACGACAGTATTCCCATACTCCGTTCCGCCCGTGAGTATGGCATCCGTGAGCTGCTGGCGATTAAGCATCCTGACAGCAAAAAAGGCGCCAAAGATACCGAGGAATTCCCCGCTATCGACCAGTTTACGGAACTATTACCCGTTTTCTGATTCAAACCTGCAGGACCTATGAAAAACGACGATTCAACAGCAAAAATGCGGCTTGATAAATGGCTCTGGGCCGCCCGTTTCTATAAAACCCGCAGTATCGCCAAGCAGGCCATCGACGGTGGCAAGGTGCACGTCAATGGCAGCCGCGCCAAACCCGGACGTGAACCCCGGCTGGGCGACGAAATCAAACTGCGCCAGGGCTGGGATGAGAAAACGGTCATTATTCGTGCGTTGTCGGATGTCCGTCGCACCGCGACAGAGGCCCGGCAACTCTACGAAGAAACACCGGAAAGCATCCGTCTGCGGGAAGAAGGCGCCGCACAACGCAAAGCGCTGCGGGGCAGCACTCCTGTTCCTGAAAAGCGACCAGACAAAAAGCAACGCAGGGATCTGGAGAAACTGCGTCAGCAAAATCTGGCCGAATAGCAGCGATTCATCACACTCAGGCCGCTGCCCATCCACCAGCGGCCAGACTTCCCTCGTATCAATATTCAATAAATCCGCAAGAAGAAATCGTATCAACTTGCGGGTTTTACAGATCATCATCTAGGCTGCAGACACCGAAACAAACTGGCTACTCACACCACGGCGAAGCCTGACCGGTTCTCGTCTGGCAGTGCTCAGAGACGTGCCCTATGCCAACCACACCATCCGATTCCGGAAAGGGTTCTCCCCACCATCAGCCGATAATCCGCGCGTCCTCTCTCTCCCTGCTGGAGCGTATTGGCAAGAAGATCCCTGATCCTGTCATCATCTTTCTGGGGTTGTACGTGATCTGTCTGCTGGCGTCTGTTTCACTGGCAGGAAGGGAGTTCACCACCCCCAGCGCTACCGGGAGTGATATGACCCACAGCATCCGCAACATGCTGGAGCTGGACAATATTCGCTGGATTTTTGATAACGCCCTGCTGCAGAACTGGCTGACCTTCGGCCACGGTATCCTCGGCGTTATCCTGATCGTCATGATGGGCGTCGGCATTGCCGAAAAATCGGGATTACTAACAGCCCTGATCAAGAAATCCGGCCTGCATATCAGTGAAAAGTGGCTGCCGCTGCTACTGGTTTTCTTTGGTATCATGAGCAGCATCGCCACTGACGCAGGCTATCTCGTACTCATTCCCCTGGCAGGATTACTCTATGCCGGACTCGGCAAGAATCCGATTATCGGTATGGCGGCGGCCTTTGCCGGCGTCTCTGCAGGTTTCAGTGCCAACCTGATTCCGGCGACGCCCATTGATGTCATTATCGGCGCCAATGCCCGCATTTTCGCCCAGGCTCAGAATGTCCCGTTTACACGCCATGATGGCCAGCCGCTGACGCCTGCGACCATGCATTACTATTTCATCCTGGTATCCACCGTGGTGCTATCCATTGCCGGTGCAGTCGTCACAGCACGCTTCATCACGCCAAAGCTGAAAGACACACCCTGGTCATTACCCGACGATCTCAAAATCGACAATTTCAACCTCAGTGACGCCGAGGAACGTGGACTTAAGGCATCGTTTTTAGGACTCATTGGCGCATTGGCTTTCATTGCCTGGCTGGCATTTTACCCCCTTGCTCCTTATACCGATGCGTCCGGCCAACGCATCGTTCCCTACCTGGATAATGTGATTCTGCTGATTACGCTGGTCTTTACCATTACCGGTATTGTGTTTGGCACCGCTTCCGGCAAATTTCACTCTGTCGCCGATGTCGTTCAGGCCATGGTCAAACAGATGGATGCCATGGGCTATATCCTGGTGCTAACGTTCTTCTGTTATAACTTTCTCTCTCTGCTCGGCTATTCGGGTATGGGCACATGGATTACCTGGCTGGGCGCCAGCCTGCTGAATTCGCTGGGCCTGCAGTCATTTCCGGTGCTATTGATCATCGGCTTCATCATCACGACTGCCTTTATCAACCTTTTCGTCGGAGGGCTGACGTCCAAGTGGATGCTGCTTGGCCCCATCTTCGTTCCCATGCTGTACCAGGTGAACAACCAGATGACGCCGGATATTGTCGCAGCCGCCTTCCGGGTCGCCGATTCATCCACCAACATCATTACCCCGATGATGACCTATGCAGGCGTTATCCTCGCCTTCATCCGTAAATATTCACCGGAATTCAGCATGGGCGACCTTATTGGCCTGATGTTGCCCTATTCGGCCTGTTTCCTGACCATCTGGACCCTGCTGCTCATCCTGTTTTTTGAGCTGGGTATTCCGCTTGGGTTTTGAATGGGCCCCCTGAAATTTACATATTGCTTATTGCACGCGACCCTTCGGATACCCCCTATCCTGATACGGATCAACGCATCAGATATAAGGGAGTGGTATTAACTCTCCTCGAATAATCAATGATTAATAATCCCCGTTCGAGGAAGTAATGCAGACAACAACCCCTGCCAACGTGGCACGTATCGGTGGAGAAACCTGCTTCATCACCGGTGGTACCGGTTTCATTGGCCGTTTCCTGGTGGAAAAGTTACTGGCCCGGGGCGCCAACATCCACCTGTTGATCCGTGAAGGCGAGCAGGCCCAGGTAGACCAGCTGATCAATCACTGGAATGTTGCACCAAACCGGGTTCACACACTGATCGGTGATATTACCCAACCCCGGCTGGGGCTGAGTGATGAACAGGTTGCCACACTCAAGGGCAAAGGGGAGATTGACCATTTCTTCCACCTGGCCGCCATTTACGACATCAATGCGGATGAAGAAAGCCAGATCCACGCCAATGTGGAAGGTACCCGCCATGCGATGGCCTGTGCCGAAACCCTGAAAGCCAAATGCTTCCATTACACCAGCTCCATTGCCGTCGCAGGACTGTATGACGGCACATTTACGGAAGACATGCTGGAAGAAGCCGGCCCGCTGAACAACCCCTACCTGAAAACCAAGCATCAGGCCGAGCGGGTGATTCGTAATGACTGCACTATTCCGTGGCGCATTTATCGCCCCGCCATGGTCATCGGCCATTCAAGAACCGGCGAAATCAACAAGGTTGATGGTCCTTACTACCTGTTCCACGCCATCCGCAAGATGCGTAACTCCCTGCCACAATGGCTGCCCATCATTGGCCTGGAAGGCGGCTGGCTGAACATGGTGCCCGTGGATTACCTCGTGGACAGTATTGACCATATTGCCCATCGGGAAGGTTTTGATAACCAGTGTTTCCATATCACCGATCCGAACCCGCAACGGCTGGGAGAACTGCTCAACACCTTTGCTTCCGCCGGTGGCGCGCCGCGTATGGCACTGCGGGTAGATTCCAGTTTCGTGAGCCCATTCGTGTCCATGCTGCTCAAGAGCCTGTACCGGATGCCAGCCATCACCAAGGTTTCCCAGGCCGTACTACGCGACCTGAAAATACCGGATGCCGCACTGGATTTCCTGCATTATCCCACCCACTTTGATCGCACGAACACTGATGCCGCCCTTGAAGGCAGCAATATTCGTTTACCTGTTCTGCGTGAATATGCCCGGGTGATCTGGGACTACTGGGAAAATCACCTGAACGAAGAGCGCCTGACCACCGAAAACATCCACAAGGCGGTCGCAGATAAAGCCATTCTGATCACCGGCGCCGGTTCCGGTATCGGCCGGGCCACCGCGGAACGACTGGCCACCACATCAGCCCGACTGGTACTGGTTGACCGTGATGAGGAATCGCTTGCCGAGGTTGCCCGCGTCATTCGGGAACAGGATGGCAAGGTCTGGACCTGGACTGCCGACCTTACTGACGCCCAGCAATGTGATGCCATGATCCAGCAGATCAACGAGGAACTGGGCGGCATTGATATCCTGGTCAATAATGCCGGACGCTCTATCCGACGCTCAGTCAACAACAGCTACGACCGTTTCCACGATTTCGAACGCTGCATGGACATCAACTATTTCGGCGCCATGCGCATGATCATGGGCTTTATGCCCGGCATGGAAAAGCGTCACAGTGGTCAGGTCATCAATATCTCGTCCATTGGCGTGTTGGCGGGCAGCCCCCGGTTCTCCGCCTATGTGGCCTCCAAAGCGGCATTGGATGCATTCACCCGTTGTGCGTCCAGTGAAATGGCCGACAAAGGCGTGAAATTCACCACGATCAACATGCCGCTGGTGCGCACACCGATGATTGCACCGACCAAAATGTATGAATCTGTTCCGACCCTGACACCCGATGAAGCCGCCGGCCTGATCATCAAGGCCATGGTGCGCAAACCCAAGCGGATCGCTACCCGCATGGGACTGTTGGGACTGGCGCTGCACGAAACCATGCCGAGTCTCAGCGAACTGCTGATGAATGCGAGCTTCAACATGTTCCCGGAATCGGCAGCCGCACAAGGTAAAAAAGAGGAAGGAGCCAATAGCCAGCGTCCATCCGCTGAACAGAAATTACTGGTTAATCTGTTGAAAGGTGTCCACTGGTAATCGATTTATAGCCAAAAGCCAGTGCCCTGCCATCAGGGCGCTGGTATGGCGCCTGCCTGAGCAACTTCATGCCCAGCGCCGATTTCTTAATACCCGTATTCGACTCATTCGGTCATGAAATTAAAGTTAACAAACACATAACCTGACTCGGATCGTTTCAGGGTAATACTGGAGCCGCTATTCACCAGGGGTGAGCTTCTGACTTCGTCCTTTATGGCTTCGTCATCAAGACTGGATACGTCCTCACTGGCAAAGATAATGCTTTCGGCCGTAATCCCGTCCCAAGACCATTTTTGATACAAGACCTCATACTCACCTAACATCGCTTCCTGCTGCATGATGATTTTTGTATCTTCTTCGACAGGTACGTTTTCAAATTTACGCATACTTTTCCTTGTGAATTCTGACAACGCAATAACCTGTTTCCCCCAACAGCAGCAAGGTTAACTCTCACTGTGTTGGGCGAAATAGTAGAAGATCACTTTTCAACAAAAGCCAAAAATGCCTCTGCGACAGCGGAAGGGTCTTCAATCATGGGCAAATGACCAATTTCTTTCATGATCACCGCTTCAGTGCTTGGCATATATTTCTGCATTTCACTGACGATGGACACATCCAGCACCCGGTCGTCCTCTCCCCAGATAATCAATGAGGGTGTTGTTATAACCTTCAGCCACTCCGGTTGAGGTATACCGGCAAGACGTTCATCCCGCGACCGCAGCATGTCTGCAAATATTTTTTCGTTAACAGGCTCACGCGCCAGTGCCTGCTCTTCCAGCACAGACGTGATTGGCCAGGGAATAAACGGACGATCTGTCATAACAAAGTCCAGGAGTTTCTCCATATCACCCGGCTCACTGACAATCAGAGGGTTTTCACCCTTATCCAGCAAATGCTGGAACTCACTGGCGCTGGGAGGCTCAACACCCGCATTATCCAGCAACACCAGCGTATTAATGGCATCAGGTTTGATTCTCGCCAATTCCAGGCCAATCCAGCCGCCCATGGAATTTCCCATGTAGTGGACGTTCTTGAGTTCTAACGCAGCGATAAAGTCAGCCACACGTTGCGCTTGCGCAGGCATGCGGTAATCCATTTCCAGCGGTGCGCTGCTGTCACCATGCCCGGGAAGATCCAGTGCGATGATGCGATACTGGTCATCCAGTTTTCCGGCCAGTCTGACCCAGTTGTCTTTGTTGGCGCCAAATCCATGCACCATCAGGATAGTTTCACCGTCAGGATTGCCTCCTTCCAGATAAGCCATCGTAAAGTTATCCATAACCAGTTCCGCAGGCGCCAATCCCGCACGCTGACGCTCCAGGGACATGGCCGTCTGATAAAGATCCTGCCGGGTACAGGCCGTTAACAACAGCAAACTGAGTAGAAAGGGAATACCAAACAGCGTTTTCAGGCGTATCGTCATGGGTATCCAACCTCTTATTGTTATTGGATGAAATATTGACCAGCCAGATAGAAAGAAGAAAGCCGGCCTATATTAACCGGCTTGGCGAAAAGTTGATAACACCATTACGAAAACGGGGAATGATGTGACGGAAAGGAAACACCGTCAGAATTAAATTCCGGTTTGTCTGCCGGCTTATCCAGTTTCGGAGTGGATGAGAAAGGGGACTGCTTGCTGTCTTCAGGGAAGACACCTTGTGGTTCAGGCAATGGCGAACTTTTTGGCAACGGAGGCTTGGGAATAGGCGTAAACGGAATATGCAGCTGCTGTGGCGAATGGTAAGGCATAGGGTGCGCAGGCATTCCGGGCATAAAGTTTCTTGATTCTCTACCCCGCCAAACTACAGTCCGCTCTATCCCATCCTCACCCCGCCATGTGGCAGGCTGTTTACGGCCGCCATTTTCTTCAGCTGGTTTCTGACCCAATGCCCAAGTTACAGGAATACTCACCGCAGAGACCGTGAACACATAGGACTGGTTTTGATCAATATCCAGCTGCCCATCCATCAGCAAAGGCAGTTCCATGACCGAATCCTGCCCCGTATTCTGAATCATCAGATTTGCGCTTATCATTGCATGACGCTCATCAGTCCCCTGCAGCATCAAGGGTGCCACCATGCTCAATCGAGTGTTGTCATTAAGTACAAACAGGTCATCCATACTGCTGTCAGACAATTCTGTAATCATGCGGTGATTGAGTGCAGCAGAAATCGTTTTTACGGTTTCACCGGCCACCGAATCCAGCCCTGCCATCGTGGCAGATGAAAAGCGGATCACCAGACGCCCTTCCAGCGCTTCCAGATCATCCTGTCGGATGCGCTCCGGGTTCAGACCATCACTCGATGCAGCCGCCACCTGCAAACCGGCAAGTCCAGCCCAGAACATGACCAACACAACCAGGCAACATCGCCTCAAACCGGAACAATGCACGGCTGGAGAAACATCAAACCGCATGACAACACCCTCTCCAAAATACAGCCAACCACAGGCACTGGAGTGTAGTACATGGAGCCAAAGTGCATGGAAAAATCATCCCATTACCGACCCACAATCCCTGTCAGCTCAAGGGCGTTTCCCGTAAGTGATGATCCGGACAGTTGGCGTTATACTCTCCCGCACCACTGGGAAGACTGACACCAGACTTGAAGTCGCCACCAGTCGCCACCAGATTACTGTTTTTTCTTGGAACACACTGCGTTAATGACTATCCCGGATACAGCACAGCGCTTCCTTTTCGAAAACACCGATATTCGCGGTGAACGCGTCGGGCTCAGCAGCAGCCTCCAGGCAGCCTTTGAACCCCATGCCTACCCGCTGGCCATTCGTCGCCTGCTGGGTGAAATGGCGGCAGCGGCCGTTTTGCTGAGCACAACCCTGAAGTTCCAGGGCACCATGAGCCTGCAGGCCCGCTCCAACGGGCCGGTTTCCGTGCTGATGGTTGAATGCACCGACCAGCGCACATTCCGCGCCATTGCCCGCTGGAAAGAAGAACCGGCTGATAATGCAGACCTTCAGACGCTGTTACCCGACGGCCAGCTGGTCATTACGGTAGATCCTGTCAAGGGCAAGCGCTACCAGGGCATCGTGCCGCTGGAGAATCCCACACTGGCGCACTGCTTTGCCCAGTATTTCCAGCAGTCTGAACAGCTGCCCACCAGCGTCTGGCTGGCCTCTGATGGCAACAGCGCCAGCGGCTTCCTGCTGCAGGCACTGCCAGCAACGGTCGAGAAGGACGAAAAGGTTCGCGAAGAGCGCTGGTCACACCTGACCACCCTGGCGCATACCCTGACAGACGAAGAGTTGCTGTCAGTGGAAACGGAGACACTGCTGCACCGTCTGTTCCACGAAGAGGATATCCGGGTGTTTGACGCCGAACCGGTCAGCTACCGTTGCACCTGCTCCCGTGAGCGCACGGCTACGGCCCTGCAGACCGTTGATCGCCAGGAGCTGGAAGATATTCTGGCGGAACAGGGTGAAATCAACATGGATTGCCAGTTCTGCAACACCCGTTACAGCTTCTCGGCTGACGAAGTGACGGACCTGCTGACACCCAGGCAAACCAGCCCGCGAACATTGCACTGATCACCGGTTACGGGATCACTGACAGAACAGCAAGGGGTGAACGACGTCAGCTATCGACTGGCGTATAATCCCCTTTTTTATTCGGATGTAGCCAAAGAGTACCCCATGGAGAGCATCTTTCAGCGCATCGCTGCAGAGTTGAATGTACGACCACAACAAGTCACCGCCACGGTCAATCTGCTGGATGAAGGGGCCACGGTTCCATTTATCGCCCGTTACCGGAAGGAAGTCACCGGCGCCCTGGACGATACCCAGCTGCGTACCCTCGAAGAGCGTCTCCGTTACCTGCGGGAAATGGAAGAGCGCCGTGAGACCATCCTCAACAGTATCCGTGAACAGGAAAAGCTGACCCCGGAACTGGAAAAGGCCATCACAGAAGCGGATACCAAAACCCGGCTGGAAGACCTCTACCTGCCCTACAAGCCGAAGCGACGCACCAAGGCTCAGATCGCCCGTGAAGCCGGTCTGGAGCCACTGGCCGAAAGCCTGCTGGCCGATCCGACGCTGGATCCGGAACAGGAAGCGGCCAAATTCATCAATGCTGAACAGGACGTTGCTGACACCAAGGCAGCGCTGGACGGCGCCAAGTACATCCTCATGGAGAAATTCAGTGAGGACGCAGAATTGCTGGGCTCACTGCGCGACTTCCTGTGGGAAGAAGGCCGCATGAGCAGCCGCGCCGTTGCTGGTAAGGAACAGGAAGGCGCCAAGTTCCGCGATTACTTTGAGCACGACGAACCGATCAACAAGGTACCGTCACATCGCGCACTGGCGATTTTCCGTGGCCGCAACGAAGGCTTCCTGCAGGCTGCCATCACCGTAGAAGGCGCGGAAGACCGCACCCAGGCGCATCCCTGTGAAAGCATGGTGGCCAGCTTCTGGTCGATCAAAAACGAAGGCCGCGCCGCGGACAAATGGCTGGGTGAAGTCGTACGCTGGACCTGGCGGGTCAAGCTGCTGCCCCACCTGGAAGCGGAACTGATGACCTGGGTTCGTGAATCAGCGGAAGAAGAAGCCATCAAGGTCTTCTCCAAGAATCTGCACGACCTGCTGCTGGCCGCACCGGCTGGCCCAAGAGCCACTCTGGGTCTGGACCCTGGTCTGCGTACCGGTGTTAAAGTCGCCGTGGTTGACGCTACCGGTAAACTGGTGGATCACACCACCATTTTCCCCCACGTTCCCCAGAACCGCTGGAATGAGTCCCTGGCGGCTATCGCCAAGCTGGTGCTGAAGCACAACGTTGAGTTGATTGCCATTGGTAATGGCACAGCTTCCCGTGAAACCGACCGTTTTGCAGCCGAGCTGATCAAGCAGTTCCCCAAACTGAACCTCTCCAAGGTTGTGGTCAGCGAAGCGGGCGCATCGGTTTACTCAGCCTCTGAAACTGCGGCAAAAGAATTCCCGGATCTGGATGTTACCTTCCGTGGCGCGGTATCCATCGCCCGTCGTCTTCAGGATCCGCTGGCGGAACTGGTCAAGATTGAACCGAAATCCATTGGTGTCGGCCAGTACCAGCACGATGTCAGCCAGACACTGCTGGCACGTTCCCTGGATGGCGTAGTGGAAGACTGTGTAAACGCCGTTGGTGTCGATATCAACATGGCCTCCGGCGCGCTGCTGGCTCGAGTTGCCGGTCTGAACCAGACCATTGCCAACAATATCGTTGAATATCGCAACCAGAACGGCGCATTTACCAGCCGTAACCAGTTGAAATCCGTACCCCGCCTGGGCGACAAGACCTTCGAACAATGTGCGGGCTTCCTGCGCATCATGAGTGGTGAGAATCCGCTGGATTCTTCCGCCGTGCATCCCGAAGCCTATCCCGTCGTACAAGCAATCGCAGCACGCTTTGAGCGTGATCTGCGCAGCCTGATTGGTGACACCGCGTTCCTGAAGTCACTGAATGCCGCTGACTACACCAGCGATGCCTTCGGTGTCCCGACCGTCACCGACATCATCAGCGAACTGGATAAACCAGGCCGTGACCCACGCCCTGAGTTCAAGACGGCGGCCTTCCAGGAAGGGGTTGAGGACATCAAAGACCTCAAGCTCAACATGGAGCTGGAAGGTGTGGTAACGAACGTGACCAACTTTGGCGCATTTGTAGATATCGGTGTCCATCAGGATGGATTGGTGCATATCTCCGCACTTTCCAACACATTCGTGAAAGACCCACGGGAAGTGGTCAAAGCGGGTGATGTGGTTCGGGTCAAGGTGATGGAAGTGGACGCACCCCGTCGTCGGATCGGTCTGTCCATGCGGATGTCAGATACTGCCGAGGGGCAATCTGAAAACCGTCAGCAACAGCGGGCAGAACGGAGCAAGCCTCACACAGCACGTCCATCCAACCAGGCCAAGCGTCCGCAGGGACAAAAGCAGAAAGCGGATAACGGCGGCACCTTCGCCGACTTGTTCGCCAACGCCAAGAAACTGCGTCGTTGATCCTCAGGCAAAAGGGAGGGAGATCCCTCCCTTTTGCTGTCAGATTCGGTGACTTTCTGGTTAGTTTGCAGAGATGCAGAGTCCTGTCCGGAAGAGTATAGTGGCGACATTTACGGCGACTGACCACCAATAACAACGGTCGGCGTTTGCGGAATCCGGGGCATGGCTGCAGATAACCAACAAAAGGAAGGCGCTGACCTTTCGCCAAACAAGCAAAATCTCCATAAGGGCAGCGCCTACAGCCGTCATCTTGGCATCGATTTTCTGGACGCTGACGAAGGCTGCAGTAGACTGTCCATGGATATACAGCCGTTCCATGCCAACATGCGCGGGCATGTCCATGGCGGCGCACTGTTCTCTCTGGTCGATGCCGGCATGGGGATTGCCCTCTACTCCCGCTTGCCCGACAATCTCGCTGCCGCAACGATCGAAAGTAAAATCAATTACCTGAAAGCCGTCACCAAGGGCCAACTGATCTGCGAATCCCGTGTTATCCATCTGGGCTCGAGCACCGCGGTGCTGGAAGCTGACGTGATGCAGGACGGTCAGCCTGTGGCCAGGGCACTGGCTACATTTGCACTGATTGGCCAGTGACGATCAATCTCGTTAAGCAAGGGTTACAGCTTGTCCCAGATATTTGAACGCCGCCTGCAGGCTCTGCAAAAGGCTGAACACCACCATTGTCTGCGCCAGGTCCGCCACGGCATCGAAAAAGAAGGCCTGCGCGTAACGGCAGACAGCCGCCTGTCCCAGGCCCGTCATCCGGAGCGCGTTGGCGCCACCCTGACGCATCCCTATATCACGACCGATTATTCCGAAGCACTGCTGGAATTCATTACACCGGTCTATCAGGATATTGGCGCTACACTGGCCTTTCTTGAGGAGCTGCACAGTTTCACGCTCAAGAAAATGGATGCTTCTGAAAGCATCTGGGGTTCCAGCATGCCGCCGGTGCTGGAAGGGGATGAGCACATTCCCGTTGCCTGGTATGGCGCCTCCAATATCGGCCAGATGAAGCATGTCTACCGGCAGGGGCTGGCGCACCGCTATGGCAAGGCCATGCAGACGATTGCTGGTATTCATTACAACTTTTCGTTACCGGGCACCTTCTGGTCGCTCCTGCAAACACTGGCCAATGATTCACGCGAGCCGATTGATTACCAGTCCGAAGGCTACTTTGCGCTGATTCGTAACTTCCGCCGTTACTCCTGGTTGTTGATGTACCTGTTTGGCGCTTCTCCGGCCATGGATCGTTGTTTCCTGGATCAACATCCGGACGCCAACCTCCCGCTGGAATCTGGCGGTGACAGCACACGACTGATGCCCTGGGCAACCTCACTGCGGATGAGCGATCTGGGTTACACCAACAATGCCCAGTCGTCCCTGAACATCTGCTACAACAATCTGAATGATTATGTTGAGAGTCTGTGGCAGGCCATCCATACGCCTTATGCCGAGTATGAAAAAATCGGCCTCAAAAAAGACGGCGAATACCTGCAGCTCAACACCAACCTGCTCCAGATTGAAAATGAGTACTACAGCCCGATCCGTCCCAAGCGTGTAACACGCTCCGGCGAGAAGCCCGTTGTTGCTCTGCGCGAACGAGGTGTTGAATATATCGAAGTCCGCTGTCTGGATCTGAACCCCTTCCTGCCTGTTGGCATTGATGCAGTTCAGGCGCGCTTCCTGGATGTTTTCCTGGTGTACTGCGCCCTGCAGGACAGTCCGGCCATCGAAGAAGCTGAGTGCAAGGCTATTGCCGGGAATTTCGAGAAAACCGTCAATGAAGGGCGTCGCCCCGGCCTGATGCTGGAACAGTCAGGACAAAGCATCACGCTGACCGACTGGGGACTGGAACTGCTGGATCAACTGGAACCTGTCGCCGCGTTAATGGACAGCATTCACGGCACCGGTGACTTTTCCATGAGTATTCGCCAGCAGCGCCGCAAGCTCAATAACAGCGAACGTACGCCGTCGGCCCAGGTGCTGAACATACTGTCAAAGCATAACCATAGCTTCATTGAGATGTCGCAGGAGCTGGCCGAGATCCAGTCTGATTACTTCAGACAGATCCCGTTGAGTCAGTCCCGGATGGAATATTTCTCAGAGCTGGCCCAGCAATCGCTGCGTGACCAGCAGGCTATTGAGGCTGCGGATAAGATCGACTTTGACACGTTCCTGGCGCAATACTTCACCGACTGAACAAGACTGGCGACGATTCGACTACGTCGTTCGTCGCCTAATAACAAAACAAGGATATAACGAGGCTTCCATGCTGATTCCCAAGTCACGCTATCTGCATATACTGGCTTCCCTTGCTGTGATCGGACTGCTGGCAACGGCCATGTTCTTTGAACATGTCATGATGCTGGAACCCTGCCCGCTGTGTATTACCCAGCGCGTTGCCTTCCTGATCCTCGGCCTGATCTCCCTGATTGCCGCTATTCATAACCCTCCGGGGCGAGGCTTGCGTATCTATGGTGGTTTGACACTGACCTTTGCCATCGTCGGCGCAGGTCTGGCCATCCGGCAACTATACTTGCAGGGGCTTCCACCGGAAGAAGCGCCGGCGTGCATGCCGGGAATTGGTTACCTTGCTGATGTCCTGCCCATGAATGAACTTATCAGAGTCATGTTCAGTGGTACCGGCGACTGCGCCGAAGTTCAGTGGCGTTTCCTTGGTCTGTCGATCCCGGGCTGGACCCTCGTTGCCTTTATCGGCTATGGCCTGTTTGGGGTGCTGGAAATGATTCGTAAGCAGGATACCGTGCGGTAAATGATCAAAGGGCTGTTTATCCTGTTGCTGTTCCAGAGTCTGGGCGAAGCCATTCATCGCTTCGTCCATGTGCCTGTGCCTGGTGCGGTGATTGGAATGATGCTGTTATTTCTCTCGCTGCCTTTCTTTGGGGCTTTGTCGGATGATCTGACAAATGCCAGCAGTCATTTAATTCGGCATATGTCGCTGCTGTTTGTCCCGGCAGCGACTGGTTTCATCTTTTATCTGCTCCACAGCCAAAACCAGACCATTCCTATTCTGGCTGTTGTTTCCCTGGGTACTGTAATTGTGATTGTGGTCACCGCACTTGTGATGAAAAACCTTGTACGCGGCAGCTACAAGCCTGATGACAGTACCTCAAAGGTCTCTGAAAATGACCATTGATACCGATGCCATCCGGGCCTTCATCTGCACCCCGCTTTTTGGCCTGACCCTGACGCTGGGCTTTTTCCAACTGAGTGCCTGGCTGTTTCGCAAGTCCGGTGAATTTCCTCTTTTGCATCCGGTCTTGACTGCCGCCATACCGATTGCAGCAGTCATTTATTATCTTCCGATGGACTATCGCGATTATGCGGATAGCACCGAGCTGCTCACAATTCTTCTGGGCACAGCAACGGTTGCCCTAGCTGTACCGCTTTACCATCAACTGCCCACGATTCGCTCAGAAGCCCCGGCCGTTGTTGTCACCCTTTTGATTGGCGCCACGGTTGCACCACTCTCTGCCATCGTCATTGCATGGCTGACAGGCGGGAATATGGAAACCCTGTTGTCTGTCGCACCAAAATCAGTCACAACCCCCATCGCCATGGCGGTATCAGAAAGCATGGGCGGACTCGTTTCTGTAACCGCTGGCACGGTGATCAGCGTCGGCGTATTTGGCGCCGTGGTGACACTGCCACTGATGAAAATAATGCGTATCGACAATCAGGCTGTACTGGGTTTTACGTTAGGGTTATCAGCGCACGGTGTGGGCACAGCGAAAGCCTTTGAGTGCAGCACAACCGCTGGCGCTTTTGCCAGCCTCGGCCTGGCTCTCACCGGCGCACTGACAGCCATTGCCATGCCACTGCTTTACCACCTGTTCTTTTGACCATCCGTCGTCGTTTTCAATACCATCACAGTTATTCTTTTCGATAACCAGGTTTGATTGCTTTTATGAAATTTGTTGGCGCCCACGTCAGCGCAGCCGGTGGTGTGGAAAATGCACCGGTCAACGCCCATAACATCGGAGCAACCGCTTTCGCCCTGTTCACCAAAAACCAACGACAGTGGAAGGCTAAACCGCTGACCGAAAAAAGCATCCAGCTGTTTCGGGAACGCTGTGATCGTTATGGTTTCTCGCCAGCGCAAATCCTTCCTCACGACAGCTACCTGATCAATCTTGGCCATCCGGAACAAGAAGCCCTGCAAAAATCGCGAGCAGCATTTATTGATGAGATGGAGCGCTGCATGCAACTCGGTCTGGATCGTCTCAATTTCCACCCAGGCAGCCATCTTCGCACGATTAGTGTCACTGAATGCCTGCAACGTATTGCTGAATCCATCAACATTGCGCTGGATAAAACCGAAGGCGTCATTGCCGTGATTGAAAACACTGCCGGTCAGGGCAGTAACCTTGGGTGGCAATTTGAAGAGCTTGCCGGGATTATTGATCACGTCGAAGACAAAAGCCGTGTAGGTGTTTGCCTGGATACCTGCCATACCTTTGCGGCCGGCTATGATCTGCGAACAGAAGACGCCTGTAAAAACACCTTTCAGCAATTTGCGGATACGGTTGGCTTTGAGTATCTCAAGGGAATGCATCTGAATGATTCCAAAGGGGAACTCGGTTCACGAAAAGACCGTCACCACAGTCTTGGACAAGGCGAAATTGGCTGGGACGTCTTCCGGTTTATCATGCAGGATGAGCGCTTCAATAATGTTCCCCTGATACTGGAAACGATTGATGAATCCATCTGGCCAGAGGAAATCGCTGCGTTAAAAATGCTGGAAAAACAAGTACTGTAAAAGCCTGTCAAAACGGCTTATCACACCGGCGAATTATTTTGCGCTCTTACATGGCAATACTGTTTTCAGAACAGCAATATGAAGACAGTATTGCCCCATCCAATGAACATGAATGGAGGTTCAGTAATAATGAATACTTTGATTTTACAGATGTAACCACATCACCAGGAAAAGAGAATAGCAAGCTTTCATCTACGTTTACGTAAACAGTCTATCGCTTTTGATAATGGATATTGCTCAAGTGCAAGTTCCGTTATTGCCAGTAAATGACTCAGAAACGTACTCTCAATATGCGACGAAGAAAAATGAATACACTCTGTTGCTATGTAATCTTCAACGGATGCATCATGCGATAGCGAATAAAAAAATGCTTTCAACGCCTCCTCTTCGACATTCAGAGGCGAAATAATCTTTGCACAGGGCAGGCTTACCGAACCCATTGACCATTCTCCCTAATACCCAAGATGATCAGCTTCACTCGCCTTCATCCTCCTATCCTTTCAGGAAACCATGAAACGACACCTCGAACACAATGCGATTTAATACTCTTAAAATCACGACTTCGCTTTCCTGAATCAGATCTTCTTGACTGACCCACTGCGATATCATTAAAAACCAGTATAGCAATAGTCCTTCTAACTGTTATTGAACGTTCAAATATAAGCGCCAGCGGTAGCTTACTAACCGTAAAGACTTTGTGAAGATTTCATCATTCCAGTGACTGACCCGGACGAACACATGCAAATAAACGGCAATTTGTAGGCGTTTCAATGCAACATTCGCTTTCAGGGCGTTGGTACCGCTATGCGTTCACTCTATAATAGAGGCCAAACAGCCATGAAAGGCGACCGTTCTCAAGCTGCCAGGCAGCGAGGATCGTGTTTCCAATAACAGTCATGGACAATTGCCTCCGCCACGTGAGATGAAGCTATGTCTATTGAAAGCCTCGGCCAGCTCGAAAGCAAAATCCAGAACGCCATCGACACCATTGCCCTGCACAAGATGGAAGTCGAGGAATTGAGAGAAGCCAAAACCCGTCTGGAAGAAGAAAACGCCCAGTTGAAGCAGGAACTGCAGGCATGGACCGAGCGGGTCAGCAGTCTGATCGGCAAACTCGACAGTCTGGCCGAAGAAGCGCTCTGAGACTGTTTTCATGTCCATAAAAAATGCCACCTTTCGGTGGCATTTTTTATATCGCGTTCAGATTACGGTCGTTTTAAGCCAGGCTCTCCTGCCGCACAAAAGAACCACTCTTCAACAGACCCATCACAAAGCCAGCAACACCTGGCGCCATCCAACCCAGACCACTGCCCTGGAGCGGAAGGTGTGAATAGACATCTACCAGCGGTTGAACAAACGACAATCCGGCAGCATTCAGTCCATCAACAATACTGATCGCCAGTACCGGCAACAGGGTAAAGGCAAACACAACACCCGGCTGGGCAAAACGCTCCCGGAACATGCAAAGCAGAATCAGTGCAATAGCAATCGGATAGATAACCAGCAGCGCAGGAATGGTGACTGCCAACAGCTCAGTCAGTCCAATATTGGCAATCAGGGCACTGACTACCGTACAGAGCACCACATAACCCCGGTAACCCATCACAGGCAGAACTTCAGCAAAATACTCACCACACGCCGTCATCAGTCCTACAGAGGTCGTGAGACACGCCAGACCGATGGTCAACGCCAGGATAATCATACCCCAGTCACCAAAAACGGCAGTGATATAGAGATTCAGAATCCGCGCACCGTTTTCAGCACCGCCGGCAATGGCGTAACTGGTCGCGCCCAGGTAAGAAAGCACGATATAAACGGCTGAAAGACCCACTGCAGCAATGACGGCTGCACTAATGGTATAGCGGGTCAGATCCGCCCGGTCTTCCACCCCCCGCTGGCGCAGGGCAGTGATAATGACAATACCGAAGGCCAGTGCCGCCAGGGTATCCATCGTCTGATACCCCTGTTTGAAGCCATAAATGAAGGCAGGCTCTTCCAGGTGCATACCGGCTTCAGCGACCACCCCCTGTGGTGTCACAAAGACACCAATAGCAATGGCAACCAGGACCAATACCAGCAGTGGTGTAATCAGTTTACCCACGGTTTCAATCAGCTTTCCGGGGAAAAGCGCCAACACCAGCGTCAGCAGGAAGAAGCCGACACTGTACAGGGCAAGCGCACCGGAACTGCCTTCGCCCACAAATGGCAACACGCCCATCTCATAAGAAACAACCGCGGTCCGGGGCGCCGCAAAGAGCGGGCCAATGGCCAGGTACAGGACAATTCCCGTCAACATGGCAGCCCACCGGGGAAGGTCCTGGGTAAAACGATCCAGACCGCCGCCCAGTTTGGCTGCGACCATCAGTCCCAGCAGGGGGAGTCCAACACCGGTCAACAGGAATCCCGCCGCCGCAGGGACGACCGCTTCACCGGCCAACTGGCCCAGAAAGGGAGGAAAAATCAGGTTACCTGCGCCTAGGAACAGCGCAAAAGTCATCAGGCCAACGGCCACTACATCGGTAGATTTCAAACGAATAGACAAAGACATACCCCTTTTCGTGGCATTACGGCAGCACTTCGGCTGATGTCACAAGAGGGATGCAGGACAGGTAGAAAGCACGGGGTCACCGGCTTGCTACTCCGAAAAGTGGATGGTTTTAC
Organism: Kistimonas ophiarachnellae; assembly: GCF_057552235.1. Classification (NCBI taxonomy): domain Bacteria; kingdom Pseudomonadati; phylum Pseudomonadota; class Gammaproteobacteria; order Oceanospirillales; family Endozoicomonadaceae; genus Kistimonas; species Kistimonas ophiarachnellae. Next base: position 289,081 of record NZ_BAAJPA010000004.1, on the reverse strand, counting down.
GGAGCGGTGACCACAGCTCTTGTGAAGCATTGATCATCCCTTGCATACCCAGAATGCCATGTCCTGAAACTGGCTGGACTCTTTCATTACATTCAGCCAGCGGAACATGACAATTAAGCTTCCCTTATATATCCCATACTTCTCACCGCCGCCTCAATTACGGCTTGTACCTACACAGGGAATGGGTAGCGACCTTTCCAGCACAGCAAAGAAAAACACGAAAAATGGCGCCATGAGACACTGACGCCGATATTTCAATCACAGAACCTGACTTTCCGCCGTTTCAAGGGCTTCACAGGCTTCCATCCATTCGTCCTCCAGTTGCTGTAACTGCTGCTTCAATTCAACCTGATTCGCCAGCAGAACCTTCAACTGCTCCTTACCATCATCCGTATAGAGAGCGGAGTCATGGAGTGACTGTTCAACCTCTGACAAAGACGCCTGACACGTCTCCAATGCCTGCTCCAGTTTCTCTACACGCTGCTTGTAGGGACGGAGCTTGCTCCGTAAAGCCGCTTCAAGACGCTTCTGCTCTTTACGATCACGGGCCGAAGTAGTCGCACCCGTCTCGCTCTCTACAGAAGCCTGGGACTCACGCAAACCCGCATTGCGGCGCTGCTGTGAAAGCCAGGCAGCATAGGCATCAAGATCATTGTCAAACGGTTCCAGTTTTCCGTCGCTGACCAGATAGAGTTCATCCGTGGTATTACGCAGCAGATTCCGGTCGTGAGAGATCAGCACCATTGCGCCGGTATACCCCTGCAACGCCATGGTCAGCGCATGACGCATCTCAAGGTCAAGATGGTTGGTGGGCTCATCCAGCAAGAGCAGGTTGGGTTTCTGCCAGGCCACAATGGCCAGTGCCAGTCGCGCCTGTTCACCACCGGAAAAGCCTTTGACGACTTCCAGTGCCTTGTCACCATGGAAACCGAAACCACCGAGGAAATCCCGGATTTCCTGCTCACGTGCGGTTTTGGTGAGACGCTGAATATGCAATACGGGCGTTGCTTCCAGATCCAGACTTTCCAGCTGATGCTGGGCAAAGTAGCCAATTTTCAGGTGTTCACCTTCAACGCGATCCCCGGCTAACAGAGATAACTGACCAGCCAGCGTTTTCATCAGCGTGGATTTACCGGCACCGTTCGGCCCCAACAGCCCAATGCAACTGCCAGGATGCAAGCCCAGCGCAACGTCTTTCAATATTGGCGCGTCGGCATATCCCATTTCCCCTTTTCGAATCAGGAGCAGAGGGTCAGAAAAGCGTTCAGGCTCGGGCAGCGTAAACGTAAACGGTGAATCCACATGCGCGGGTGCGATCTCTTCCAGACGATCCAGCGCCTTTAATCGACTCTGAGCCTGTTTCGCCTTGGTCGCCTTGGCGCGGAAACGGCGAATAAAATCTTCAAGGTGTGCTTTCTGCTTTTGCTGTTTCTCATAGCTCGATTGCTGCAGCGCCAGACGCTCCGCCCGGGTACGTTCAAACGCGGTGTAATTGCCCCGGTAAGTCGTCAAGGTCTGCCGTTCGATATGGGCAATCTGATCGACAACGCCATCCAGGAAATCCCTGTCATGGGATATCAGTAACAGCATACCCGGATATTGCTTCAGCCAGCCTTCCAGCCAGATGATGGCATCCATATCCAGGTGGTTGGTCGGTTCGTCCAGCAAGAGCATGTCAGACGGGCACATCAACGTCTGGGCAAGGTTCAGACGTACACGCCAGCCACCGGAAAACGACCGGACACTGGACTCCATCTGATCCTGGCTAAAGCCTAATCCATGCAGCAGCTGCTCAGCTCTGGATTTGGCAGAATAACCATGATGATTCTCGAGCGCCGCATGATGGATGGCCAGGGCGTTGTCATCGTGACGGGTCTCGGCATCCGCAATGGCTTGCTGAATACGGCGCAGCTCAACGTCACCATCCAGAACATAGTCAACGGCAGGACGATCAAGCGCCAAAACTTCCTGGGCCATATGGGCAATCCGGAGATTTTTGGGAATATCCACATTGCCGGCATCCGCGGATATTTCCCCCCGAATCAAGGCAAACAAAGTGGACTTTCCGCAACCGTTAGCCCCGGTCAAACCGATTTTCTGGCCTTGGTGGATAACGAAACTGGCGTCTTCCAGCAGGCGTTTTCCGCCCCGCATGAGGTTGATTTGCTGTAATCTGATCATGACGCGCATTCTATGTTAAGGCTGTCATGAAGAACATATCCGACAATCCGTTTTGGGATTACTCCGTACAGGTATGGCCAACTGCGGGTGAAACGCTATTAATGCTCCAGGAAACCTACCAGCTGGATATCAACATGCTTTTGTTTTGCTGCTGGCTTGCTAAAGAGCATCGTGTCTTTCGCTCATCAGGGCGGCTCGCGCATTACTGGCCTGAAATATCGCGGTGGCACAATGAGATTATTCTTCCGTTACGGATTATCAGGCAAAGAGTGAAAGCAATAATCCAGCCTGATGCTTCAACACAAGCTCTCTACTCCCAGTGCAAGCATGCTGAACTTGATGCAGAATGCATCCAGCAGAAACGATTGTTTGATCTGGAAGACCTGCTCTCAGAAAGCAGTGATCTGGACAGTCACGATATATTGGAAAAGAATCTACAGCAGTATTTACACATTTCCGATACGGCAGAAAACAACCAACCGACGATTCAAAACCTGCTCACTCATTGCCAGCAAATAATAAAGGGGCCTTAATGGCCCCTTAAATATCTGATACTACATCGCACATTCCAACGAACGGAACAGGCGAACTATCAGCTTATTTCTTTTTAGCAGCTTTTCTTGCAGTAGCCCTGCGAGCAGCCGGCTTGCGAGCAACCGCCTTCTTGGCAGGCTTACGAGCTGGCGCCTTTCTCTTGGCTGCAGTTTTCTTTACAGCTGCCTTTTTAGTAGTAGCCTTGCGAGCTGCTGGCTTCTTCTTGGCAACAGCCTTCTTCGCAGTAGCCTTGCGAGTTGCTGGCTTCTTCTTGGCAACAGCCTTCTTCGCAGTAGCCTTGCGAGCTGCTGGCTTCTTCTTGGCAACAGCCTTCTTCGCAGTAGACTTACGCGCTGCCGGCTTCTTCTTGGCAACAGTCTTCTTCGCAGTAGACTTGCGAGCTGCTGGCTTCTTCTTGGCAACAGTCTTCTTCGCAGTAGACTTGCGAGCTGCTGGCTTCTTCTTGGCAACAGTCTTCTTCGCAGTAGACTTGCGAGCTGCTGGCTTCTTCTTGGCAACAGTCTTCTTGGCAGTAGACTTACGCGCTGTTGTCTTCTTCTTGGCTACAGTCTTCTTGGCAGTAGCTTTGCGAGCTGTTGCCTTCTTAGCTGCTGGCTTCTTCTTAGCTACAGTCTTCTTGGCAGTAGCTTTGCGAGCTGTTGTCTTCTTAGCTGCTGGCTTCTTCTTAGCTACAGTCTTCTTGGCAGTAGCTTTGCGAGCTGTTGCCTTCTTAGCTACTGGCTTCTTCTTAGCTACAGTCTTCTTGGCAGTAGCTTTGCGAGCTGTTGTCTTCTTAGCTGCTGGCTTCTTCTTGGCGACAGTCTTCTTGGCAGTAGCTTTGCGAGCTGTTGTCTTCTTAGCTGCTGGCTTCTTCTTGGCGACAGTCTTCTTGGCAGTAGACTTACGCGCTGTTGTCTTCTTCTTGGCAACAGTTTTTTTTGCTGCAGGTTTCTTTTTGGCGGCAGCGGCCTTCTTAGGCGCGGCTGACCTCGTGATTTCCATATCTAGCTTTTCCATGGCTTTCTCCTTAGCGCTTGCAAGCTTGGATCATTACCTAACATCCCTGTATCACTTCCAGAAACTGCTGTGTGCCACGGACATCCAGTCCACTACTTACAACAGTATCTCTGGCCTTTACCCGCCTGATACCCATCAGTACGGTTTAAACCTTCCGGCAATGTCAGCTAGACGCCATCCCAGCCAGCACGTTTTCTCGCCTTTTACTGCCTGGCACTCACCTTGCCGCAACACCAAAGAAGTCACCTGAATGACTTCCTGATTATTCAAACTCAATTGAGCATGAACAATCTCAATAAACCCACCACCGTATTGATTATTGCCGCCATCCTATTCTTCTTTCATTTATTAATATTGTTGTTATTGAACAGGTAACAACACATCAATTAAAACCAACATCCAACAAAACGCTTGATGCAATCTGAATTGCTTTTCATCAAGGAAAAAACATTGATTATAAGAGTAGTCTAATTTATACCAATATTTTTACATAGATATAGACCAACACTTAGAACATATGCAAAATTTTTTTCACTTATCTTTCATTTATCTATGCCATCTTATTTATCCTGCAACTCATAAAATCAAAACAACCTATATATAAAGGAAAAAGAAACCACGCGATTCAATACCAAAAGGAACATAATAAAAGCAACGCTCTTTATTTCTACCGATAAAGGCATAAAATTTTTGTTAGCTTAAGCGTCAATATTATGTTGAAATCACTACAATAATAACGCTCCACACTTGCCTTTGACATAAAATTGAACAATGATGTTCCGAACTTCCTTTCCCCGGAAGGGTTCTTCCAACCTGAAAAAGAGAATGCAATGAAGCTTAAAACGATTGCAGCCACGCTGATTCTAGCCAGCGCAACAAGTATGACCGCACTGGCTGAAGGGACGACTCCCCTTGGAACCGAAAAGGCAAAATTGAGTTATAGCCTGGGCGCTATGCTTGGCGAGCGTTTGAAAAACGACTTCGACAATCTCGATCTTCAGGCACTGTCACAGGGCATTGAAGATGCAGTTTCTGATAAAAAGCTGGCCCTTGATCGTAATGACATGATTGCAGTGATTCAGAAAGCGCAACAGGCGCAAGCTGAAAAAATGCAGAAAGAAATGCAGGAACAAGCCCAGAAGAATCAGGAAAAAGGCGATCAGTTCCTGAAAGAAAATGGTAAGAAATCCGGCATTGTTACAACCGATTCAGGTCTACAGTACAAAGTACTGAAAAAGGGCAGCGGACCAAAAGCGTCTGCAGATGCTGAAGTCACAGTTCACTACGAAGGTAAGACCCTTGATGGCAAAATCTTCGACAGTTCTTATGAACGTGGCGAACCCGCCATGTTTAAAACCACTCAAGTTATCCCCGGCTGGACAGAAGCTCTCCAGTTGATGCCTGAAGGTTCTACCTGGGAGCTTTATATTCCCGCAAGTCTGGCTTACGGTCCCGGCGGGATCCCCGGTCGCATTGGCCCCAACGAACTGCTGACCTTCAAGGTTGAATTGATCAAAGTTGGCGAGCAGGAAACCAAAGCCGTTAACTAAAAAAATGGCTGGTTGTGGCACATTGATTACCACAACCAGCCATCATTGAATTTACAGCCCGCACACTCTCTGATTACTGGGTAACAGCCTCCCCATGCGAGTTGTGGAGGATTTCAATTAGCTGATCTTCAAGCGCAAAACGTTCCTCCAAACACTCCCCCAGCTTGGAGAGCGCTACCTGCAATGACTGTATATCACTGAACTTGTCGATACCGTCATTGAAGTCGAGGCAGAATTCTGTGGTCTTCTGGATAGCGTCAAAGAGTGCAGTAGCGCTATGCAACGCGACATCATCATTAAACTCTGCCGCTTCCTGCTGAAGCTGCTCATAGATCTCGAAATGCCCGGCTGACACATAATCAACGAGCATCTGGCAGAGATGCCGCATTTTCTCAAAGAAGGGGCGTTCATCGACCCGCAACTGCTCAACACCGCTTAAGGAACAGTAAAGTACCAGTAACTCCTGCCTCCCGTTCAGCCAGTTGTCGATCAGCTCGGATACTCCTCCCCAGCGTTCTTTGGCTGACTTGCAACCTTCCAGCATTATCTTTCCCCTTTACTGTTAGCGTCGGTTTTACAGCCAGTAGTAATGGAAAGGCTACCCAGAAAACGTCTGGATAACTTGAAGTCATTAGGTTACGGCAGCACGCTATCCCCCCGCAAGAAGTTTATGGCTCAAAATGCACCTTTAGGGAGTAAATCACCATACCACCACCTAATAGCAATCTCGTTAAGAATAGAAAGAAATAAATAAATGAAAATTAATTTTCATTACTTATATAAAAAAATTGAGTAGCTTAATTTTCTTAACAATCAAGCTCAATCGAAACAAAAAATAAAAATAGCTAACGAGCAATAGGAGCGAGATTTTATTGATCCATATCAACTCTCAACAATCAGCATCACTTTAGAGTGGATAAACAAGAAATAGAAAAATCAACTGGAGGGAGATCAAAGCATGAACGAATTCGTCATGGTAAGCGGCTGGTTTTGCATAGGCTCAATCGGCGCCATACTCACAGCAGGTTTTCTGGGTGGTGTATTACTCTCATTGCTCGATAACCGTATCAGTAGAAGCGACGGCCACTGATTCTCTATCTCCCCCCATAAAAAAATGCCAGCGTTTAAGCTGGCATTTTTGTTCGCAAGACAAGCTTACACTCAGAGCAGGATATTCCTGATATCTGAGAGCAACTGTCCCAGTAACGAGGTGAAACGCGCGGCTTCAGCACCATTGATCGCTCTGTGATCATAGGACAGAGACAATGGCAACATCAGACGAGGTTCAAACTCAGCACCATTCCACTTCGGCTTAATCTCAGCCTTGGAGATACCCAGAATCGCCACTTCAGGCGCATTCACGATTGGCGTAAACGCGGTACCACCGACAGAACCCAGGCTGGAGATGGTGAAACAGCCACCCTGCATCTCATCTGGCTTGAGCTGCTTGTTTCTGGCCTTCTCAGCCAGAGCCACACACTCATCCGCCAGTTCCCACAGCCCTTTCTTATCGACATCCTTGATGACCGGTACCAGCAGACCATCCGGCGTATCCACTGCCATACCGATGTTGACGTATTTCTTGTAGATAATACGATCCACTTCCGGTGACAGGGAAGCACAGAACTGCGGCATTTCCTTCAGTGCATACGCACAGGCCTTCAGCATGAACGGCAGCGGTGTCAGCTTGCTGCCACGGGCCTGGGCTGCAGCTTTCTGGCTCTTACGGAAATCTTCCAGCTCAGTGATATCGGACTCATCAAACTGGGTCACATGTGGAACGTTCAGCCAGCTGCGCTGGAAGTTCTTTGCTGCAACCTGACGCAGGCGAGTCAGCTCTTTCTCTTCGACTTCACCCCACTTGCTGAAGTCTACTGCTGGCATCTGGGGAATACCCAAGCCACCGGAAACCTGGGCAGACTTGGGCTCGCTTAGCTTGGCCTTCACGTAATTCTGAACATCTTCTTTCAGAATCCGGCTGCGGGGACCAGAGCCACGAACCTGTGACAGGTCGACACCAAACTCACGGGCAATCTTGCGAACCGCAGGGCCTGCGTGAACGCTCTTATTAGCCTGTTCCAGCTCACGACTGGATTCGGCCGCCTTCTGAGGCTGAGCAGCAGGTGCTTCAGGCTGGCTGGCAGCAACCGGCTTGTCAGCCACAGGTGCCTGTGAGGGGGCTGCAGCTTGCGCGACAGGCGCTGCACCCGCGACTTCCACCATGATAATCAGGTCGCCCTGACTGAGGGTATCGCCTTCCTTTACTTTCACTTCCGTGACCACGCCACTGAAGGGCGATGGCACTTCCATGGTTGCCTTGTCGGATTCCAGCGTGACCAGCGGATCTTCTTCGCTGATTTCGTCGCCCGGCTTCACCGACACTTCGATCACCGGCACATTATCGGAACCGATATCCGGTACCCGCACTTCCTTGATAACACTTGCAGCGGGTGCTGCCGGTGCGGCTTCAGGCGCTGGCGCCGCTACAGGTTCCTCAGCAACCGGAGCAGGGGCTGCAGGTGTTTCTGCAGGCGCAGCGGCTGCACCGTCTTCAGCCGCCATTTTCAGCAGGTCATCGCCTTCAGAGACCTTGTCACCCACTTTCAGCAGGACTTCGACAATACGGCCATTACGCGGCGCAGGCACTTCCATGGTTGCCTTGTCAGACTCAAGCACAATCAGAGAATCTTCGGCCTCAACCTGATCGCCCGCCCCGACACACACTTCGATGACTTCTGCGCCATCGCTGCCAATGTCCGGTACCTTGATGATTTCGTCAGTCATTCGTTCACCTTAGGATCTGGAACCGGGTGGCGGTTTTGACTCCGCCGCCACCCCGGGTTACAGAGCGTTAGCAATACAGGGGATTGTTCTTTTCCGGATCGATGCCGAATTTCTTCATGGCATCCACCACCACGCTGGCTTCAATCTCGCCGTCCTTCATCAGGCCGGACAGCGCCGCGACCGTAATGTAGTAACGGTCAACTTCGAAGAAGCTGCGCAGGTTCTCACGGGTATCGGAGCGACCGAAACCGTCAGTACCCAGGGCGACAAACGTACCCGGTACAAAGTCACGGACCTGGTCGGCATACAGCTTCATGTAGTCAGTCGCGGCAATGACAGGTCCCTTGCGACCGGACAGCTGCTTCTCAACCCAGGAAACACGCTTTTCAGCGGTCGGGTTCAGCATGTTCCAACGCGCAGCATCCAGACCATCACGACGCAGCTCGTTGAAGCTGGTTGCACTCCAGATATCAGATTCCACCCCAAAGTCATTACGCAGAATCTCGACCGCTGCACGCACTTCTTCCAGAATGGAACCACAACCCATCAGCTGAACTTTGGGCTTATCGTTGCTGGCGCTTTCCTTGGAAGAGTCTTCGAAGCAGTACATACCCTTGATGATGCCTTCAATCACGTCATCGCCTTCAGGCATCGCCGGCTGGACGTAGTTTTCATTCAGGGTAGTCAGGTAATAGAAGACATTCTCCTGATCTTCAACCATACGGCGCAGACCGTCCTGAATGATGACCGCCAGTTCATAGCCATAGGTCGGGTCATAGCTCACGCAGTTCGGGATGGTGGACGCCAAAATATGGCTGTGACCGTCCTGATGCTGCAGACCTTCACCGTTCAGCGTGGTACGGCCGGAAGTCGCACCCACCAGGAAGCCACGGGCCTGCATGTCGCCGGACGCCCAGGCCAGGTCACCGGTACGCTGGAAACCGAACATGGAATAGAACACATAGAACGGAATCATCGGCACGTCGTTGTTGCTGTAAGAGGTCGCAGCAGCGATCCAGGCTGCGTGGGCGCCGGCTTCGTTGATACCCTCTTCCAGAATCTGACCAGACTTGGATTCCTTGTAGAACATGACCTGGTCAGAATCCTGCGGCTCGTACTTCTGGCCTTCAGCAGAGTAGATGCCCAGCTGACGGAACATGCCTTCCATACCGAAGGTACGGGCTTCGTCAGGCACAATCGGCACAACGTGCTTGCCGAGGGTCTTGTCCTTGGTCAGCACACCCAGAATACGGGTCAGCGCCATGGTTGTGGAAATCTGGCGCTCGCCGCTGCCCTTGGTGACCGCTTCAAAGGCCTTCAGTTCAGGCACAGGCAAAGCAACGCTGGTCTTCGGACGACGCTGCGGGATGAAACCGCCCAGCTTCTCACGACGCTTGCGCATGTATACCATTTCCGGGCTGTCCGGAGCGGGCTTGTAGTACGGCAGGTTTTCCAGCTCGTCATCACGGATCGGCAGATCGAAACGATCGCGGAAATGCTTGAGGTCTTCAATCGGCAGCTTCTTGACCGAGTGGCTGACGTTGGCGGATTCCGCGCTGGCGCCAGTGCCGTAACCTTTAACGGTCTTGGCCAGAATAACAGTCGGCTGACCGGTGTGGTTCACAGCTGCGTGATACGCCGCGTACACCTTGTAAGGATCGTGGCCACCACGGTTCAGGCGCCAGATGTCTTCATCAGACAGGTGCTCAACCAGCTTCAGGGCTTCCGGGTCACGACCGAAGAAGTTCTCACGGGTCCACCCGCCGCCCTTGGCCTTGCAGTTCTGGTAGTCACCATCCACGGCTTCATCCATGATCTGCTGCATGGCGCCATTCTTGTCGTTGGCAAACAGCGGATCCCAATGACGGCCCCAGACGACCTTGATAACGTTCCAGCCGGCACCACGGAAGACGCCTTCCAGTTCCTGAATGATCTTGCCGTTACCACGGACCGGGCCATCCAGACGCTGCAGGTTACAGTTAACCACGAACACCAGGTTATCCAGCTTTTCACGGCCAGCCAGGGAGATCGCACCCAGGGATTCCGGCTCGTCCATCTCACCGTCACCCAGGAATGCCCAGACCTTACGGTTCTGTTCCGGCATCATGTTGCGGTTGATCAGGTACTTCATGAAGTGCGCCTGGTAGATCGCCTGCAGCGGACCAAGCCCCATGGAAACCGTGGGGAACTGCCAGAACTCAGGCATCAGCCAGGGGTGCGGATAGGAAGAAAGACCCTTGCCGCTCACTTCGGAACGGAAGTTGTCCAGCTGCTCTTCCGTCAGACGGCCTTCCATGAAGGCACGGGAATAGATACCCGGAGACACGTGGCCCTGATAGTACACCAGGTCGCCTTCACGGTCATTTTCCGGACCGTGGAAAAAGTAGTTGTAACCGATGTCGTACAGCGTGGCGCTGGACGCAAAAGATGAGATGTGACCACCCAGGTCACCGCCGCGCTTGCTGGCGCGCATTACCATGGCCAGTGCATTCCAGCGAACCACGGAACGGATACGACGCTCCATGAACAGGTCGCCGGGCATCCGGGCTTCCCTGGCGGAAGGAATGGTGTTGCGGTAGGGGGTAGTGATCGCGTAGGGAAGCTGGGTTCCCTTGCGGCTGGCGTGCTGGGCCAGACGGGTCAGCAGGAAATGCGCCCGGTCTTCGCCTTCTTTTTCAAGCACGGATTCGAGAGCATCCAGCCACTCCTGGGTCTCCATCGGATCAATATCGCGCTGCATTGCTATGCTCCAAGCCCTGAGGGAGGAGGCGGAAAAATGCAACGGAATCCATCGCACCCGACCGCCTGATGTTCAAATTATAGTCTTGAGCCCGCTGACGACACGCTGCACCATGTCATGACAACTTCTGAAATCAGCAAGTAAAGCCTGCGGATCCAGACTCAAATAATTTTGTAGTTTTACTACATTTTTTGTAGGTTTGACAATCCTGATCGACCCCTTCATGTAGTAAAGCTACATTTAATTACAGACAAACCCACGATCGAACAACCGACTGAACAAGCCCTCACGCACAGGCACAAAATCCGATACTATCGTGACGTCGCCTACCGGTAGGACAGAGGGCTCCATGATTGCCGCCATACCTGAACATATCCGACAGTCACTTCAATGCCGTCGGCAGCAGTTTGCAGAGATTGATGCCGATAGCCGGCAATTTCTTGAGAATCTGGATCAAACCACCCGGGAGCAGCTGGATATCTGCTGGGGCGGCAGTGATTACGCCGCAGACCTCTGCCAGCGAAAGCCGGACATGTTCAAAACACTGGTCAACAATGGCCAATTAACACAAACACTGTCAAAAAATGCGATTCAGCAATCATTAGACGACAAGCTGTCTACCGTTACCACAGAAGAAGAACTGGCTGCCGCTCTGCGGCAATTTCGTCATTACCATCAATTCCGCATTATCTGGCGCGATCTGAACCGACTGGCGGATTTATCGGAAACCACAGCGGACCTATCCAACCTGGCGGACTGCTGCATCGACAGCGCCTGCCAGTGGCTCTATGACCGGCTTTGTGAATCGCTCGGGACACCCTATGGCAGGTCTACTCCCGAGTCTGAACCTGTACCCCAGAAAATGGTGATTTTAGGTATGGGTAAGCTGGGCGCGGGCGAACTCAACCTCTCGTCAGATATCGACCTGATCTTCTGTTATCCCAATAAAGGTGAAACCCGAGGTGCCGCACGCAGTCTGGATAATCAGGAATTCTTTGTCAGGCTGGGTCAAAAGCTGATTACGGCGCTGGATGCCAAAACCGTCGATGGTTTTGCCTTTCGCGTAGATATGCGGCTGCGTCCTTACGGTCAAAGCGGCGCCCTGGTACTGAGCTTTGCCGCCATGGAGCAGTACTACCAGGATCAGGGACGGGACTGGGAACGATACGCCATGATCAAGGCCAGGGTTGTCGCGGGTGATATCTGCCGGGGTGAAGAACTACTGAAAACCCTGAGGCCTTTTGTCTATCGTCGCTATATCGATTTTGGCGCCATTGACGCTCTGCGTGACATGAAGCGACTGATTCATCGTGAAGTCTCGCGCCTAAACAAGCAGAACAATATCAAGTTGGGGCCTGGCGGCATTCGGGAAATAGAGTTTATTGTCCAGAGTTTCCAGCTGATTCATGGCGGACGGGAGCGTCGACTACAGGAGCGCTCGCTATTAAACATTCTGTCGTCACTGGAAGCCCTGGGATATATGCCCCAAACAGCCTGTCACGAACTTCGAGAAGCCTACCATTTCCTCAGAAATACCGAGCATGCGCTACAGGCCGTGGCTGACCGGCAGACGCAGACTCTGCCTGCCTCCGAACAGGAATATGATCGTCTGGCCTGGATCATGGGCTTCAATGACCAGCAAGCATTCCAGGAAGCACTGGATCATTATCGTGAACGGGTGACTTACCATTTTGAGCAAGTGATTCGAGATCCGGACGCACCACAATCGGCTCACGAGGAATCCGGCGATGACTGGGAAGTCCTCTGGTCTGCCCGGCGCCAGCCTGAAGAAGAAGTTGAGCTGCTGCAGCGTCATGGTTTTACCGATCCGGAAACCGCCCACCGCCGTCTTATGGATCTCCGTGACAGCAAGGTACTCAAAACCGTTCGACGCCAAAGCGCAGATCGCATCCGACAATTTATGCCTGCTCTGCTGCAGACAGTTAGCAATGCGGAGGATCCCGATCAAGCGCTAAACCGGGTTCTGCCAATTATTGAAGCGGTACTGCGCCGTACGGCCTACCTGGTACTGCTGATTGAAAACCCGCATGCATTGGAACATCTGGTCAGGCTCTGTGCCGCCAGCCCCTGGATCAGCGGACAGGTCGCCCGCCATCCAGTATTGCTGGATGAATTCCTCAACCTTGGCAGCCTCTATACACCGCCGAACCAGGAAGCCCTACAGGATGAGCTTCGTCAGCAGCTATCCCATATTCCGGAAGAAGACCTGGAATCCCAGATGGAAGCGCTGCGCTATTTCAAAATGGCCCACGTGCTTCGCCTGGCGGCAGCCCAGGTCGCTGGCACCATGCCGTTGATGAAAGAAAGTGATTACCTGACATGGATTGCTGAAGCCATTCTGAAGGAAGTTCTGGGTATCGCCTGGAACCAGTTGACGGTTCGCTACGGCCACCCCATGGAAACACCCGACAAACCCTGCAACCCGGGCTTCATCATCCTGGGTTATGGCAAACTGGGCGGCATTGAGCTGGGGCCGGGATCTGACCTCGACCTTGTTTTCATCCATAACGGTGGCATCAACCTGAGCACCAACGGTGAACGGGAAATCGACAACAACCTGTTCTTCACCCGCCTCGGACAGCGAATTGTCCACATATTATCCACAGCCACGGCATCCGGCCAGCTGTATGACGTTGATATGCGCTTGCGCCCCTCAGGCAACTCAGGCCTGCTCGTTTCGTCATTACCCGCGTTTGAGAAATACCAGGAAAATGAAGCCTGGACCTGGGAGCATCAGGCGCTGGTCAGAGCCCGAGTCATTGCCGGCTGTCCCGAAATGGCTTCACGCTTTGAACAGATTCGCGCAATCACCCTCGGCGAACGTCGCGACCCGGAAGAATTACGCAAAGACGTTCTCGATATGCGCAAAAAAATGCGGGACAACCTGGGTACCAGGGAAACCGGAGCAGGCACCAAGCCTGACACATGGAATGGAAATCACCTGTTTCACCTGAAACAGGATGTCGGTGGCATCGTCGATATTGAGTTCATCACCCAATACGCGGTGCTTGCCTGGTCTCACGATCATCCGGCCCTGATGAAATGGAGTGACAACATCCGTATTCTGGAAGAACTTGAGCAGGCTGCCCTGCTTCCGGCAGAGGAATGTCAGCAACTTCGGGACATCTACCAGCGCTATCGCAAAACCCTTCACCTGCGCGCCCTGCAAAACCTGCGCAGCAGTATTTCAGCGGATCAGTTCCAACAGGAGCGCCGGATTGTCATCGCCATCTGGGATCAACTCCTGCAAACCGAAACCCTCGCTAAACCAACCGCAGGCTAAACGATAAAACCACTGTCGTTACGCCAAGGAATATGGTGGAATACGGAAAACCGCAAGGCACCGCCCGGACACGATCCGGGCGGTTTTTGCTGAGTAAACTATCATCAGACCTGGCTGCCGAACACGTACGTTCCTGACCGGAACCTCGACAGCGGCAACCGCTGCGGTAATAACGAACCCGACTCGATCACAATAAAGAATACTTCGATAGGAGCAGCACTGATGTCTTTTGCCGACCGCAATGGAGTTATCTGGTACGACGGCGAACTGGTTCCCTGGCGTGAAGCCAAAACCCACGTCCTGACCCATACCCTGCATTATGGTCTGGGTGTCTTTGAAGGGGTCCGCGCCTACGCCACAGACAATGGTCCCTGTATTTTCCGACTGCAGGAACACACCCGGCGTCTGTTTCGCAGCGCGCATATTCTGAAAATGCACATTCCCTACGGCTATGAAGAACTGCTGGAAGCCCAGAGAACCGTGGTGCGGGAAAACGGTCTTGATTCCGCCTACCTGCGCCCCATGTGTTTTTATGGTTCGGAAGGCATGGGACTGCGTGCTGACAACCTGAAAACCCACTGCATTGTCGCCGCGTGGGAATGGCCATCTTATATGGATCCCGAAGCCAAAGAAAAAGGCATCAAGATCCGCACCTCGTCCTACACGCGCCACCACGTGAATATCACCATGTGCAAGGCCAAGGCGAACGGCAATTACATCAATTCCATGCTGGCGCTCAAGGAAGCGCTGGACTGTGGCTGCGAAGAAGCGCTGCTGCTGGATAACGAAGGTTACGTGGCTGAAGGCAGCGGTGAAAATATCTTCATCGTTAAAGACGATGGCATTCTCTACACGCCGGAGCTGACGTCCTGCCTCGAAGGCATTACCCGTGACACTATCATCCAGTTCGCCCGGGAACTGGGCCTGGAAGTTCGTGAAAAGCGCATCACCCGGGATGAAGTCTATGTCGCCCAGGAAGCCTTCTTCACCGGTACTGCGGCGGAAGTCCTGCCCATCCGTGAACATGATGGACGAATGATTGGTACCGGCAGCCGCGGCCCGATCACTGAAAAACTGCAGAAAATGTATTTTGATCAGGTCACCGGCCAACGGGAAGAAAACGCAGAGTGGTTGACCCCCGTTCGCTGATACGCCTGCCTTCCGGGCAATTCCGACTATAAACCCTGAAAAAGTGGCGTATAATTGCGCCACTTTTTTTTTCTGCCCAAAATATCACGGCTGTACACACGTCCGACGATGATCAATGGCAGACTTGAGTCGGGGTGCAGACACCTGCCCGATCCTGACGGGCGGTAGCGTACCGGCGATTTTTTCGTCTGATGTCCTGCGCGGGATGACAGAGTCACCGCACTGACACACCGGCAACCGATATCCTGGAAACATAGCGGAGCCCCGTGAAGTACCTGATAGTTGGCCCATCATGGGTAGGCGATATGGTGATGGCACAGACCCTGTTCATCACCCTGAAACAACAATGCCCGTCTGCCGTCATTGATGTCCTGGCACCTGCCTGGAGTCGGCCACTGCTGGCGCGTATGCCGGAGGTTCGCCAGGGGCTGGATATGCCGCTGGGGCATGGTGCGCTGAACCTGTCGGTAAGGCGTCGCCTTGGCAAACAACTGGCAGCCGAAGGCTATGACCAGGCCATCATCTTGCCCAACTCCTTCAAGTCGGCGTTGATTCCCTTTTGGGCAGGTATTCCCAAACGTACGGGCTGGCGAGGCGAAATGCGCTATGGCCTGCTCAATGATCTTCGGATTCTCGACAAAACCGCGTTACCGCTGATGATCCAGCGTTTCATCGCATTGGGTTATCCCAAAGGCAGTGTGCTGCCGGAATCCTATCCCGCGCCTGCACTCGTCGCCGACAGCGATAACGCAAAGCAAGCACTGAAGACCTTTAACCTGTCCATGGATCGACCGGTTCTGGCATTGTGCCCGGGCGCCGAATTTGGCCCGGCCAAACGCTGGCCGGAACAGCACTTTGCAACCATCGCCAATGAAAGATTGGGGCAAGGCTGGCAGGTCTGGTTATTTGGTTCCCAAAAAGACGAAGCCGTTTGCGACAACATTGTTCAACAGGTATCCAGGGAACGACAGGCGAACATCCACAACCTGGCCGGAAAAACCCGGCTGGCTGATGCCATCGACCTGCTATCACTGACTGATGAAGTTGTCAGCAATGATTCCGGTCTCATGCATATTGCTGCAGCATTGAACCGGAATCTCGTGGTCGTCTATGGCTCAACATCTCCAGGGTTTACGCCTCCACTGAATCCGAACAGCGTGATTGTCCAGTCAACGCTGTCATGCAGCCCCTGCTTTCAGAGAACCTGCCCACAGCAACACACGGATTGCCTGAAACAGCTGCCACCTGCACAGGTACTTACAGCGCTTGAGCAACTGGCAGACCGTTCTACCGTGAGGGAGATGACAGCATGAAAGCACTGGTCATCAAAACCTCCTCGATGGGCGACGTTATCCACACCCTGCCAGCGTTGACGGATGCCTCGGAAGCCATTGAAGGTATCCGTTTCGATTGGGTGGTAGAAGAAGGCTTTTCCGAGATTCCGGCCTGGCACCCTGCCGTTGACCGCGTCATTCCGGTCGCCATTCGACGCTGGCGAAAACATCCGCTCAGCACCTGGCGCAATGGCGAATGGCGGAAATTCCGGGAAACTGTCGACCAAACAAACTACGACATCGTCATTGATGCACAAGGGTTGCTGAAAAGTGCCTGGCTCACCCGCTACACGCACGGCCCTGTGCATGGTCTGGATAAAAGCTCAGCGCGTGAACCCGTCGCCGCCCGTTTTTACGACACGCCCCATGCTGTCGCCAAAAACCAGCATGCGGTTGAGCGAGTAAGGCAATTATTCGCCCAGTCCCTGGGCTATGAAATGCCGCGACAAAAAGGGCACTTCCACCTGGATTCTGATTACTTTATTGATATCCAGGGGATTCGCCCGATCCAGCAATATATGGTTTTCCTGCACGGCACGACCTGGGAAACCAAACACTGGCCAGAAGCATACTGGTGCGACCTGGCCCGTCGGGTGACCCAGAGCGGGTACGCTGTCTGTCTTCCATGGGGCAATGAAAATGAACGACGGCGGGCGGAACGGATTGCAACGGCAGTGGACGGTGTTCGTGTACTGCCGCAGCTCAACCTCCGCGATATCGCCAGCGTCATCGCCGGCGCCAGCGCTGTTGTTGCTGTCGATACAGGTTTGGGGCATCTGACAGCAGCCCTGGAAGTGCCGGCGGTTTCCCTTTATGGCCCAACCCGCCCGGATCTGGTGGGCGCCTACGGTGAGAACCAGGTACACCTGACACTGGACCAATGCCCTCCCAGCCAGGTGCAAAACGTCGAGCCGCCCATATTCGCCCCCATGACGGCGGATATCGTCTGGCAGCAACTCAAACCCATTATCAGAACACCAGGCAAATCAGCCACTGGCAAACGACTCAAGGCGAAAACCTACGAGTCCACAGGAACCCGATGAGACTGGCTTTTATTCTTTACAAGTTTTTCCCGTTCGGCGGCCTGCAACGGGATTTCCTCCGCATTGCACTGACCTGCCAGGCACGGGGGCATGACATTGTTGTCTATACCATGCAGTGGGACGGTGACCGTCCGGACGGTTTTGAGATCCACACCTGGAAACCCCGCACGCTCAGCGCCCATGCCAGAAACGAAAAGTTTCACGATCATGTCGTCTCATGCCTGAGCCAGAAGCCGGCCGATGTCGTGATTGGTTTTAACAAGATGCCGGGGCTGGATGTCTATTACGCTGCCGACACCTGCTACGAAGACAAGGCCAGGCACCTGCGCAGCCGCTGGTATCGATACGGTGCGCGTTACAGACACTTTTCGTCGTATGAACGATCAGTCTTTGATCGCGACAGTCATACCGAATCGCTGCTGATTTCAGGGGCTCAAAAGCCTTTGTTTGAAAAATACTATGGTACCACACCGGAACGACTCCATCTGTTACCACCAGGAATATCACGCGATCGTCGGCGTCCTGAAAATGGACACGCTATTCGAGCAGAGTTCCGTCAGGCATTCGATATAAACGACGATGAACTTTTGCTTTTGATGATTGGTTCAGGTTTTAAAACCAAGGGGGTGGATCGCGCCCTGTTATCCATCAAGGCACTGCCTGATGCACTACGGCGAAAAACCCGCTTGTTTGTGATCGGACAAGACAATCCCAAACAGTTCCAGCTACAGGCCCACAAACTAGGAATTGCACGACATATTACGTTTTTTTCCGGACGAGATGATGTCCCCCGTTTTCTGCTCGGTGCCGACCTGCTGATTCATCCGGCATACAACGAAAATACCGGTACGGTACTGCTGGAAGCGTTAGTCGCCGGCCTACCCGTTTTCTGTACCGATGTCTGCGGCTACGCCCATTACATCACCGATGCCAAGGCAGGTGAGCTGATTCAGTCACCGTTTAACCAGCAGGCAATGAACAAACAATTAATCAAGATTCTTGAATCGACAGAACAGCATAAAGAATGGCAGGCAAATGCCCTGACGTTTGCAGATACCGCCGATATTTACAGCATGCCGGAACATGCCGCTGACCTGATTGAAACGATTGGCGTCCGCCTGACGGGAGCCGCTGCCTGATGCTCTGGTTACGTGACGACTTCAAACAGGCCTGGCAAGGTTGTGATCCCTTCGAGAAAGTGGAAACACTGCAGGGTAAGGTTTACCGGCAACTGGAAGCCCGCAAAACCCTGCAATTTGAGCAGAATGGCAACAGTTTCTTCGTCAAGATTCACCGGGGCGTTGGCTGGAAAGAAATTCTCGACAACCTGATTCGCTTACGCGCGCCCGTGCTGGGCGCAGGCAATGAGTGGCGAGCCATCCAAAAACTGGGATCGCTCGGTGTAAAAACCATGACCGCCGTCGCTTTTGGCGAAAAGGGCAATAACCCTGCACGTCAAAAGTCGTTCATCGTGACAGAAGATCTGACTGATACCATCAGCCTTGAGGATCTCTGTGCACAATGGTCTGCACACCCTCCATCATTTCGGCTAAAAAAAGCCTTGATTGAAAAAGTGGCAAACGTCAGTCGACTTCTACACAGCAACGGGGTCAATCACAGGGATTACTATATCTGTCATTTTCTGCTTCATATTCCTGACGGTATTACCGGCATTGATCCTGATAACCTGACCCTTTCACTGATTGATCTGCACCGCAGCCAGATCCGGGAAAAAACACCGAAACGTTGGATTATCAAAGATATCGCCGGCCTCTGGTTCTCAGCGTTCGATATTGGTTTGACCCAGCGTGATATTTATCGGTTTATCCGAATCTATACCGGTCTGCCACTACGCGAAGCATTTGCACAGTATCAGTGGCTCTGGCGTCCCCTGGAACGTAAAGCACAAAAACTGTATCGCCGTTATCATCGGAAGCTGAATAATGGTGATCAGCTGTGACAGAAACACAAAAACAACGTCGTATGCTAACCACCACTCGATGGAATATTGAGCCGGATTTCCGTGACACCAACATTGCGAAAGCTTTCTGTTCACTGGAAACCGTTTTCGCTATTGAACCAACAGGCTCACTGGCCGCCGCCGATTCCGAGAGCATGGTGTTTCGTCACGAAATCGATGGCAAACCGTTCTACGTCAAACGCTATCACTCCACAAAAGGCCTGCGCAGCTGGCTGGGCTGGAGCCGCATACGCATTGAATGGAAAAACCTCTTGCTGTTCCGACGCCTCGGGATACCGGCAGCACCGGTGGTTGCCTACGGCCAGGAACGTTGCCTCACTAAAACCACCCGTGGTGCGCTGATCACGGTTGGCCTGGAAAATACCCGGGATCTGGCGACGATGGTTCAGGAGAACTCACCGCTACTACGTGACCGAACCTGGGTACAAAACGTCAGTCGTCAGGTAGCAGGGGCGGCACGCAAATTACACGACTACAGTTTTGCTCATAACGATTTCAAATGGCGCAATATCCTCGTCACCCAGGACAGGGACAACCCCAGGATTTATCTGATTGACTGCCCGACCGGACAGCGCTGGTTTGGCTATTCGCTCAAATACCGGATATTGAAAGATATTGCCTGCCTGGACAAAGTGGCAAAGCAGCAGTTAAGCCGCACCCAACGCCTGCGTTTCTTCCTTGATTACCGCGGCCAGTCGACACTGCGCAGCAGGGACAAAAAAGACATCCGTAAAATACTGTCATTTTTCGAGGGACGTGAATGACTGACGTAGGGTCCCTGGCGACAATGCCCAACCTGACAGCAGAACAGCTTGTTACGCTAACCCGGCAACCCGAAACGCCATTCGCTCTCAAAACGGGCAACGGCGTGATTGCCTGCCATGAGGTACTGCGTTTTCTGCCCGGCAAACGGCTGGTTGTACGTGCAGAGCAGGAAGGCCAACCGGTTATCGTTAAATGTTTCTATGGCAACGGCGCTAATCGTTATTATCAGCGTGAATTAACAGGCATCAACGGCTTCATTCGTGCAGGAATAGATACGCCGACACTACTGGACAGCAGCAGCGAACAACAGACGCTGCAAACCATCGTGACGGAAGACCTTGGCAAGGTTGAGTCACTGGAACAGGTTTGGCAACAGACGACGCTTGACGAAAAACAGCGTAAATACTGGCTGCAAAAAACAGCAAGATTACTTGCACAACTGCACCGCGCCGGTGTTTGTCAGGAAGATATCCATCTCGATAACCTGCTGGCCAGCAATGAGCGTCTGTACATGATTGATGGCGGTGGCGCGACAGTCAGCACCACACCACTTTCCGACAAACAGGCTCGCCACAACCTGGCCCTGTTCATGGCGGTACTTTTTCCCCGTTACGACCGTTTTGTCGACGACGTTTTGTCCGCCTATGCCATCGATAACAAGGCAGCGAACCAGTGGGCAAAAACAGACTTTCTGGAAACCGTGCTGCAACTGCGTAAATGGCGCGAACGTTTTATCCAGAAATCCCTGCGCAACTGTACTCACTTCAGGGTAGAAAGCAGTAAACGTCATTTTGCCGCTTTTAGTCGCCAATACGACGATGCAGCACTGCAAGCCCTGATCGAAAACCCGGAAGCGTTCATTGCCGGCGGGAAGATTCTGAAACTGGGCAGAACCAATACCGTTGCCATCGTTACTCTCGATAATGAACGCAAGGTTCTGATCAAGAAATACCAGAGCACAAAAGGCTTTTTACACAAATACCTGCGCACATTGCGCTCTTCGAGAGCTCGCAAAGCCTGGCTGAATGGTCACCTGTTACAGTTCCTGGGTATCGACACCCCCGCCCCCATGGCCATGCTGGAACACCGGACGGGACCGGCCATCACCTGTAGCTATATCATCACAGCGTTTGTTCCCAGCACCCATGCCATGGCGTATTTCGATAGCTCGCAGGACGCTTTACCACAATGGCAGCAGGTGGCCACCGACATTGGCGATATTCTGATCACCCTGAAACGCAGCCGCGTCTATCATGGTGACCTTAAAGGCAACAATTTCCTGATCAGAAATAATAAGCCTCTGCTTATAGACCTTGACGCCATGACATCGTATAAATGGCGGTTTTGTTTTCAGCGCCTCTTTCGCAAGGACCTGGAGCGATTCAGCCGTAACTGGAAAGACAATCCACGTGCGGAAGCGCTGTTCCGGCCAGTCATTGAGGCATGGGAACAAGCTTGATGACCGGGTCTGCATCGTCAGGCCCTGAACAAGCCGTGTTCCCTCTCCTCAGGCCTTTAACGGCAGTGGACAGAAATATTGATGCCGAGATCACACTTCTGTGACACATCGTCGCCTACTCTGTCCGCCTTTGCCCGACGAGGCCTCAGGCGAGGGTCAATGAAACGAAACATGGACACAGGTCTGGCAAACGATCTGCCATCGTACTTTTTAACTCAATATCGTGATTAAAGGATTCAGGAACAGGCTATGGTAATTCTCGGTTTATCCGGTGCAATCAGCCACGATCCATCCGCTGCCGTCTATATCGACGGTAAGCTGGTCGCCGCCGTTGAAGAAGAACGTTTGATCCGGGACAAACACGCCAAAGGCAAAATGCCGCTGGAATCTACCAAGTTCGTACTGGAACAGGCTGGCCTGAAGCCGGAAGATGTTGATGTCGTGGCGGTACCGCTGGCCCCCATCAGCATTCTGAGCCCTGCCCGCTGGCACTACGCCAAGCGTTACTGGTATGCCCCTGACCGCGCACTGGATGCCATTTTTAACGGCAACCGTCGCTATCGTCGCTACGTCTCCAATATCCGCAAGATGCTGGAGTCCCTCGGGTTTGAATGGGGCAAGTTTGAGTTTGAGCCGGTAGAACATCACCTGGCCCACGCCTCCAGCTGTTACCACCTGAGCGGATTCAAGGAAAAGACCGCGATCATGGGTGTGGACGGTAAAGGTGAATATGCCACCACCTTCTTCGGTTATGGTGAGAATGGCGTTATCCACAAGATCAAGGAGTTCTACGATCCAGATTCACTGGGTGGACTCTATGGGGCGATTACCGAGTACCTCGGCTTCGACATGCTTGATGGCGAGTACAAGGTTATGGGTATGGCACCCTATGGTGATCCCAAGAAATACGACCTTTCTCGTCTGATTGATTTTGATGGCAAGGACTTCCAGGTTAACACTCACCTGGCTAACGTCGTTGGTATGCGTCGTTACAAGGAAAACGGCAAGGGCTTTTACTTCACACCAGAACTGATCAAGTGGCTGGGCCCACGTCGTAAAGGTGATGTTGCAGACGATCCTTACATCCACTACGCCGCTGCCATGCAGGAACTGTATGAAACCGTCGTATTGAAACTGATGGACTACTACCTGGGCGATATCATCAAGGAAACCGGCAAGATTGCGTTCTCCGGTGGTGGCGCTCTGAATGTTAAGCTGAACCAGAAGATTATCGCGCGTCCTGAAGTTAAGGAGCTGTTCGTTCAGCCGGCTTCCGGTGATGCGGGTACTGCTATTGGTGCAGCGTCGTTTGCCTCCGTCAAGCGTGGTGTGGAAGTGGAGAAGATGACGCACGTTTATCTTGGCCCCTCTTTCACTAACGAGCAGGTTATCGAAGCCTGTGAGGAACACCCGGACAAACCCAAGTTCCGCAAGATTGAGAATGTGCCCCAGAACATTGCCAAGGTACTGGCCGATGGCAACCCTGTAGCCTGGTTCCAGGGTCGCATGGAATTTGGACCGAGAGCCCTGGGACGTCGAAGCATTATCGGTTGCCCGAGCTTCAAAGGTATCGCAGACCGTATCAACGAACAGATCAAGTTCCGTGAGCGCTGGCGTCCCTTCTGCCCCAGTATGCTGGACCGGGTATCCAGGGAAATGTTCAAGGTTGACCATCCGGCGCCGTATATGACATTCACCTTTGAAGTGAACGAAGAGTGGAAAGAGCGCGTACCGGAAGTCGTGCACGAAGACGGCACGTCCCGTGGACAGGCGGTCAGCAAGGAGACCAACCCGCGTTATTACGAGCTGCTGGAAGAAATGGAAAAGCTGACAGGTAATGGCGTGGTGCTGAACACCTCCCTGAACCGTCGTGGTGAACCCATTGTCTGTACACCGACCGACGCGCTGAATATGTTCTTTGGATCAGACCTGCAATACCTGATCATGGAGGATATTCTGGTCGTCAAAGGCGACTTCCCTGAGCTTGCCTGAATGGCCATAAGTGTGTGTCAGCCAGCTGGCACACACTTTCCATTACTGTTTCCTCAATGAAAGTCACAGCTTGACTGTATTTGTGTCACTGTTGAAGACTCGTCCTACGTATCATCTTATGGAGTAGACAGATACATGATCCATAAATGCCTGTTCCCAGCCGCTGGTTATGGCACTCGTTTCCTCCCGGCGACCAAATCCATGCCCAAGGAGATGATGCCAGTTGTTAGCAAACCGCTGATTGAATATGGCGTTGACGAAGCCATGCAGGCCGGTTTGAACGAGATCTGTATCGTGACAGGACGAGGAAAACGCGCACTGGAAGATCATTTCGATATCAATTACGAACTGGAACACCAGATCGCAGGTACGGGTAAAGAGGCCTACCTCAACGGCATTCGTGACATCATGAATGCATGTAGCTTTTCGTATACCCGACAAACGGAAATGAAAGGACTGGGTCATGCCATCCTGACCGGGCGGACACTGGTTGGTGAACAACCGTTTGCCGTAGTGCTGGCCGACGACCTGTGCCTGAATCCGGAAGGTGATGGTGTTCTGGCGCAAATGGTTGCTTTGTATAAGCAATTCCGCTGTTCCATTGTGGCCGTTGAGGAAGTGCCACAGGATCAGGTTCACAAATACGGTGTGATTGCAGGTGAAATGATCCGCGATGATATCTACCGGGTGAATACGATGGTAGAAAAACCATCCCCCGATGAAGCGCCCAGCAATCTTGCCATTATTGGCCGCTACATTCTGACGCCGGATATTTTCGATATTCTGGAAGACACCGAACCCGGCAAAAACGGTGAGCTTCAAATCACGGATGCCTTGATGAAGCAGGCCCAGAATGGCTGTGTCATGGCTTATCGATTCAAGGGACAGCGTTTCGATTGCGGCAGTGTGGAAGGATTCATTGAAGCAACAAACTACTGCTACAACACTATCTACGCACAATAACGAGCTTTGCACATCAGGGCTCTCATTGTGTTTGGAGCCCTGACACTATCGCCTGTACCCGCCTTACTTAAGATATTCCCCCGCACCACCGACGTGCTGACGAGCTCCAACAGAACCTTCCAGAGTCAATACATCAAACACGTCGTCAGTGATAGTCGCTGAGAATTTCTGCAATTCTTCCAGCGTCATCTGAGAAAGATCCTGCCCTGAATTCACACCATAAGCCACCGCTTTACCCACCACTTCGTGGGCATCACGGAAGGGCATGCCTTTCTTCACCAGGTAATCCGCCAGATCCGTTGCCGTCGCAAAGCCTTTCATTGCCGCAGACCGCATATTTTCCTTGCGTGAGCGGATATGGGGCACCATATCGGCAAACGCCCGCAGGCTGTCCCGTACGGTATCCACCGCATCGAACAGCGGCTCCTTGTCTTCCTGATTGTCCTTGTTATACGCCAGCGGCTGGCCTTTCATCAGCGTGAGTAATGCCATCAGATGGCCATTAACCCGCCCCGTCTTGCCCCGAACCAGTTCGGGTACATCCGGATTTTTCTTCTGCGGCATGATTGACGAACCGGTACAGAAGCGATCGGGCAGTTCGATAAAATCAAACTGGGCTGAGGTCCACAGCACAAGTTCTTCCGACATTCGCGACAGGTGAGTCATGATCAGTGCGGCAACGCTGCAGAACTCAATGGCAAAGTCCCGGTCACTGACCGCATCCAGAGAGTTCGCTGCCGGACGATCAAAACCCAGTAATTCAGCCGTATATACTCGATCTATCGGATAGGTGGTTCCCGCCAGCGCTGCGGCGCCTAATGGGCAGATATTGACCCGCTTGCGACAATCCTGAAGTCGCTCACTATCACGCAACAGCATTTCACGCCAAGCCCGCAAGTGATGACCAAAGGTGACCGGCTGCGCCGTCTGCAAATGGGTAAAGCCCGGCATGATAGTCTGACTTTCCTGCTCAGCCAGCGTACTCAAGCCTTGTTCCAGGCGTGTAAGCTCTTCATTAATGGTATCAATTTCATCACGGAGCCAGAGCCTGATATCAGTCGCGACCTGATCATTCCGTGAACGCCCTGTATGCAGTTTCTTGCCCGCAATGCCAATCTTCTCGGTCAATCTCGCCTCGATATTCATATGAATATCCTCGAGCTCAATGGACCACGCAAACCGTCCTTCCTCAATCTCCTGACGAATGGCCTCAAGACCGGCTATGATGTCCGCCAGCTCTTTGTCCGTCAGCAGGTCACACTTGTTCAGCATCTTCGCGTGGGCGATGGAACCGGCGATATCATGCCGGTAGAGTCGCTGGTCAAACTGGATTGATGCGGTAAAGCGGGCAACAAAGGCGTCGACCGGTTCACTGAAACGTCCGCCCCATTGCTGATTGGTATTGTTGTTGTCACTCATCACTGCCACTCGTTTGCCGGTTACTGCCAACACAGGGAGAATAGAACACCAGACACACTGATGCCGGGCATCATTATAACCACTGCCCCGCCGAATAATATAAAAGCCTGCGGGATTGTCCCGGTTCCGTGTTGCCGGTAAAACCGGTGATCCAAAGAACAAACACAATATTGTCTGCCTGGCAGGCCAAAGGAATCACAACCTTTTATGAAGCACTTGAGGTCAGCATCAACATCGCCCCCCACGGATTACCCGGATTTTTTCCTGCCTGATCTCTGCACCCCTAAAGCCGTGCTGCTTCTTGTCCTGGTTGCCGAGCTGTTTGTACTGGTCCTGGTGCTGGCCATGCCGACGCCTGGGTTTGACTGGAATTACCTGGCCCTGACCTCACTCTTTGTTCAGTGGATTGTGCTGGTCTGTGCCGCATTACTCTGCCGATTACGCCGGCTTTTGGCCCGCTGCTCCATTCCCACCATCACGATCGCCAGCCTGGCACTTTGTGTCACGATTACCCTGGTCTTTACCCTGGGTGCTGAATATTTCTTCTACCAGCTTGAAGCGGGCCTGGAGTCCGCCGCCATCAATGACTGGCTGTTACTCCGAAATGGCCTGATTGCCGCCATTATCACCGGTATTCTTCTGCGCTATTTCTATCTCCAGAAGGAGCTGAGCCGCCAGCAGCAGGCAGAGCTTCAGGCACGTATTCAGTCACTTCAGTCGCGCATCCATCCCCATTTTCTGTTCAACAGCATGAACAGCATCGCCAGCCTGATTCATATTGATCCAGACAAAGCCGAACAGGCGGTTGAAGACCTGTCAGACCTGTTTCGCGCCAGCCTGGCGGAAACCTGTGTTGAAATTCCCCTGGAACAGGAAATCGAGCTCTCCCGGCGCTACGTCAATATTGAGAAATACCGCTTCGGCGATCGCCTGACCATTCAATGGGATATTGCCGATTTACCCGAAGATTTGATGATTCCCCAGCTGACACTGCAGCCTTTACTGGAAAATGCCATATTTCATGGTATACAACCTGACCCGGCTCCGGGCACGATCATGGTGGCGATTGACTACCGCGATAACACCTTTGCGCTTGAGATCAGCAATACCATGGCTCAGGATACTGAGCATGGTGGCGCCAACCCGCATACTGGCAACAGTGTCGCGCTGGGTAACATTGCCGCAAGGCTCGAAGCGCTGTATGGGGACAAAGCCCGTTTAAGGACAGGCACAGAAACCCGGGGTGGCCGGCGCTGGTTCAAGGCGCAGATCACCTATCCATGGCCGGTATAAGCCAAGACGGCATGTGAATTCACTGATTAGGCACCATGCAAGGTCCAATAAAAACCATGAAAGTACTGATCGTCGATGACGAGCCCCTCGCCAGGGAACGCCTGCGTTACATGCTGGATCGCATTCCGGATGTCACGCCCCTGGCCGAGGAAGCCGCCAATGGCGCAGAAGCGGTCAAGCTGTCAGAACAGTTGGGGCCTGACATTATTCTCATGGATATCCATATGCCCGGCATGACCGGGCTGGAAGCCGCTGCCCATATCACTCAGCTGGAGTATCCGCCCGCCATCATTTTCTGTACCGCCTACGAGCAACATGCCGTTGAGGCCTTTCAGGTTCAGGCCGTTGGTTACCTGTTGAAACCCGTTAAACAGAGTCGGCTCGAATCAGCGTTACAGCAGGCATCCCGGGTTAACCGGTCTCAATTAAGCGCCCTCCAACAGCAGGGGGACGATGACAGCGTACTGCGAACCCATATTTCCGCCCGAACCCACAAAGGGCTTGAACTGATTCCGGTGGGAGAAATTCTCTACTTTCTGGCAGATAACAAATACACCACAGTCTGCCACCAGGGCGGTGAAGTCCTGATTGATGAAGCCCTAAAAAGCCTTCAGAAACAGCTGGGGGATCAGTTTGTGCGTATTCACAGGAATGCCCTGGTTGCCCGACATGCCATAGAGTGCCTTACCCGCACCAATGAAGGTATTCACGAAATTTGCCTGCGTGGTGTGGACAAACCATTAATTGTCAGCCGTCGCCATGTGGCATTACTGCGAAAACTCATGAAAAACCCCTAGGTGTCCATCACCCACACGGGTCAGCGGATACTCGTTGCGCGGGGAAAACTGTTCGCGCCAGTCGGGCGCAGATAAACATCCGACCTTATGACCTGCTCTTCAGCCGCCAATGCAAGGCGACTCACCATGGAAATGCTCTGACACCGGGAACTTCTTTTCATTCTGTCTGTCCTTACTTACCAGAGGATGAAATTAAATAGCTTTATTTAGCCTGTTCAGGCTGTTTACAAGGAGATTCATTCAATGGAGAAAATGCCCGGAGCACAGTCAACTGCCATACACCACGAGACCCTGAAACCGGAAACGGCCGGTACGGATTCAGGGGGACGACCATTAAGACAAGAATTTGTGGGCCAGAGAAAATGGACTATACACTGCGATACTTGCCCACAGACATTAGACGTTTTTTATTCTACGAAAACGAGCACATACTGTTATCAACGATACATTAAACAGCAATGGCAGGGCTTAAAATACAGATTAATTAACCCTTTTGGTGGTTCAGCGCCAAAGCTACCAGGGAATGAGCATAAAGCCACCGTTACACTGGGAGAAAATGCCTATCGTGGCAAGATCATTCAAACGTCTCCAACTTCCAGCAAGCACGAGGAAATCCTGATTCAGGAAACCGCCTGTTCATTTTCAGGGGACGAATCATTAAACCCAGAATTTGTGAACCAACACAAATGGATTCTATTCTGCCGTACATGCCCTGTGATTAGAGAAATTTTTCATTCTGAGTCAATGAACACTTACTGTTACAACACATTCTCTGACAAGGTATGGCATGGGTTAGAATACAAAGCGGTTAATCCTGATGGATCAATTGTCAAGCTGCCACCAGAAGCAGCGCATACACTTCAGGCCCCAGGCGAACACGCCTGCTTTTCCCCTATGCCCCCTGCGAAAACATATGATCAAGGTAGTGGTTCTGTGGCCGGGGGGGGACTGCAGAGATTTCTCTCAACGCTGCCAGGAAACGAAAATACCGCGACACAAACCGAGAGGCCCCGTCGTGCTCGCGCTCGTGATCGTGATCGTGCTGCGGGCGGAGCGTCCCCAGATAGAAGAACCATAATAGGGAACTACCTCTACGAAAATGGCATTCGATACGAGATCGACAAACTGCCTCCTGAAAAGAGAGAACAATGTGAGCGAGATCGGCTAGCGTCGGCGTACGCACAGGGTTTAGGCGAAACTATTAGCAGCGTCTTCCCATAAAAAGGTTTCCGGCACTGACAACTGACAATGTCGGAGAAGATCGAAGATGGAAAAACGTTGACCGGACAGGCCGCTGTCTATTCATTGGTTTACCCCGTCACCGCCCGTTATTAACGAAGCGTTCAGCAGTAAAGGTTCAGGTAACCACGAAACTGGCATATCATTGCTGCCCGGTAACATCATGGACAAGGCAGTTTGTCGTGAACAGACTTCGTATAGCGACCCGCAAAAGCGCCCTCGCCCTTTGGCAGGCCAACTATGTCAAGGCTCGCCTGGAAGCCCTGCACCCTCACCTGACTATTGAACTCGTCACCATGACCAGCAAGGGCGACCGTATCCTTGATGCCCCCCTGGCCAAGATTGGCGGCAAGGGGCTGTTCGTCAAGGAGCTGGAAAACGCACTGCTGGAAGGTCGTGCGGATATTGCTGTTCACTCCATGAAAGATGTTCCCATGGCATTTCCAGAGGGACTCGGGCTGGCCGTCATCTGCGAGCGCGAAGACCCCCGTGACGCCTTTGTGTCCAATCATTACCAGAATATTGAACAGTTACCGGAAGGCGCCATTGTTGGCACATCCAGCCTTCGCCGCCAGTGCCAGCTGCTGGAAAAGCGGCCTGACCTGACCATCCGGTTCCTGCGCGGCAACGTCAATACCCGCCTGCAGAAACTGGATGATGGTGAATACGATGCCATCATCCTGGCGGCTGCCGGCCTGATCCGGCTGGAGATGCAGGATCGTATTCAGCAATACCTGCCCGTGACCTTCAGCTTGCCCGCCGGCGGACAAGGCGCGGTGGGCATTGAGTGCCGAACAGACGACAAAGACACCCTGGCGCTGATCCAGTCGCTTCACCATGAGGATACTGCGACCTGTGTACTGGCGGAGCGTGCCATGAACCGTCGCCTGGAAGGCGGCTGCCAGGTGCCCATCGCCTGTTATGCCGTGCTGGAAAACGACCAGGTCTCGCTGGAAGGGCTGGTCGGCAAGCCGGACGCCAGTGAAATCCTGAGAGCAGCGGTCACACGCCCCCGACAGGAATGCGAACAGGCCGGCATTGAGGCCGCGGAAGCACTTCTGGCACAAGGCGCGGGTGAAATTCTCAAGGCTGTCTACCAGGACAATGGTCATTGACATGACAGGGCTGTCACTGCAATCCCTGCGGGTCCTTGTGACTCGGCCGCAACCACAGGCGGATAACCTGGCCAATGCCATCAGGGCACAAGGCGGCTTCGCCCTGGCCGTGCCACTGCTGGATATACGCCCCACACCAGAATCACAACGCCTTCGCGACTGCCTGCAGGTGTTGGATCAGTACCACAAGATTATTGCCATCAGCATGCCTGCCGTCGAACATGGACTGCATTGTATTGAAAACTGGTGGCCGCAACGCCCTGTGGGTATCGACTGGTATGCCATTGGAGAAGCAACGGCCAACGCGCTGCAGCAACATGGCATCACTGCAAACTACCTGTCCGGCGGCTTTGACAGCGAAGCCCTGCTGGACCTGGCTGATTTCCAGCAGGTCGATGGCCAGCGCATTCTGATCATCAAGGGTAAAAATGGCCGCGACAAGCTCGAGACAACCCTGGCAGAACGTGGCGCGACCGTCGATAACCTGGTTGTCTACGAACGGGTTTGCCCCGACTACCCGGCAGGATACCTGCCACAGCAACTGTCAGCCCACCGAATCCATGTTATTGTGGCTACCAGTAGCCAGATCGTGATCAACCTGCAATCACTGCTGAATCATCACCCGGATGCCGATAACCTGAAACAACTGACACTGATCGTACCGAGTCAGCGTGTGGCAGAGGATGCACGCGCCCGTGGTTTCAACCACATTGCCATCAGTGAAGGCGCCGGTACCCCCGCAGTTCTGGATACACTGGCCCGATTGAGTGATACAGTGAGTTGATGCGTTTAATTGCAACCGGACGACGCACGTGAGCGAACAGGAACAGAACAAGACAGGCGAACAGGGACAAAAGTCCCTTCCCGATACCAATGCCAGGAAAGAGAAGTCCAGTAAACCGCGCAGCGGAAACCGGATCAGCAAAGTGGGTGTACTGGGCTGCTTGCTTGGCCTGACTGCGATTGCAGGTGTCGGCGCTCTGGGCTGGAAGGGTTATCAGATCTGGCAGCAGCTTCCGACAGAAGCCCAGCTCATGACAGGGGTCAATGATGCCCTGGCGCCTTCCCGGGAAACGCATGAAACCATCCTGGTGCTGAAAGCTGAGCTCAACGATACCCGGGAGCAATACAACCGTCTGGTCACACGGATGGACAACCTGAACCGTAAACTGGTAAGGCTCCAAGGGAGCGACCGCAGTGATTGGTTGCTGGCGGAAGCCGAGTATTTGTTACGCCTGGCCAATCAACGCCTGCTCACCATGCGTGATGTCAAAAGCGCCATGACACTACTGTCACAGGCTGATCAGCTGCTGATTTCTGTTGATGAATACGGACTTTTTCCTGTCCGTCAGGCGCTGGCTGAGGATATCGCCGCATTGAAAGCCGTCGAGCGATTTGACCTTGAAGGCACCTGGCTCAAGATCAACGCCCTGATCGGCAGAATCGACAAATTACCCCTCCTGCCTCCCAGTGGTTTCAAACCGGCTCAGCCAGAGCCCCCAACTGAAGAAGCTCTTGCCAACGATGACACCTGGCAACAGCGCCTGGAAACAACGGCGCTGGAAACCTGGCACGCATTCACCGGCCAGTTCCGTATCCGTACGGATAACCATGAAGCAGTGACTGCATTACTGCCGCCCTCGGAAGAGCTGTATCTTCGCCAGAATCTCCGCCTGATGCTGGAACAGGCCCAGCTCGCGTTGCTGCAGGGACAGGAAAAGCTGTACCAGACCAGTCTGGCGAATGCCCAATCCTGGTTGCAGACCTGGTTCCTGAATGGCGGCTCGGAAATCGCAGCCGTTCACAGCCAGTTAAGCGCCCTTCAACAAGTCCAGGTCTTGCAGAAATTGCCTGATATCAGTCGCTCTGTAGTGGCGCTGAAAGGCTATGTTGATGATCTGGCTGAACAACGCCTGCCCGTTACGCCAGTGCCCAGCAAGACACAATCCGATAGCAACAAGCCGGCTACTGCCAACAGCAGTGAGGCCAGCCAATGAAAAAAACACTACTCCTGCTGCTCCTGATTGCTGCCTGCTTCGCCATCGCGCAGATGATGGTGCATGACAGCGGCTATGTCCTGATTGCCTACGACCGGTTTTCCCTGGAAGGGAGTGTCTGGTCATTCCTTCTGGCAGGCGTGTTGCTGATTACGGGGTATAAACTCCTGACCTGGGGTTTCCATCTGCTGGCAGGCAGTATCAGCCTGGCCTATCCGATGACCCAGAAGAGCAAGCGCCGCCGCGCCCAACGCCAATCCGCCAAAGGCTTGATCCAGTTTGCCAACGGTCACTGGAAGTCCGCACAGAAACTGTTGGCGCACGCCGCCGAGTCTGGTCAGGCTCCTTTGCTCAATTACCTCGCTGCCGCGCGTGCAGCCCATGAGAATGGCGATTATGACGCCTGCTCCGACTACCTGCGCAAGGCCGATGCCTCCGCTCCGGGGGCTGACATCGCCATTGGCATCACCCAGGCAGAACTCCTGCTTGCACGCGGCAGACTGGAACAGGCACTGGCCACACTGAAGCGACTGCGCAAGCGTTCCCCAAAGCACACCTATGTCAACAAACTGCTGAAGCAGGTCTACCTGCGCCTGCACGACTGGCAGGCACTGGCAGAACTGCTACCCACACTGCGTAAACTCAAGGTTATCAGCAGTGATGAGTTTGATGATCTGAATCAGCAGGCTTATAAAGCTCTCTTTGAGCAAGCCTACCAGCAGGGCAAAGGTCATACGGATATAGAAGAACGTATTCGCCCCGCAGAGGCCATTTGGCAAAAACTCAGCAAAGCCCAGAAGAAAGAGGATTACCTGTTTTACGATTTTGTCAGCTGCCTGACCCGCCTCGGTGCCGAGAAACGTGCAGAGGCGGTCATGCGTCGCCACCTGTCTGATCTGTACAGTGAACGTATCATCCGGCTCTACGGCCAGATCGAAGGCGAAGACAAGGAGCGCCAGTTACTGGGTGCAGAGAAGCTGCTGGATGAACGCCCCAATGATGCCGAGTTGTTCCTGACACTGGGTCGCCTGTGTATTCACAATAAACTCTGGGGCAAAGCCCGGGAATACCTGGAAGCCAGCCTCCGGTTACGCAAACAGGCCGATACCTATAACGAACTCGGCCAACTGCTGGCGCAACTGGGTGAACATGAAAAAAGTACAGAGTTTTTCCGGCAAGGTCTGAGCATGACGGTAGCCCTTCAGGAGTGATGTATCCCCATGAGCCGTTTCTACCTGTTTATTGCCGCATTATCCGGATGTCTGGTTGTTGCACTGGGCGCCTTTGGCGCCCATGCACTGGAAGCCAGGTTTCCAGCCTCACTGCTCGTGACCTGGGGTAAAGCGGTTGATTACCAGATGTTTCACACGCTCGCCCTGGCATTCACCGCGTTACTGGGCATCCACTATCCCGCCGATCGCTGGCTGAAGTTGTCTGCCAGATTATTTATTGGCGGTATTATTCTCTTCAGCGGTAGTCTTTATCTTCTGGTACTGACAGGTACCCGTAGCCTGGGAATGATCACACCGTTTGGTGGAGTCGCTTTTATGCTTGGCTGGCTATCCCTGTCTTTTTTTGCTGTATACAACTACAAGAATCACAACTAAGTTTGGGACTTTGTTCTAGCCTTCTTGGAAGTAGATGGTTCTTCTGGTTCTCTATCAGGAGCTGACCGTTTTTTTGAAGGATCATCTTTGCTTTTTGCTTCTGCAAACCCCAACCACTCGATATCAGTAATACGTAGGCATTTTTCCATCAACATTGCGTGCATTTCATCCAAGGATTGTTTTACAGTATCAAGGTCAACGTTCACAAGATCAGAAAATGACTTAATTGCACTCTCCATACGAACACTTTCTGTTACAGTACCAGCTAAAGCAACATATATAGCCAATTCCACAAGTAACCTTTTATTTAATGGCGCAAGAGATTCATAAAAATAATGTAAGGGGTATAGATCAACCTCATCTTGCCCAGATAGAAAACCTTTCCATTCTTCCGTAAAATGCTCTAATTGACTTTTTCCTGAAGGCTGTAATCCTTCACTTCCAGATGATTCACTGCATTCAATTATTGTTTCCGAGCCAGAACTGCTTTTATCACTTTCTTCTGCCTTCTCTGATTCAAGACTCTCCCAGTAGGATGAAACACCAGCCTCTACAGCGTCTTTCAAATGATCAGCCAATTTTTGTTCAATGAGTGTTCTGGCACTTTCGCTAAGTGCGACAACATTATCAGGTTTTCCACGCTTGGGATTATAGCCATAGTCCATACTTAATGGAGTTCCAGACTCAATCTCACATAACGCTATAACATGCATTTCCACTTTTTTCATAAATTCAGAAAAAAGCCTCATGCTGGTTATTTGATTTGTCGTCCCAATGATGTCTCTCAGCCTCTTATGATCATCAGGTTTACATCCAAGCATTATTTGGACATTACACTCACGCTGACTTGCATGCCTAATTCTTCCCAAGCAACTGTTACTTTGAACACCATAATTAACATCTATATAACTAATTTCAGACCACGCCACTGTAGCATCAGTTTCTAACTGCTCGAAAAATGGACGAGATGGTGATTTCTTAAACACAATAGATTTCCCTTGATCATCAATTAATCTAAAAACAGGTTCCCCTGATGCGGAGTACACGGCAACCAACTCACCTTCCTCCATTTTTTTAGCCGCGTATGGAAAACCATTGATTTCTACAACTTTAACTTTTGTTTTTAGTTTATGTATTCCGTCCCTCTCTTCTTGCTCATCCTCAACCTTTCTTTTATTTAAGGTGGCCATTGCTTCCTGCACCTCTAACAGCTCATCTGACGTAAGACCATCCCCACGCATTATCTTATCTAACACACTGATTTCTCTTACTTTGCGCTTTCCTGTATCGCCAACTCTCTTCTGACTTTCAACACCGGCTGATGTAGATGGTTGAGACTCTATACTTTCAACATTCACTATCAATACTCTCTAGTCTAAGGAATCAATAGTACTTAGTGTCCAATCAGCCTTGTTTAGTTTCATTATCATGAATAAAACCACTAACGAAATGAATTACACATTTACAAATGAAATCTCTGTCCAGACAGTTGTTAGAGATGATCTTCGCCTTATACAGTCTTGCCGTTTCGTGAAAAACTCAGCTAAGGTTACGCTTTTTTAGCAGGTCTCTCAGGTTAGCTTCACTTACACATGCCCAGTTGCTGACATAATCGGTAAGCTGACCTGATCAATGCACCGCCACTCAATGAAACACCAATGACAGACACTGATATTGCACAAAATACCGAACAATCCCCTCATCGTCGTACGGTGAAAAGCTTTGTAATCCGCGCCGGTCGGATGACAGCTGGCCAGCAAAAAGGGCTGGATGAGTACTGGCCAACATGGGGACTAACGCTGGAACAAGGCAAGCTGGAGATCGAAAAAGCCTTTGGCCGTCAGTCTGAAACCGTTCTCGAAATCGGTTTCGGGATGGGCCTTTCCCTGCTCAGCATGGCGGAAGCGGCACCGCAAAATAATTTTATTGGCATTGAAGTTCATCGCCCCGGTGTCGGCAGCCTGCTGAATGAAGCGGGCAAAGCGGGCGTTAATAACATCCGTGTTTACTGCCACGATGCGGTGGAAATTCTGCGGGAATGCATCGCTGATGAAAGCCTTGACCGGGTACAGATCTATTTCCCTGATCCCTGGCACAAAAAGCGTCATAACAAGCGTCGCCTGGTTCAACCTGCGTTTGTTGAGGCACTGCGTCCCAAGCTCAAGCTGGGAGGCATCCTGCATCTTGCAACAGACTGGGAAAACTATGCCGAACAGATGATGGAAGTGATGAGCGCTGCGGAAGACTGGAGCAACCTCGCCGGTGATAACCAATATTCCCCACGCCCAGACTACCGTCCATTGACCAAGTTTGAGAAACGCGGCCAGAAACTCGGCCATGGTGTCTGGGATTTGCTGTTTAAACGTACGGCATAACCTTTATTCCCCAAAAAACACGACTGGCAGCGACATCGTTGCCTGACCGGTCGTCGTGTGTATCCGTTTGCAGCAGCGGCAGGAAGCCGCGTTAGCGAAGCAGGACAGGGATGTCCTGCCTGAGCGGGCGTAAAACGGATACACACGACGACCTTCCCCCCAAAAAAAGCGCCCTACCCACAGGCTATCAACGCTCCCAGGCAACAAAATAAAACGGGCATTTTCTGCCCTGGCACGGTACATTAACGCCGTTTTTCAGAGCCCAATACAATAAAAAGTTTCTTACAGGAAAAGCAGTACAAAAGAGTTGTACCTGGAGGATAACCAATAATGAAAACACTGCCGCTGATGCTGTGTGGATTGCTCATCATGGGGGGAGCAAACGCTGCTGTTGACAACAAGACTGCGCAACAACTGGATCAGAACCTTACGCCTGTCGGGGCAGAACGAGCAGGCAATGCGTCAGGCACCATTCCGGAATGGACTGGCGGTATTACCGCACCACCACCCGGTTATAGAGCCGGGGAACATCATCCGAACCCTTACCCGGATGACCAGCCTCTCTATGAAATTACCCGAAACAACCTCGCCACCTACAAGACTATTCTCAGTGCCGGTAGCATCGCCCTGTTAAACCAGCACCCGGATTACCGCATACAGGTTTACCCAACCCGGCGTTCTGCGGCATTACCTTATCGCATTTACCAGGATACACGTGCCAACGCCACCAGCGCAGAATTAACCTATCGGGGTAATGGTGTTCAAGGCGCGGCCAGTGGTATTCCCTTCCCTGTTCCGAAGGATGGCCTTGAAGCCATCTGGAATCATATTCTCCGCTACCGGGGGGAAACGCTGGATGCCACCACTAACCGCACTGTCGTGAATCCCAACGGCAGTTACAGCCTTGTGAAAATCTACAAGCAGGTGTATTTCGTTTACGGCCGGAAAGGGAACACAACAGACGACATTGATAACAAGCTCTTCTATTACAAACACAAGGTAACGGCACCTGCCAGCCTTGCGGGCACCGCGTTATTAGTGAATGAGCCCCTGGATCAGATTGCCTCCGTCCGTAAGGCATGGCAGTACATACCAGGCCAACGTCGTGTTCGACGCCTGCCTAAGCTGGCCTACAACGACCTGATGCCGGACACCAGTGGTATGCTGACTGCTGACACGGCAGATATGTTCAACGGTGCTCCTGATCGTTACGAATGGACACTGACGGGTAAGCGCGAAATGCTGGTGCCTTACAACAGTTACAAAGTGCACGGCAATGACGTTAAGTACAGCGACATCCTCACACCGTATACCCTCAATCCAGAACTGCTGCGCTATGAGCGCCACCGGGTCTGGATCGTCGATGCCAAACTGCGCACAGGTTATAAGCATCCCTATGCCAAGCGCCGTTTTTACATTGATGAAGATAGCTGGCAGATCCTGATGGTCGACCTGTACGATGCGAATGACAAACTGATTCGTTTCCAGGAAGCCCACCCTGTCAATTATTACGAAGTACCGTTGATGCTGAGCACGCTTGAGATGATCTATGACCTTGAAGGTCAGCGCTATTTCGTCGACGGACTGAACAACCAGGAATCGGAATATAACTTTTCAGCCACAGCCAGCCCTCGAAACTTTACTGCCAGCGCATTGCGTCGGGAAAATAGAAAGTAGGCTGTCTTGAAGATTACCTAGAGCCATTGCCATTCCGGCTATGGCTCTTGTAGTCTTTTCTATCATTAGTAAAAGGCTTCACTCCATCATCACTGATTATAAGAATGACAAGGAGAGTCTGTCAGTGCTGCACAAATATCGCTATATCCTGAATAAATTAGCCGCATTGCTGCTGGCTCCCATTCTCCTTTTCACAGGTCATTTCCTTAACAGCAAGGGGCTTGATGAACTGCAGGCCCTGCGTCAGCTGGAACGTATTCCACCCGCCGATATTGGCGCAGTAATGCCCGGCGCTGTTAATCTCTACGGTCCGGCAGAATCCC
Organism: Kistimonas ophiarachnellae; assembly: GCF_057552235.1. Lineage (NCBI taxonomy): Bacteria > Pseudomonadati > Pseudomonadota > Gammaproteobacteria > Oceanospirillales > Endozoicomonadaceae > Kistimonas > Kistimonas ophiarachnellae. Next base: position 250,443 of record NZ_BAAJPA010000004.1, on the reverse strand, counting down.
TTGGCCAAACCATAAATAGCCCCTATACCAAGACACCGACGCTTTATTATCGCTACCTGCATGAAATCGAAAAGAGGGATAGTGATGGCGATACTTACTGGGATACCGTCGAAGAAGACAGTGATACTGTCAATTTTGAGATCACTGATTCGACGGGGTCCATCACTGCCAATACCGAAAGTTATAAAAGTCTGATCCACTGGTCTGTCGAAGAGAGCTTTCAGACAGTGAAAGGTGATCACCGCCATACCGAGTGGCGGATTGATCCCGGCAAATACCTGTTTGTTCTCGGTTATATCAAGGCGGATCAACAAAAACATTCACTCACCTTCCCTGACGACAAGAATTTCCGCCCCATTATTTCTACCTACAATCAGGATTATGAACAGCAGGAGCTGGGTACCTACGGCATTCTCTATCTCTGGGGCGGGATAGCCCTGCTTGGCTTCGGAATCTTCTGCATAGCATTTCTAATCAATCTGCACAGAGTGTGGATATATCTGCTGATTGTCATGCTGACGTTGTCCACCTATCTCGCCCAGATCAGCCTGAGCATGCTCAAGCAGGACATGGTCGATGCCAGCCAGCGCCTGCAAGAGCAGGAAACCTATGCAGCACAGTATCTCGCCCAGGCAAACCCGGCTGCCGCACGCTCAATACGAATCAACCTGACGGCCACCTGGCTGCAGGTTGAGGAACAATCCCAGCGCATTCCCGAAAAACTTCTGGCGCCGCTCTGGGGTATCAAGGTTAATGCACCGGACATTAACGTTTCAGCCGATGAACAGGCAGAAGCCGAGAAACGGGTTGCCGAGTTACCCAGCACCAAATTACGCAGCGGCCTGCTGGCCGTGGCCGCTATCCTTGCGTTCATACTGGGATCGCTGTTTGCCTGGGGAGGGATTCGTTTCATCAAGCACAAACGCATCATTGAGAATATTGCCACACAGAAAACTGCTGGCGTTGTCCCGGGGATTGCGGAAGTCAAAGGAACCGTTGTGCTGGATGATGAAAAAGACGAAGCGCTGCAAGGACCTCTGACAAGCTGTGACTGTGTCTGGTATGACTACCGGGTTGAAGAATTAACCGGTTCAGGCAAAGACAAAAGCTGGGTCACGATAGAGCATGATACCGATGAAATCCTCTTTGCCTGTAAAGATGAAACCGGCGAACTACGCATCAATCCAAAATCAGCAGAAGTGCTGACCGATCATCGCCATGTCCGACGCACTCGCCGCATGGTCGCCAACGACCTGCGCTATACAGAACTCAGCCTGCGCGTGGGTGATCCGCTGTTTGCCATTGGTGAGGCCGTTGTCGACCGGGAACGCTGTGACCACGTCCGCATGCAGAAACAAGACAAACAATGGCCTTTCATTATCTCCAACCGCAGCGAAGAAGAAGTCATGATGAACCATGGCCGGTGGGGACTGTTCTGGATGAACTTCGGTTTTTCAGGGCTGATGTACAGCACCCTGCTGATGTTTGCCCAGGCGGGCAGTTTTTCTCCACTGGATATCCTGATGTCCGCACTGGTAGCCCCGCTGTACATGTTTCTTTTCATGATTGCGCTGCACTACAACGACCTGGTCTTCCTCCAGCAGCGTGTTGATCGTAACTACGCCAACATCCAGACCGCATTGAAAAAGCGCAAGGACCTGATGCCCAACCTTGAGAAACTGGCCAAGGCCCTGATGAAGCATGAAGCCGATCTAATGGAAAAAGTCACAGCCCTGCGCACGCAGCATATGAATGCCATGAAAGACAGCCAGGCGATTGCGGGATTCCTCGGACAGGAACACCACCTGTTTGGGCAGGTAAAAGTGGTCTGTGAAAAGTATCCCCAACTGAAAAGCAACCAATCCATCAAACAGCTGATGACCATCATCCGGAACCTGGAAGATGAGATAGAACTACTTCGTTCGGGCTACCTGAACGCCATCAATCTCTACAACACCCGCGTGGACAGTTTCCCGGATATGTTTCTGGCCAGAGCCGCCGGTTTTGATAAAAAACAGAAAATTTTCTGAGTACTCAGATGAGGTTAATGTTCAGGGAAAAGAAGAGAGAAGAAAAAAAAGCCTGGCGCCCAATAAAGAGGGGGGAGGAGGGAGAAGACGCCAGGACAGTATTCCAACCAAAAGTCAGGAAGTAATGAAAAAGTGGGGCCAATAATACGCTTTCTTTTGAGCGACTAAATCAGTAGATATACCCCTCACGCTAACAATGATTACCTAGCCAACCATGCGATAAACCCGCGCCAGCCATCCAGCTGACGAATATGTCAGCGTTACAAACCGCTAACCGTGCTTCCGGAACCCTTTTTCAGTTACACTTTCTGCACCTTTCCCTTAACAAGAAGATATTTGTTCGCATGGCTGACATTGGCGTATTCGGTTCTGTGTTTGATCCACCCACACTCGGGCACCTGGATCTCCTTGAGCAGGCAGCCGAACACTTCGACCATATCATTCTGGTGCCCAGCGCCGCCCATGCCTTCAGCAAGCAGCCACTGCCTTACGACCAGCGCATGGCAATGCTTCAGTGTTTTGTGGATAACATTCAACTACCGGGTTGTACCCTGGCTGTCAGCGCGATAGAGCGCCAGTTATTGGATGAGCACCCCGATCAACCGGTGTACACCTTTGATGTGCTGGTTGCACTCGAAGCCGCTTATCCTGACGCCGGCATTGCCTTCATCCGCGGACCGGATAATGCAGATCCCGGAACCTGGCGACGCTTCTACCGACATGAGGACATTGCGTCACGCTGGTCTTTATTCACCGCGGTAGAGCGGGTTGCCGCCCGAAGTTCCCAGGTGCGACAACTGCTGCTGGAGACAACATGCAATGACGCAGATTGCCGCCGCGCACTCGAAAAACTGGTAACACCGGAAGTGCGTGAGATGATTCTGGCTCAAGGGCTTTATCGTACCGCTCAACCCTTATGATCGACGGGTTTAAATAATGTCATGACGGATACACATCAACAGCATGATGTCATTGTCAGCAAGCAGGAAACGCTTTTTCAGGGCTTTTTCAGCGCCATACGCTATCACCTGAAACATACCCTGTTTCAGGGTGGCTGGAGTAAGCCTTTGGCACGGGAAGTGTTCATCCGGACACCTGCCGCTGGTGTTCTGCTTTACGATCCGGCCCGGGATGAAGTCGTACTGGTTGAACAGTTCCGGGTTGGCGCGTTTGCCGCAGGCGAACCCGCGTGGATGCTGGAAGTGGTGGCAGGCATTCTAGATACTGGCGAAGCCCCCGAGGACGTCGCCCGCCGCGAAGCCATGGAAGAAGCCGGTAGCGAAATCAGCACCCTGCTCCCCATCACTGACTACTTCTCCACGCCTGGCGCCTGCAGTGAACGTATCTGGTTATTCTGCGGCCTGACAGACAGCAGCCATGCCGGCGGCATTCACGGATTGGACACAGAAGGTGAAGATATCCGCGTCCATGTGCTTTCGGCAACCGAAGCCTTCGCCAAAATGGCAAACGGTGAAACCAACAATGCGGCCACACTCATTGCACTGCAATGGCTGCAACTGAACCGCCAATCGATCAGGGACACGTACGCATGAACGGTCTGATGCGCTCATTGTTACCAGCCAGAATCCGGATGCTGCTGGCTGTACTTGTCACGGTATTCCTGACAGCCTGCAGCGGCCATCCCTATCGGTCAGGCTACCCTGTGGATAGTCAATGGGCCGTTCTGCCGGTTGCAGCGCCCAGTGAAGATGCCAGTATCCAGGTTGAGTTGCTGCTCACCCGTGCACTGACTGAACATGGCGTTACCCATCCCCAACATCCTCCACAGAGCTGGATTGATGACCAGACCAAAGTGCTCCGGGATGCCCACAAGCTGAAAAACGCTTCTCAATGGGCCCGGCAACACGGCATTCAGCTGGGATTGACCGGCATTGTCGATAACTGGTTACAGGATGCTGAAAACCGTCCACAAGTTACTATCACATTGAAATTAATGGATATTTCATCAGGCAATACGCTGTGGACAACAACAGGCAGCAGTGAAGGACAACCCGGCGTCCCAATCAGCGATGTTGCGCAGACGCTGATAAATACCTTGCTCGATTCTCTCCCCATGACGCAGGCATCCCGGGCAAACAGCGGCTGGTTCAAGCTTCCCTCATGGGCAACCCTGGGTAAGGAACGCTCTTCCTTTCAATGATCAGGGGGCATTCTTGATCTAAGCTTTAAGAATGGATTCTTGGCGTAAGGGTCTCTGTGAAACGCTTTTTTAATCGCAGATTGTTCTTACTGTTACATGGAGGAGGGATGCCATGCTTTACGCTCTCAGGGACGATTCCGGCGCTATCGTGGCGCTATCAGAAAAGCAGCTCAATGACCAGTGGCAACAGGTGAATCCAAAGGATCCCGAACTGAAAGCATTTCTTGAGAAAAAAATGGAGTTCGGCAAGCTGGTCATGCAGTCATCCGATCTCGACTTCATCCGGGTACTGGAAGATCTGGTTGAGTTGATGATCGAGAAAAACATGATCAGTTTTACGGACTTCCCGCCCGCCGCCCAGGAGAAACTCCTGAGCCGTCGAGGCTATCGGGCACAAATGCGCACCACGGACACCGTCAGTCTTATAGGTCAGGAAGAAGATCTGCTGTAAAGTCGATCCAGTCCTTGAGTTCATCCTCACTGGATCGATCCCGGCCTGCCACATAATCAAGGCGTTCACGCATGGTATGGGGCAGGCTGATATTTAAAGTTTCCAACAGCTTGCCCGTATTCTTCAGAATACGATACCGTGAATACAACTCATCATGAACCACTGAAATAAAATCCTGCTGAGCCTGGAACAGCTCGTTCTCCGTATCCAGCAGATCCAGCAGTGACCGCTTGCCCAGTCTGAATTGCTGTTGATATTCCCTGGCGACTTCACGACTGGCTTCCACATGTTCTTTCAAATAATTCATGCGGCCAGCCATATAGACATAGCCATCCCAGGCGAGGCGAACGTCCTTCATCACTTCCCGGAACTGCAGGTCCCGCACGGCACGGGCTTCTTCTACCTGGTAAAACGCTTCACGCTTCAGGGCACTGTTGGCACCGCCACTGTAGAGGCTGTAAGAAAGGTTTACCATGACGCCAAGATCATCCGTCTTGCCATCCGTTGCATCAATATCAGAGTTGGTGTCATTCCAGGTTTTATCGAGCGCCAGGTCTACGGTTGGCCAGCGATAACTCTCACTGGATTTGGCACGCGCCTCCATCGCCAGTACCTCAGCACCCGAAGCCCGTATAGCCGGATTGTGCTGACCGGCTACGGACATCGCATCTTCCAGCGTCATTGGTAACAGGGAGGTATCCAACTGAGGCATCACCAGACTTTTAGGCTTGATATTCGCAATACTGAAGAATTCACTCCGAGCGTTGGAAATACCATTGATGGCATTCACCAGGTTGGCACTGGCACGCGCTCGACGGCTGCGAATCTGTTCCAGGTCGGAGTTACGGGCCAGACCACTGCCCGCTTTCTGGAAGGTCTGATCATAAATTTCATCGTGAACCGCCAGGTTTTCCCGGGCCAGCTCCACCAGCTGCTGCGCCCGGAGGACCTTGAGGTAAACTTCCGCGACGCGCAATGCCACACTCTGGGCAGTTTCACGCAGCAGGATGGAACGGTAATCGTTCATATGCCGGGCGCTTTGCACCCGGTACCGGGTTTTATGCCCGTCAAACAGTTTTTGTTGCAGTGAAAAACCGGTTTCAAAGATCTTGTCGTCACTATCCTCATCCGTGGAACCCAGGTCATATGTCCGCTTTTTCAGACCATAGGACGCATCAAGATCAATCTTGGGTAAAAAGCCGGCACGCTCTACCGCAATCTGCTCTTTACCCGCACGGAAACGGTTAAGGCCGATCAGCACTTCCGGATTGGTTTCAATGGTGTGGGCGATCGCCTCCTGCAGCGTCACCGCCTGTACAGAACCGGCACCCAGAAGCAGACCGGCGATAACGCCTGACAATAATCCCCTTCCCCGGTTTGCAGTGATTCTGTTCATGTCGTCCCTGACCATCGTGAAACACTTAGTAATAAGCTATCGGTTAGCTATCACAATAAGTTTAGTCGAGCGGTGAAATTTCACCGCCGACCTGCCGACGTATCAGGGCGTATCACCAATCACAATGTTGCCGTTGGCGATCAGGTTATTGAGGATTTCCACGTTAGTGGAACCAAAGTTCAGCAGGTTGATGTTTTCGAGCACAACCTCGTGACCAAAATCATCGCCGCCGTTGTTATTGAATTTAATGACGGACTGATTATCACCGCCATCAATCGCACCATTATTGTTGGTATCGATAATCTCGATATCGAAATACTCGGTCAGGTTGTTCACCGCGTCAGCGTCCATGGCCTGGAACCAGAGGGTTTCGGACGCGCCGCCGGGGCTGGTTGATGCCGGGTTAGCAACCAGATTTGAAGGGAGATCCACATTATTCACACCGGCTACATCAATCACGCCGAGTGCCTGTGAATCAGCAACGGACAGTTCGACTGTATCTGAACCATGGCTAATGGTGATTTCACCATTGTTTTCGTTAACAGTGAGTCCAAGCCCTGTAGCCGCAGTCTCAATGGCCGTTTTCAGCCCAGCAGCATCGGTTGGAGCAGTATTGCCCAGATCCAGCTGGGTCGTTGTGGCGCCCACTGTGATCGCAATGGTATCGGAAAAACCATCCAGGAATTTATCACCGATATACTCTGTCACATCCTTGATAACAGCGTTATTGCCAACATGCTCAACTGAGGCCAGGGCAGTCGCCGGTGAGTTGCTGGTAGCTATGTTAATACCGCCATCAGGCCCCGTGTTAGTACTCTCAATACTGACGGTTTGGCCGCTCACTATCATTGCAAACCCTGAAGTCTTCCCCAGGTTTTCCAACGCATCCACAACATCATCCGCAAAATCAAGGGCATTAGTGTAACTGTCCTCAGCCAGAACAATGTTATAGTCAGTGTTGTCAATGGTAATGACAAAGTCTGTATTACCGCTCGTATCGAGGACATTGACACCATCAAAGTGGAAGTTGAAATCCTGGGAAGCTGTTTGCAGTGCCTGCACAGGCGAAATCGTAATTTTAGCCGATGCCGTTGTGCTGTTACTGATAAGGGTTACCGTTGACGAGTCCGCAGAAACAAGAGCCGTAGCGCCAAGACCTGCATTACCTAACGCGTTATTCACAGCTGCAGCAAATACTGCCGCATCGTTATAGCTGGCGGCTCCTCCCATATCCGCCTGGGTAATCGTATGGTCGGCGCCATCGATATTGATGACAAAACCCTCACTGGCATCCAGGTCTGTAGTTCCGTCAAACGTCCAGCCAAAGGCCTGTGACGCGGATTGCGTGGCTGCGCCGGGAGTCGCCAGCCGGTTTCCACCCATGACAAAATCCGTGATGGTAGTACGGGATAGATTGCCTGAATTAAAAATATACGTGTCACTGCCACCACCACCGGTCACCTGGTCCAGCCCTCCACCGGCATTAATCAAATCATCGCCAGACGTGGTGTTCACAGGGTTGGGGTTGGCGCCATCATTGGTAGTGTCATCATCAATGATCTCATCACCGTTGGTACCGGTAACCGTATTCACCGGAGAAACCGTTATCAGGATATTCTCTGCATAGGCTGCCAGCTGCCCGTTGGGGGCTGGTGTGACGGTATATTCACCCACCTGTCCTTCGGCGTTACTGTCCCGGGCAATGCCCAGCAAAGGGGTCAGCAGATCCGTCGCCCGGTTCGTTGCCCCTTCGTTGGCGCCGGCAACGATGGTCAACACCATGTTGTCGGTACTTCCCGCGGGAGGCGTCACTCGCAGGGTAGAAAGGTCCCACGGCTGATCATCAGGTCCAGTGCCATTGGCCATCTCCAGGTAGTCGTCTGAGTCTGGATAGGCGTCTGAGCCGGTAAACGTGGCTGAATTCCCATTGCCATCCCAGACCGTTGCGTTAGTCGTCAGGCCATAGATAATCACCGCCTGCTCTTCTGAACCATCCAGATCATCAAAGAAACTGGTTCTTCCCGTGGTCAACAAACTGGGAATGACAACCGGAATATCTGCCCCGGTATAGATATCATTCGCGGTGGCCACCATCCGGACGTTATCCAGCTGATACGCATCCGCAGACGTGCTGGCAACGATGATATTGCTCACCGTAAACAGTAACTGGGATACGCCAAAACTCCCTTCCACATAGGGCATCACGACCCGAATGGCATTGCTGACACCCGCAGTAATGGTTCCACCATTACCATCAGGATCGCCCACTCCCAGTGTGATACTGAGATTGGGATCACCGAACCAGCCAATGGTCAGTGTTTCACCGGTCGCATGGGGGGTGTAATCAAAGTTCAGGACATATTTCTGTGCTGCCAGAGCAACCGGCACATTCTTGGCAATAAACCCGTCAGGATTGATCGTAACCACACCCGACGCGACCGACGCATTGTTGCCCGTCCAGTTATCGAGCGAATCTGCGCCCGTATCATCGATGAAGTCACTGTTCTCAACAATGGCGGTCAGAGAAACCGCGTTATTCTCCGGGTCATCAACCAGGGCAGTGACATTAATCGTATAAGTGTGTGTCTGTTCTGAGTAGCCGCTGCCGTCATGCACCCTGAAGGTAAAACTGGTATACGGATTACCGGCCACATTGGCTTCATGTGCATCCGGTGCGAAACGCAACAATCCCTGCTCAATTTCCGTACGGCTGATCTGCTGTCCGGGAATCACTGATACCTGTGATGTCCCGTAATCCATGTACAGCAGCCCGTCATCCGGCAGGGATTCGATCAAAATATGGTCAATCCGGTCACCATCCACATCGGCAAACAGGAAGTCCGGCTCACTGACGCTGATGCTGTTGATACTTTCGCTCGCATCCAGCAACTGGTAGGTAAAACCGGGGTATACCGTGCCGCTGTCATCGGCGGCATAACGCAGCTGGCCGCCGTCCACCTCGGCCTTTTCGATCAGCATGCCCAGCGTCACATCCGTTTCCGTACCGCCGTCATCCAGGTAGAGGCGGCCGTTGGCGGGCAGCGAGGTTATGCGCATGAACGACTGTGTGACGCCGTTGATATCGATGAAATCCAGCTCGGTACTGGTGTAGGTAATGGTTTGCGCGTTGGATGGCAGCGTGGTGATATCTGGCAGATAGAGCTGGTCATCGAGCAGCCTGAATTTGAAATCGGCATTGTAGGCCGAATGCCCTGCCGGCTCGTAGCGGAACTGGTTGTTATCAATCAACGTCTTGCTGACCACCTGTCCCGCAACAATATCTTCCTGATGCGTCCCGTACTCGATATAAAGCCGCCCGCTTAACGTTCCCCCGTCCCTCGCCAGGTCAGTCACCAGCAAGGCGTCCTGCCCTGCACCGAAGGTAAAATCATTGAGTATGACGGTATCGGACGGCGTAAATATCAGCGCCTGGTCCTCAAACATCGCCTGGGTCTTGTCCGCCGATTCCGGCAGGTCATTGACCGGGATGACCGTGACTGTCGTGGTCACCGGCGTACTGAAGGCTTTATCGATCAGCTCGATCCGGATATTACGGGGAGTGTTATCCAGGCTGTCGGCATTGCTGGCGTACAGCACCGATTCCAGCGCTGCCTGGAACTGTTCGGGGCTCGAACCGGTCAGGGAGGTCAGTGTCATCACGTAAGTTGCCGGATCATAGACCGCCGTGATGTCATTCGGCAGGGTGGCGCCGCCGGGAATCTCCAGCACATCATCCGTCATGCCGTTGAGAATCTCGATGGTGGCGGTGAACTGCAGGTTATCCGTCAGGTCTGTCACAGGGGTGCCGTTCGGCACAACCACCACTGACTGGTTGGCAACGGGCGTCAGCGTCAGGTCCGGCGGTGAAAATGGCGCGAAGGTAGCGGCGGTCGCCGTTTCATCCGTCACAATGATAGAGATCACCCTTGCCGTGGTATCCGGCGCATCACTGGTATTGGTGTAGTGCATCGTCCGGAGCGCCGTCTCGAAGTCATCCAGCGTTGCCCCGTCAGGAGCCGACAGTGCAATCACTCCCGTGCCGGTAATCCCGTCATAGGTATAGGTCCCCACGGCAATACCGTCAGGAAGCGTCCCGATACTTTGCAGCCTGTCCTCAGGCAGGGCATTGGTGATTTCCAGGACAGCGACGGTCAGCAAGGTGTCATCAACATCGGTGATCTCAATATCATTGCCAACCAGGGCGACAGCGGCATTGTTCACATTCGTGTTATCGGTCGCGTCATCCGCCTCAATGAAATTGACCGTAAAATCGCCGGGTAACACCAGGGACAGATCCACCACGGAAAAATCGTTCTCTTCCGTCAGCGTGATGGTGGTCACCGCCTCGTCACTGGCCTGGCTGCGTGAGTCAGACACCACCACCGCGATCTCGATATCCCGGCTGGTATCCGCGCCGGGTACCGGATTCTCACTGGTATTGCTGAAGCTGATCTGTTTCAGCGCTTCTTCATAATCCGAGGCTGTCGCACTGCCGCCCAGGGTGACACTGGCGCCATCACTGCCCACTACCGCGGTAATCCCCGTCGGCAAGCCGCCGGTATTGACGGTCAGCTGATCACCGGTCATCGGTGTTTTGATCGTCACGGTCGCGCCGGACATCCGTTCATCCACGCCGTCATCCGGGTAATCATCCACCTCAAGGATCAGGTTACTGACCGCACTGACGCTTTCATCCGCATCCCCCTCGCTGAAGGTTGCCGTGTAATCACGGTTCAGGCCATTGGTAACATCCAGGTAGACCAGGGGAGACACGCCAAAATCCACGGGTGGCGGTGGTGGCGGCGGTGGGGGTGGCGGAACAACGACCGGCGGCGCTGGCTCATCCTTGTAAAGATCAAAGTAAAGCGGACGGGTCAGCAAACTCCCCTCTTCCTCGTCGTCTCCGGCGCTGATGCCGGTGAGGCCGCTGTAATCTGCCAGCCGCGGCTCGGGCACATTGGACACACCGGGAACAGCCGCCATGCCGGACGGGTCCATCCCCAACCGCACAGTCTCCAGCACCAGGCTGTCCTCGTATGCACCCTCTTCGCTGTCCGGGTACTCCGCCACATCCTGCCCGACCGGTTCTTCGGCTACGGGCTCGGCGACTGGGACAGGATCAACCGGCGGGATCAACGCCGACGCGGCATCCTCCATGGACGCTTCCGGCACCGGCATCTCTTCATCGGCTTCAGGCAGGGCGGCGTCGAAAAAACTGTGGCTCTGGAGTTCAACGATTTCGCCGTCCATCAGCTTGATCCTGGCCAGGCTCTCCGGGCCGGTCCTGACCATGTCGCCGGGGTATATGCGGTCACCGGGCGTCAGCGGTGTGATCGCCCCTTGATTGCCCAGCACCTCCAGCTCACCGACCACCGTCATGACAATCCCGGAAAAACCGGGCTTGTTCTCAATATCTCTGGCCATCGTTCCCTCGCTCCCAGAAGCATGGATTAACCTGGACCTCCAACGGGTATTGAAGGCTTTGGATCCACTGATGCGTATTGAAATAGAAATCGACGGGGGGGATAAAAGCTGAACCGTTGCCGGTTCAGCGCTCGGTCAGTGCGTTGGCTTTGGCCCTGAGCACAGGCTTGAGGAGGTAATCGAGAACGGTTTTCTTGCCAGTGATAATATCCACACCAGCCACCATGCCGGGAATAATGTGCAAGGGTTTTTCCCCGGTTCCCAGCCAGTTCCGGTCAGTGCGAATCCGGGCCAGGTAAAAACTCTCCCCCTGCTCATTGGTTATCGTATCTGCGCTGATATGGTCGACCTTACCCTTAAGCCCGCCGTATATGGCAAAGTCATACGCAGTCAGCTTGACCACAGCCTCCAGACCAATCCGCAAAAAGGCGATATCCTTCGGCGCAATCATGGCCTCCACCAGCAGATGATCCTGCAGTGGAACGATCTCCACCAGGTCCATGCCCGGTTGTACAACACCACCGATCGTATTCACATGCACTTTTTTGATTATCCCTTTGACTGGCGATTTCACCTGCCGACGGGTCACCTGGTCACGCAGGGATTTTCTGGATTCCGTCATCCGCGCTAACCGAATGTCATTTTCCCGCAGGGTTTCCCGAGCCTGCTCCTGAAAATCCAGCAGCACATCCCGCTCACGTGCCCGGTTTTCTTCCAGCGTTGACGTCAGCCGGGGCATATCCAGCTCAGCATTGCGCAGTTCAGCCAGCAGATCATTGACCTTCTGTTCAAGCTGGATCAATTCAACTTCAGAGATCACGCCCTTCTCAGCCATTGGCCGGGTCAGCTCCAGTTCTTTGCGACTGAGATCGTAACTTTTCTGCAGATGCGCACGACGGCTTCTCAGGGCACGTAATGCCTGTTCCTGTTGTGCGGTCTGTTCCCGGACAATGGTCAGGTTGGTTTCCAGGCTCTGGCGTCGGCTGCGGTACAGCGCCTGCTCCCGGTCCCGATAAGCAGGAAACCGGTCCAGTGCACGGGGAAAGGTTAACGGCCGTTGTTCAGCTTCCGCCCGCAATCTCGCGATGGTCGCCAGGATACTGTAATACTCAACCTCCGCTTCCTGCAGGGAGGATGAAAAGCGGATTTCATCGAGGTGCATCAGTGTCTGGCCTACCTCAACCTGATCGCCTTCCGACACATAAATAGCATCCAATATGCCCCCTTCAAGGTTTTGCACGACCTGCAGTCGCGAGGAGGGAACCACCTTGCCACTGCCCCGCGTAATTTCATCCACTTCAGCCCAGGCCATCCAGAAGAGTACGGCGAGCACGGCCACCAACCCCATCCACAGCAACGAGCGTGCTCCGGCAGGAGCATCCTGCAGCTGGGCCGCATGGATATCTGCCATAAAATTGATATCAGCAGCATCCCGACGCCTGTCAGGACTTCGGGGTTGTTTCCTGTTGCGCCTGGCTGTAGAGGGGCGAGGCTTGGCTGCAGGGGGTCGCGCAGGCGTTTTGATCATGACCGGGCCTCCTGCGCCGCCGGTGGCACAGAGGCCGCCAAAGACTGCAACACCTGCTGCTTAGGCCCATCGGCGATCACCTGGCCATGATCCAGCACGATCAGCCGGTCGACGAGTTCCAGCATCGTCCCTTTGTGGGTGACCATGATGAGCGTCTTACTCCGGAGATAGTGTTTTAACCGCTGCCTGACCAGGTATTCACTGGTGTTGTCGAGGGTGGTGCAGGGTTCATCCAGCAGCAGGACCGGTGGATCGGTGATCAACGCCCGCGCCAGCGCCACGCACTGACGCTGCCCGCCGGACAGGTTCGCGCCCCGCTCCCCGACCGGCATCTCCAGCCCTTCCGGGTGATGCCGGACGAAATCCATCACCCCGGCAATTTCAGCCGCTCCCAGCAGTGCGGCATCTTCGACGAATCCCGCGCCCAGGGTGATGTTGTCCCGAACGCTGCCATAAAAAAGACTGCTGTCCTGCAAAAGCGTTCCGATGTTACGGCGAAGATCGGACGGATCAATCTGCCGGCTGTCCAGCCCATCAAACCGCACGGCGCCGGATGCCGCCGGATATAACCCCAGCAACAGGCGGTTCAGCGTCGTCTTGCCGGAACCGCTGCGACCGATAATGCCCACCTTTTCCCCCGGTTTGATGGCGAAGCTGACATCATCCAGCGCTTTTCCCTGCTGTTTCGGGTACTGAAAAGAGACATGGGTAAATTCAATATGCCCCTGCAGGCGCGACCTGTGAACAAACTGCTTTTCCTCAGGCTTTTCAAGCGGCTGCTGCATGACATTATTGAGCTCCGTCAGCGCAGCGCGGGCCTGGTTGTAGCGGGTGGACAGTGACGCAATTTGCGCCATGGGCGCCAGACAGCGGCCCGCGAGCATCACCGAGGCAATCAGGCCACCCATGCTCAGCTCTCCCGACATAATCAGGTAAACCCCGGCCACAATCAGCGCCACGGTCACCAGCTGCTGCACAAAGCCCACCACGACACCGGATGACGCCGTCAGCAACTTGCTGCGGGCACTCCAGCGGGCAATATGTCCCACGCTTTTTTCCCAGCGACCCTGCAGCTCCCCTTCCGCCCTGGCCGCCCGGATGGACTCAAGCCCCGAAAGACTCTCAATCAACATCGCGTTCTTCTGACCCGATGCCCGAACGGTGTTATCAATCGTCTTCGCCAGGGGACGCTGGATAATCACGCCATACAGGGCGATCAGCGCCATGCCGGTCAGCGGGATCATCACCAGCGGTCCGCCGATAAAGCCCAAGACGGTCAGCAACAGCAGGGCAAAGGGAAGATCCACCAGGGCAGTCACCGTCGAGGACGTAATAAATTCACGGATACTTTCAAAATCCTGCAATTTACGGGCAAAGGCGCCCACCGACCGGGGACGGTTGGCCATTGTCATCCCCATGACCCGGGCAAAGATACGCGACGAAAGTAAGATGTCTGATTTCTTCCCGGCCAGGTCAATGAAGTGGCTCCGCATTAACTTGAGCACGGTATCGAAACTGAACACGACCAGTGCGCCAATGGCGAGCACCCAGAGCGTTTCAATGGCATTATTCGGCACTACCCGGTCATAGACGTTCATCACGAACAGGGGACTGACGACAGCAAACAGGTTAATCAGCGCGGACGCCAGCAACACATCCCGGTAAATTCGCCAGGAACGGGACAAGGTGCCCCAGAACCAGTGGCGTGAACGCACGTGCAGATTCGCCTCCGCCCGCTCGTCATAACGGTATTGTTCACGGATGAAGAACGCGTGCCCGGTGTATTCCTGCTCAAGCTGCGCGAAGGTGACGTCCCGACTTCCCTCGCCCGATTCCGGCTGGATAATCCGCGCTTTTTTACGACCACGGTCAATCGCCGTCATCACGCAGGCGCGACCGTCCCTGAGCAACAGGACAACCGGTGTGACCAGGGGAGAGATGTCATGGAGACGGGTGTTGAGCAGCCGTGCGGAAAACCCCGCCCGTTCGGCGGCACGAATAAACAGCGGACAATCCAGCCGATGCTGTTGTACAGGCAAGCCCTGGCGAAGCACTTCAGCACTCCGGGGCTGGCCCAATAACCGGGTAATAATGACCAGGCAATCCAGCAGGGGATCAAGCTGTGTTGATCCCTCGCCGGGCCGGTTAAGGAAAGCGCGCTGTTCTGTCACACGGGCCATGGGGAGACATCCTGTCCTCTCCGGGTAACAGGTATTGTCACACCGGTATAATTAATGGCTATTAACAGAAAAGATTAGACTCTCAGTCCCCATCTGTTCGAGAAATCAGTCGCCTCCCGGAATCCGGACTACCTGCGATGAAAGAAGGAACCATGCTTTCTGAGCAGCCTTGAACGTTTTGTGGTTCACGATCTCAGTCGTTTCCAGTGTCGCGTACGGGAAAACTTAAGCATTACGGACAACCTTTGGACAGGCTCTCGCTGATACAGCGCCATAAATC
The DNA here is from genome assembly GCF_057552235.1 of Kistimonas ophiarachnellae. Lineage (NCBI taxonomy): Bacteria > Pseudomonadati > Pseudomonadota > Gammaproteobacteria > Oceanospirillales > Endozoicomonadaceae > Kistimonas > Kistimonas ophiarachnellae. The sequence continues at coordinate 234,993 of NZ_BAAJPA010000004.1, read as the reverse complement.
CCCTTCATACAGACGACAGCGGTTCGCAGAATGAGCGGGGGCCTCCTGATTTTGTCCACTCACTTTATGGGGAATTCGGCAGACCAGACGTTCATTATCCAGCATGAAAATATCCATGTCGCCAGTGGCCTCCGTGATATTTTTAAGGAGGAGGCTGACTTTAAACAACGTCTTGTTTTTGAAGAAGCTTATGATGAGTTTTCCTGTATCGCCTCTTAAAGATGACAGTATGAATGGATGTTTCCATACGATGCCTATGCTTTGGTTTATCGGGAGAAAATGGTGTTTACAACTCCATACGTTCGCAGAGTGCTCTTTAAAAAGCGTCAGTGCGGAACGTGAACCTGCCAAAAGATACCCGCTTGCCATTTCCTTGAACCAGTGCATCGATGGTGGCGAGTATTGAGGAATCCTGTCATCCAATCTAAGCCACTCAACCTCGCCTTCCTTGTAACCTCTGTAAAAAAATCGTAATGGGCGATCATTAGCCCACACCAGTAAACGTGTGTTTTCCAGTTGCAAAACATTTTCAATAGCGAAGTTGCCCAGGCAGTGGTAATGCCAGGACAATTCCCCATCGGTTGTTACTTTGTAGAAATTCAACGTATTACCGTATTTTTCCCAGACCACTACCTCTCTCTGGCCCACGTGCAGGACGTTAAATGGCTCGTGCGCTTGGCTTGTAACCAGTTCACCATGATCTAGTGAGGGCGTTTTCGTTACCGGATCATACGTCAGGAGCCACGCAGACGATTTTTGCCGCGACCATAGCAGCAGATGGTTATCCGAAATAAACGTGCCGCCACCGTAATTGCCCAGGTAAATTTCCTCTTGCGATTGTATCTCTCCGGATGTCCAGCTGCCGTCATCCAGCCTGACCAGGGCGACCGGATTTGTGTTCGTGAACCCGGCTACCAGGAATCCGTCGCATACCATGAAGACGTTTTCCGGCCGGACACCGGGTAGAGCGAGCTCACGCTCCAACCATTCGCCTGCCGGTGTTTCCGGCAATAGAAACAGGTTGCCTGATGTTGTCAGTTTCAGAAGGCTTCGGTGATCCAATGCCTTGATCGTGCTGATGGCGTCACCAGGGTGACTATCCGCAGGAAGCTTAACCGCGGACCACTTCGGGCCTTTTCTTGACCAGACCTGCCAGGTGTTATCGCTGGACTGAGATAACAGGCGAGATTTGCCCAGGGGAACCAGTGTTTTGATGTCACAGACGTCACTGGACAGCGAAACCCCAAGCTCAAGTTCAAGTTCGTAACCGGGTTCAACGCCACCCTGTTTTAAAACCGCTGTTATCAGCCTTTCGCTGATCAGGGACCGTTTGTCCCAATGACAGGGTTCCTGCCGACTTCGCAACCGTAAATAGTCGAGCACGGACACAACGTTTGTTCGTTTGCGGGTATATTTATCGGGTGTCTGTGAAGAGCGCGACATCGCCTGATGGCGTGCTGATATAAAATCGCATTGTCCCAAGGCTACATTGAAGTGCATGAGTCTCCCACAATTTACATCGTCACATGCTCAAAGGTTTGAAATCTCGAGCCTTCATAGACAGGGTTCGTCAGAATTAGTTCAATGGATCACAGCTGTTTTCATAAAAAGGCACAGCCATGGCAATATTCAAATACTTAACAGGTTTTATATGAGTGTCCTGTTTTTCCCGCAGGAAAGTCAGTCACACTGCCATTGACCTGTGATCAAGTGTTAACTCAACTAACTATTTCCAACCCGTTCAGATAATTTCATCAAGGTAGAAATGGACAATGCGTTATGTATTGGAATCAATATCATTGAGCAGAAAAGAGGGAATCAACCGGACGTAAAGCCGCAATAGCAGATTCTGTATATGACGCGCAACGGCGTTACATTTTCAGCTTGCCTGTCAGGCTACTGACCTGGACAGATGCATCTTCTCAGTGGAAAAACCGCAACATCCGCCTCACAAGCGTATGAGGCGAATCGTTGCCAGCACAATAATGCTTAATCCTCAAACACTTCCGCTTTCATCCGCTTGATGCCAATGTGTCGTACATCGGTGCCTTTCACCAGGTAGATCACGTATTCCGCGATATTACGGGCATGGTCGCCTATGCGCTCCAGTGAACGCAGCACCCACATGATGTTGAGCACCCGGGTAATGGAGCGGGGATCTTCCATCATATACGTCACCAGCTCACGCATGGCGGACTTGTATTCCCGGTCCACGGACTTGTCTTCCTGCACTACCGCCAGCGCCATGTCGGCATCGAAACGGGCAAACGCGTTCAGGGCGTCCTGTACCATCTTGCGGACATGGGAGCCGATATGCCGTGCTTCCACATAGCCGCGCGGTGCTTCGCCCTGCTCGCTCAGGCTGATGCCAAAGCGGGCAATCTTGGAGGCTTCATCGCCGATACGCTCCAGGTCGGTAGCCGCCTTGGTACAGGCGATCACCAGACGCAGGTCACTGGCTGCCGGCTGTCGACGGGCCAGTACCCGAGAGACATTCTCGTCAATGGACACTTCCATGTAATTGATGTCGGTGTCCTTTTCACGGACGGATAAGCCCAGCTCACTGTCAGCATCAATCAGCGCGCGGATCGCGTCGGATACCTGTTTCTCCACCGCGCCACCCATGGCCAGCAACTGGTTACGCAGTTCATCCAGGTCATTATTGAACTGCTGGGAGATGTGATGAGTAATCTCATCGGACTTGGTTTCAATCGGCATTTCCTGTTTTCCTCAGCCTGCCCAATTCATACACGACACACATCAACCATAACGACCCGTGATGTAATCTTCGGTCTTTTTCTGCGTCGGATTGGTGAATACGGTATCCGTGTCGCCAAACTCGATCTGCTGCCCCATGTAAAGGAACGAGGTATAGTCGGATACCCGCGCGGCCTGTTGCATATTATGGGTCACGATGACGATGGTGTAGCGGCTCTTGAGCTCGTTAATCAGTTCTTCAATCTTCAGTGTGGAGATCGGGTCCAGCGCCGACGCCGGTTCATCCAGCAACAGCACTTCCGGTTCCACGGCAATGGTTCGGGCAATGACCAGTCGCTGCTGCTGACCGCCGGACATCCCGAGGGCGCTTTCATGCAGCCGGTCTTTCACTTCATCCCAGAGGGCCGCCCCTTTCAGGGACCACTCCACAACTTCATCCAGTGTCCGCTTCTTGTTGATCCCCTGGATACGGAGCCCGTAAGCGACATTTTCATAAATACTCTTGGGAAACGGATTGGGTTTCTGGAACACCATGCCAACCCGGCGACGCAGGTCAGACACTTCAACCCGCTTGTCATAGATATCCTGACCTTCCAGCATGATCTTGCCGTCTACACGACAACCATCTACCAGGTCATTCATCCGGTTCAGGCTGCGCAGCAACGTTGACTTGCCGCAGCCGGACGGTCCGATAAACGCCGTCACCCGCTTTTTCGGGATCGTCAGGCTGATGTCGTGAAGCGCCTGCTTGTCGCCGTAAAACAGATTCAGGTTCCGGATATCGAGGCAGGTCTCTTCATCTTCAAGTCTTAACTTGCGAATTCCACGCCCCAGGCTGTCCATATCAATACTGTGGGTACGCGCCTGTGATTCTTCAACACCCGGCGTCACCGGCTTCGCTTCAGGGGCTGTGCGCGTTTCAGGGGCTACTGCCAGTGTCTCGCTCATCTTGTCACCATTCCATTCGAAACAGGTTATCGCCGGTTACACTTCCAGCGTTTTATATTTTTCACGCAGGCTGTTGCGGATGGCCACAGCCGACAGATTCAGTACCGCAATCACGATCACCAGCAACAGCGCCGTGGCGTACACCAGCGGACGGGCCGCTTCAACGTTCGGGCTCTGGAATCCGACATCATAGATGTGGAAGCCCAGGTGCATAAACTTCTGGTCAAGGTGCAGGAACGGATAGTTGCCATCCAGTGGCAGACTCGGCGCCAGCTTGACCACACCCACCAGCATCAGTGGCGCTACTTCACCAGCAGCACGGGCAACCGCCAGAATCAATCCTGTCATCATTGCCGGGCTGGCCATGGGCAGAACGACCCGCCAGAGTGTTTCCGCCTTGGTCGCCCCCAAGGCCAGGCTACCCTCACGCACAGAACGGGGAATGCGTGCCAAACCTTCTTCTGTCGCGACGATCACCACCGGCAAGGTCAGCAGCGCCAGGGTGATTGCCGCCCACATCAGACCTGGCGTACCAAAGGTTGGCGCCGGCAGCGCCTCCGGGAAAAACAGCTGATCCATCTGTCCACCCAGGAAATAGACGAAGAAACCCAAGCCAAACACGCCATACACAATGGAAGGCACACCCGCCAGGTTGTTCACGGCGATACGAATGGAACGTGTCACGAAGCCCTGTCCGGCATATTCCCTCAGGTAAACAGCGGCGATCACACCGAACGGCGTCACGATAATGGACATCAAAATCACCATCATCACCGTGCCGAAAATAGCCGGGAAAATGCCACCCTCGGTATTGGCTTCGCGCGGGTCGTCACTGACAAACTCCCAGAGCTTGTCGCCATAGAACGCCAGTTTATCCACCTGCCCCATGGCATTGGGTTGATAAGCCCGAACCACCTTGCCCATCGACAGGATAACTTCCTGACCATCGGCCGTTTCAGCAACTGCGCTGTCGCGGTTAAACGCCACATACAATTCACCCAGCTGCTGCTCCAGCACCTTGTACTCGGCATCCAGCGCCGCCCGCTCAGCCTGAATACCGGCCAACACGGCAGGTGTCGTATTACCCTTCAGTTCCAGTCCCCGCTCTTTCAGGCGCAGACGTTCAAGGCGGGCATTGATACTGCCGATGTCGTGCTTCTCAATCTGGTAAATCTGGTCGTGGATGGCCAAAGCCCGTGCAATCCTCTGCTGGAATGTTTCCCAGGCCTGATCGCCAGTCGCTACAGTTTTGTCCCCTTCCCGCACCGCCTTGAGATAGCCGTAGAAATTACCCCACTCACGACGCTCAACGGCCATCACATTTTCCGGGTAATGCGCATCCTGCAGCCAGGGCTCGACCACCCAGGCAAAGTCGCTGCCGGTGACATCCCGGTTACCCACCTTGACCAGGCTACGCTCAACTACCTCCAGTGAAGGGTCCAGCGGTAACCCGGCACCACGCAAGCGCTCACCGGAGACCGCTTCCGAATCTGCCAGTTGTCCCAGCACCTGACGGCTTTCCTGACCAGGTACCCGATAGTCTGCAGCGACGATGGCTGCCGGCCAGAAATGCCCCAGGCCTCTCACTGCAATCAGGGCGAGGAGTCCAACCACCATCACCAGACTGATAGCCACCGCCCCGGCGTTAAGCCAGACCCAGGGCGAGCCCCCCTGAAACCATTTGCCGACTGTTATTCGCATTCTCTCTGCCTGCCTATTCTTGTACTGCGGTTATCACAGGGAGCTGTATTTGGTTCTGAGGCGGTGTCGCACCAACTCCGCCAGCGTGTTCACGACAAAGGTGAACAGGAACAGGGTCAATGCCGCCAGGAACAGAATCCGGTAATGGCTGCTGCCGACTTCGGACTCCGGCATTTCCACCGCGATATTGGCGGCCAGGGTTCGCATGCCCTCGAAGATATTGGCATCCATGATGGGCGTGTTACCCGTCGCCATCAGGACGATCATGGTTTCACCCACCGCACGGCCCATACCGATCATCACTGCCGAGAAGATACCGGGACTGGCGGTCAGCAGTACGACGCGGGTCAGGGTCTGCCACGGCGTCGCACCCAGCGCCAGCGAGCCATAAGTCAGGTGCTTGGGCACACTGAAAATGGCGTCTTCAGCAATGGAGAAAATGGTGGGAATGACAGCAAAGCCCATCGCCAGGCCAACAACCAGGGCGTTACGCTGGTCGTAAGCAATCCCCAGATCATTGGTGATCCAGGCGCGCATATCGCCACCAAAGAAGAGATGTTCCAGTGTACCGCTGGCGCCCAGGGCCCCCCATCCGGCCAGCAGTATGACAGGCACCAGGATCAGCGGCTGCCAGCCATCAGGCACCCGACTGCGCCATTCAACCGGCAACCGATCCCAGAAGAAGGCAAAACCCAGAATGGCAAACGGCACGATCAGCAGTAAGGCAAAAATGCCTGTCAGGTTATTCTCGATATAAGGCGCCAGCCAGAGTCCGGCCAGGAAACCGAGGATAACGGTGGGCAGGGCTTCCATCAGCTCGATAACCGGCTTGACCTTGCGACGCAGTCCCGGCGCCATGAAGTATGCCGTATAAATCGCACCGCAGATCGCCAGGGGCGCCGCCAGCAACATGGCATAGAACGCCGCTTTCAGCGTGCCGAATGCCAGCGGCATCAGGCTCAGCTTGGGTTCAAAGTCATTGTTGGAGGCTGAGGACTGCCAGATATATTCCGGCTGCTCGTACGACTCATACCAGACCTTGTCCCACAAGGCTGACCAGGAAACTTCCGGATGCTCATTCTCAATACGCCAGAACTCAAGCCCTTCCGGTGATTTGACCAGCAGGGCATTGCCCCTCGGTGATATGCCCAGCGTATCAATGGCACTATCCGTAACGGGCACAGTTAGCAATGTGCGTCTGGCCGTGGTATTAAACAGCCCGGCCGAACCGGTGGCATCAACGGCCAGGAAACCCTTGCGGCGATGTTCGGACACAATCCCCGTGACAGGCTGGTCACCCAGCTGAAAATCGCGGATTCGGGTCAGCTGCTGCTTGCGCTCCTCATCCCGTACCATGAACCACTGGCTGATATGTCCCTGGCTGTCACCAATCAGCAGCGAGATACCGCCTAACAGGAACTCTGCAGCCGTCACGGTGGCTGTGCCCTCGGCCAGGTCGATGGTATCGACTAACTCAGGCTGGTTAACATTTCGGATAGAGAGTAGCGACAGGCTGTCATTGCCGTTCAGTGCATACAGCCAGTGCTGGTCAGGATCAATCAGCAGCTTTCTGACCTCACCGGCCACCGCCGGTAAATCCACACGTTGCTCTTCCAGCGTGATCTCTTCAGTCAGGAAATCCTCTTCCTTGGTAAACGCTGTCATGAACAGACGCTGACCACTGCTACCGGCAAGCAGTAACTGCTCCTCACCGTCCTGAATCGCCACCTCTGTCAGCGGCTTACCATTACGAGAAAGGGCTATTGGCGTTTCACCATAGGGATAAACAATCGAAGGCGTAATAACCCGCTGATCATTTGGCCAGGTGATACGGTATTCATGCTTGAAAACGATGGCGTGACCATCGGACAGCCCGGCCACCATCAACGGGCTGGCGGGGCCTGCCCGGTCTATGGAAGTAATAACAGAACCGTCAGGCAATGGCAGGCTGAACGCCCGTATCTGGTTGCCGGAGAGGGTATCAAAGAACACGGCCTGACCATCAGCCATCACTCGCAGGCCCTGTTCAGCCTGCTCTTCCATGGTCAGGAACAAGACGTCCGAAGACTGATTGGATAAAGGCACCGGCAAGGTGTAACTGGCCTCACGCGACATCTCGGCCGAACGAAACAACGGTGCGACCTCATAAAGCAGGTAAAAAAAGATCAGCAGGATCGCGACAATAATGCCAATGCCGCCGGTGGCGATCCCCCATCGCGCCGCTTTATCCTTGAGCCGCCGACGATTCCCGTAACGCTTCAGGGCCGGGGTATCGAAGTGAAGCTCAGGCGCTGCTGCTATGCCTTGTTCGTTCATGACCAGGTCCGGTTTTTGTTATGAGCGTAAGGTAACCAGACTATGTGACAGAAATATTACACCCCTTCATTCCCGATCCAGTGATGAGTAACCAGGCGCAACAGTGAAGGCCAGATAACTGTGCCCGATTTTTTGACGGCAGAAATAACCCTTCGGTCAGTCAACTTTGACATTGGCCGGAGTAAGTTCGGATCTACAGATTATCAATCTGTCAGTAAACAGGGCTTTGCCATCACGTAAATACTCTCCGGTTCAAAAACAATGAAACCAGTAGCAAAACAAGCAATCCTGCCTTCGCCGAAGAAGGCTGGTTTTGAAAACCCGCGTTCCCCTCGGAAATCCACCGGCAAGTTCACCCTGTGGGGAATGGTAAAAACTGTCTCTGTAGTATCAGCCTGTGGATTACTGTTGACATCGGGACTGGTCGCCGGAGTACCCGTTGTTGTCAACACGGCCGGATTGCTACTGGCAGCAGGTGCAGTTCGAACGGCCATACCCCGCAGAGTGGCAGGTCTCGGGCATGGCGACAGCAGTGAAACAGCATCACGTCCAGTCGTCCCTGCAGGTTTACTGCCTGCCGGATCATCAGGTTCTGTTTTCCCTCACCGGCAGTATGATGACAAGTCCACCGCACGACATCTCGATGCAGTTTATCAATCACTGGATCGAATGCCCCACAACAAGATGCCCAGCCTCAGTAAAGCCGTGAATGAAAAGCCCATTCCCATTCCCACGCCCAGCGCCAAACCGCTTCCCCATGAGGATGCCCACCATCATTCCGGATTTGACGGTTTCAGCCTGCTGGGGATAACCATGCATAATGGCGATACCCGGTGTATTGAATACCGACCGGAACAGGAAAAAATCGCCATCAGTGGCTGCACCGGCACGAGGAACCAGTTGTGGCAGTATCACAATAAGCAGTTGAAAACCCATGATGGTCGCTGTGTTTCAGGCAATGTTCAGTCAAAGCGACTGACTCGTATCCATGAGCATCTCTATTGCGACCTTTTTCTCGCCAACTGTTCTGATCAAGGCACATTCCTGGACTATGTTAACCAGCATTTTTTAACAGGCAGGCATGCGCTCTTCTTTCACCGTCACACAAGGCCGTGTTATGCCGATCTGGCCTACGCTGACGACTTCCTGACGAACCCCAGGCAAGCCCGGCTCATGACATTCTGGATGATCAACCGCCAGGATCCTGAGGTGCGTACATTGATTGCCAGGAACGACGCAGCCATAACGTACCCTGTCAGCATTAATAACGATGACCTGGTAGCACTTGAACAAAAACGCAGGCTGATTTACGGGCTGCAAAACCTGATGATTCCGGTGAATGTCCCACGCGTTGACGGCTTTCCTTTAAGGGTTTCGGACGATGCTCCGCGCGTCCTGCGCACCTTTGCGTTTGCGCAGCGTTTCACCCCACTGGTGATCAAGTACGGGGTTCCCCACTACCAGGACAGCTTGCCGGTCAACCAGGCAATGACCGGACTGTATGCAGTGCCTGGCGATATCATCACCGTTGCTGTAGAAGTGAGTCCCGGGAAGGGCTGTCAACGGCGAAACTTTGACCTTCACCTTTCCATTAACCTGCATGGTAACGTTAACCCCTATTTCCCGGTTGTCAGGGAAAGTGGTTACTACATGCGCCCCCCTCAACTGTCATACGAGATCAGACTCAACCCCGAAGCCGCCACAGTAAGCGCGACCCGAATCAGGACGGCGTATGGCGGCACGCTTTCCCTGTTGTCCTATAAAAACACTATCTGTGACATGCTCGTTACCCTGGAGGGCGCGGTAGAAGCACCTTACTTCAGTAGCAGGGAAGGCGCGCACAACGAAGGCTGGCAGGAAACACGACGCAAACCCGCACCATGGGCCATCCTTGAGGGAAAGCGGATGACGACACTCCTGACGTCCGAACAACTTCAGGCCCTGGATAATCCTTCCACATTCACGGCGTTGCTTGACAGGATCACGACAGAGACCTTGTCCCTGTGGGGCTTGGAAACGGGCCACAGGGTGACAGATCGACGACACCATCCCGGAGACGGAAACTTTATTATCGTCCAGGACAACCTGCCGCCCAATTTTAAAGCCTATGTAGTGGGGGGGGAGCGCAACATCAAGATCAATCAGAATGCGGGCATAATAAACCTGCTGATAAAAATTGCATCCAGCGATTCCTCTCTTGCCAAAACGGCATCCCTTGAGCCTGATGAGTTGTTGCGTGCAAGCAGCATTGCACATGAACTCGGGCATCTGTTATTTCAACAAACATTGCTGGATGCCCTGAATGACGATTCAGTCGCCCAGTTAACCGCTGAATATGTCAGCGTTCGCGTATTCAACCAGTCCTACCTGAGCGCGTTCAGCGCCTACCATAGCGCAAAGACAAAACTGGACAATTGCCTGGGCTATCACCAGTTCAGGGATGACTCATTTGATGACAACAGGGCCAGGGCGGTCTTTTTGGCACAGGTAATAGAGGCATACCCCGGAAAGGGATGGCGCATTTTCAGGGAGATTGCCCGCCATTACCGGGAAAACACCGATGCCACCAATCAGCAATTGCTGGATAGCGGCCATCAACAGCGACTGGACTATTTTTTTGAACTGCTGTCGAACATTACTGTCCACAACCTGGCCGGGCATTTCAGCACCTGGGGATTTGCTATCAGTGAAGACACCCTCTCTCGTGTGGCCCGGCTACCTGAACCGGCCATTGATATTTCCGCCGGAATAAAAGGCTGCCTGCCGCAAAAGGCAACGGGAAAAGAACAGTGGTCCGATTGGATACGCGATACGTTTTACGCCATAACCGACCGCAGGCATGCACCCAAATATGGCGTATTATTAGCGGCTTACCTTGTAACCCTGTTCGGTGTTTGGTACGCCAGGTATTTCCGCACCAGGACTCAAACAAGAACAACACCCAAGAAAGACGTTTAACGCACGGAACAGAAACCTGACAATCAGTCAACGTATCATTAAACCGATGTGTGCTTCTTCATCAATACAACTGAGAAGGTATTGTCATTGAGCAGGTGGATGACAGTTTTAGCTGTTTATTCTGCGCGTAGATTATCTTCAAGATCATACTCACCGGACGTTGAACTATCAGGCACTGTATCTTCACTGCTGCTACTTTCGCCCGATGCCAAGGGGATCACTGTATCTGCTAATATTTCCAAGACATCATCGACTTCCTGGCTAGCAGACACTGGAAGGGTTTCTGTCATCGATGGGGCATCAGCCTGTTCTTCTACTGCAGTGGCTTGCGCTTGTGACGTAGACGCTTTTTGCCTGAATTGACGGTACAAATTACCCCATTGATTCAAGCGTGCTTCCAGATCTGGCTCCTTCACACTTTTTAAGCCTTTATATTCTTCCATTAGTATTTCAAAAAACCTCGAAACGGTATTCACCAAGTCCTGTTGGTACAATGTACAATGATAGCCAGACTCAACGTCTTCCTTATTAGTAGTGTCTATGGACTCCGGCACCTCAGCGTTAGTCATCGAATTGTAGAGTTCCTGAATGACTTCAACACTTAGCTTTTGTAAAAAATGTCTCTTCTTAGATTCATCCCGATAAGCTTTATCATTCACATAAAACTTCAGATAACTTTTCAAAATCATAAAAGCAAACCTGCACATTCCATTTTTACAGCACAAATCAAATAGATCTTCCAAATCTGAACAATGTAATCGAGGCTTTTTCAACTGATTAATATATTTTATTACCTCGTCTACATCTTGTGACGTACCTTGCTCTTGATGCTTGCTTCTATACACCTCATTACTTATTTTCAACTTAAGATCAAGAAAATAAAAAGTCGAAAACTCCTCCTGCCTGAAGACCTTAAATGCTTTTTCTAAATACTCTAATGCAAAAGGAAATTCTTCAACGAGCTGCCTAATCTTTGGATAATTTTTTATAAACTTTTCATCCTGTTTCTTCAAGCTAAGACTTAGCATTTTTAATACGGCAACTGTAGAATATTCACTGCTACAATATCTATTTATCCAATATACAGCCTCACAAATATATCGAAAATGACTGAATTCGGCATTTACCCATTGCACTTCCAACAGATCAGAATATTCTCCCCCCATACATTTTAAGTTAGCTTCCACAACTCTTACCCAATCTGACACATGAATTTTTGCCACGTGACATATGGCCATTGTTTCAATATACTGCAGATCATCAAGATTTTTGACAACCTTATCTATAGCATCAAATTTTCCAATAAGGCGTCTAGGGAAATCTATGAATAGAGATTTAAACTCATTCCTACCATAAATACCAATATATCCTTTAATAGAACAAGTATTTATGATGACGTCGTAGCACTCCAACAATTCATTAACTCTACACAACTTTACCACTTTATAAATTACTTCCTCCCTCTTTGCCTTGCGTAATACTATTCCTTCCTTTTCCTCTATAATTTTAGATAGATAACACTTCATAACTTCAATTTCTTGCTTTTTATTTTCTTCCTCTTGTTTTATTTCACCCATCTGTTTTATTGTGGCTTTTCTGCTTTTTTTCCTAACAGTTTCCTTGGGTCTAACTGACGGCTCTGGCTGTTTTTGCAATTGTTCCGGGATTTGCGTTTGAGTGTCTTTATCAACCATTGCACAAAGTAGTTTGGCAGTCTTGTCATGACCCTCTACTCCTATCAGGTCAGCTTGAACCCTTTGATGCAGGGTGAGCGGCTCTACCTGAATGCTTCTATGGGACTTTGATGGTCTTCGTAAAGTTTCCTTGTTCTTTTGGAGAACAGATGGACACCCTGCCTGACACTCTTTCTCTCCCACTGCTATTTGTTCCATAGACGTTTCTTTTGAAATGGTCATGGGTGAAGCTGTCTGAGACTCACTGGTAATGATTATTTTTGGTATCGTAATGGTCTGACTCTCTCTTGTTATTATTATTTTCGGTATAGGCGGCAGGGTTTGGGTTTGTTTATCATACTTATCCAGCTTTATTGGATATACAGGCTTCGCCAAGCCTAATAAAATTTCTTTTACAATATTACATCGCCCCTCTTTTACTATTCCCGTGGATGCCAACTTCACCATTAAATTAAGCCGATTAAAAAACTTATTATCTTCCCCTTGCTCAACTTCAATCGTATTATTTAAAGCCCCCAGCTGATCTCGAACCCACTGCCTAACAGTGTTAACTTTTGCATCAAATCTAAACTCTCCAAATTTGACATTAATGAGCTCTGTTTCTTTTCGACAAGGCCTGTTGTATATCAAGATTTCTGCAGGTTCTTCTTTGAGCGGATGAGTAATATCGATGGTTAACAGTTTACTTTTTTTAGGATCACGCCTTAAAATAAAGATACTCGTAACACAGCACGTAGGAATATAATCATATTTTCCGCGTGCGTTATTTTTCCTGGGATCCCAGACAACTATGTGCTCAGAACGTGTCCCACCTCGCACTATTTCACAGTGGCCTTTCATATGAGCGAGCGAGAGTGAATGACTCAATCGACTGATCAGATTATCAATATCCGGCGCGCCAACTGGGCAAACAAGGTCAATGTCCTTTTGTCGATGTTCATCCAGAGACAGCCAAAAATTTACAGGAATATTTTCCTCTCTTTGTAGCGTCACGATTTCTTTTTCTGTCAACTGTTGATGCTGTAATTGCAACGCCAGAGCAATGCCGCCATGGATGATGTAGTTTTGATTTTCATGGATAAAATGCCCCACTGCTGTTTTCAAAGCGGTCAGGGCGTTTCTTTCTTTTTCTGTCAATACATCGCCAGGTAAACCTGTCACTTCCGGTGTTTCGGGCTCTGGATATTCCGGCTCCTCAACCCTGTCCAAACCCGTCTGTGTCGTGGCATCTGAAAGTTCTTGAGTAGTGCCCGGCAAATCGGCGGGAGGATAATATGGGAAGCCGCTCCCTGCAGCTCCTGGTGGAAGCATAGTGATAAACCAGAAATTGGCTAATAGAACAGGGAATATACCGTCTGGATAGTGAAAACTGCCTGACAACTGTGTTAGCGGGCAGAACAACTGGAGCGTTTCCGGTGTGCTCACACAGTAACGCCTCAACCACATTCACATTAGTGGTTGAGGCATCCGGGTCAAGGCAACGAACCCGTTACCTTAATCATTGACTGCCACAGCGTCTGGTTATTAAAGGATATCCAGTTGCTTCAGCGTCTTCTGCACAACCTTGCCTGGCAGCGGGATGTAACCATCTTTCACAACCACTTCCTGTCCCTGCTGAGACAACACCATCTTCACAAACTCACGCTCCAGCGGAGTCAGCGGCTTGTTAGGCTGCTTGTTGATATAAACATAGAGGAAACGTGACAGCGGATATGCACCGGTAACAGCATTGTCAGCGGTTGCATCAACGAAAGGCTGGCCCGGCTTCTTCGCCAGCGGTACGGTACGGACGCTGGAGGTTTTGTAACCGATACCGGAATAACCGATGCCGTTCACAGACGCACTGATGGACTGAACAACAGAAGCAGAACCAGGCTGTTCATTGACATTGTTCTTGAAGTCACCTTTACAGAGTGCTTTTTTCTTGAAGTAGCCATAAGTACCGGAAACCGAGTTACGGCCATACAGCTGGATATCACGGCTTCCCCAGGAACCATTGAGTCCGGTGTCCCCCCAGTCCTTAATGGCAGCATCGTTGCCACACTTGCGGGTTGAGGAGAAGATGGCGTCCACCTGGGACATGGTCAGTCCCTGGATCGGGTTATCCTTGTTGACGAAGACCGCCAGGGCATCGATAGCAACCGGGATAGCAACCGGCTTGTAACCGTGCTTCTTCTCAAAAGCTTCCAGTTCCTTGTCCTTCATCTTCCGGCTCATGGGGCCCAGGTTGGAAGTGCCTTCGGTCAGAGCAGGCGGTGCAGTGGAAGAACCTGCAGCCTGGATCTGGATATTAACGTTGGGGTATTCACGCTTGAAGCCTTCCGCCCAGAGGGTCATCAGGTTCGCCAGGGTGTCGGAACCGACGCTGGAAAGGTTACCGGATACACCGCTGGACTTGCTGTAGGTTGGCAGGTTGCTGTCAACCTTCGGTGCAGCCTGGGCGGTCAGGGCAACACCGGCGGTCAACGCCAGGGCTGTCGCAAGACTCTTCAGTTTCATTATTCTTTTCTCCTGTGTTTCGTGTTCTTTTCAACCGCTATGGGTACTCGTGGCCTTCGCGTATCAGTATCCGGTGGTTACATGACGAATATATGTACGGGTTATTACAGAATCATGACACGCAAACGGGTGCCTCTGGCGTGCGGGTTTCGGTATAATCCTCCGATAACAATAAGAACAGGGGGCTACATGAACACCTGCGTGCGCCTGACCCGCAGTCTGGTAAAGGGAATCGATCACTTTACCGAGAAAACCGGCCGCACCGTTGCCTGGCTTAACCTGCTGCTGATGCTGGTTGTCTGTACGGTTGTCCTGCTGCGTTACCTGTTTAACCAGGGTTCGATAGCCCTGCAGGAATCCGCCACCTGGATTCACACCATAATTTTCCTGTCTGCCTGCGCCTGGACGCTCAAGCATAACGGTCATGTCCGGGTTGATATTTTTTACAGACGCTTCTCGCCACGCCGTCAGGCGCTGGTCAATGCCCTGGGTAGCCTGTTTCTGTTGCTTCCGGTCTGCGTATTGATCGGCGTGATGAGCTGGGAATATGTCAGCCAGTCCTGGGCGATACGGGAAACTTCACAGGAAGCCGGTGGACTGCCGGCTCTCTACCTGATGAAAAGCCTGATTCTTGTTCTGACGGCCACGCTGATGCTTCAGGGTGTTGCGGAAACACTGCGTAACCTGCTGATTCTCACCGGTCATGATGCCCCGCCTGCAGACGCTGAAAATCTACCCCGGGAGGCCGCATGAGCGAATGGATTCCCCTGCTGATGTTCCTGATGGTCTGCCTGGTATTGCTGGCCGGTTATCCTGTCGCCTTCTCCCTGGGTGGAACCGCATTGGCATTCGCCGTCTTTGGCACGGCAACCGGCGTATTTGATGTTGCTTTCCTGCACGCACTGCCCAACCGCCTGTTCGGTATCATGACGAATCAAACCCTGATGGCAGTGCCTTTGTTCGTTCTGATGGGCGTGATGCTGGAAAAATCCCGTGTCGCCGAAGATTTGCTGGAAGGCATGGCCCGCCTGTTTGGTCGGGTACGTGGCGGGCTGGGCATCTCTGTCACACTGGTCGGCATGCTTCTGGCGGCCAGCACCGGGATCTGCGGCGCCACCGTCGTGACGATGGGACTGCTTTCCCTACCGACCATGCTGAAGCGGGGTTACGACCCGAAACTGGCCACAGGTACCATCTGCGCCACCGGCACGCTGGGACAGATTATCCCGCCCTCCATCGCGCTGGTTCTGCTGGGTGATGTCATGTCCACAGCTTACCAGCAGGCCCAGCTGGACATGGGTATCTTCTCGCCCAAGACTGTTTCTGTTGGCGACCTGTTTGTCGGTGCCATGATTCCCGGATTAATTCTGGTCGGACTCTACATTACCTGGCTGGTTGTAATGGCCTGGTTGAAACCGGAAAGTTCTCCTGCCGTCGCCGAACCGGTCCATGATGACGATTCCAACAAATCACTGCTGCTTAGCCTTGCACCACCGCTGTTGCTGATCTTTGCCGTACTGGGCTCCATCATGGCGGGCATCGCAACCCCCACCGAAGCATCCGCTGTTGGCGCATTGGGTGCAACATTGCTGGCGCTTGCTAAAGGACAACTCTCGCTGGCTCGGACGGGCGAAGTAGTTCGTTCCACCACCGAAGTCACCTGCATGGTCTTCCTGATCCTGATCGGTGCATCCGTGTTCTCGCTGGTATTCCGCGGCTTCGGCGGCGACGAAATGATCCAGGAACTGTTTGAGAGCATGCCGGGCGGCGTCTTCACCGCGACCCTGATCGTCATGCTCGTCATCTTCGCGCTGGGTTTCATCCTCGATTTTATTGAGATCACCTTTGTTGTCGTTCCTATCGTCGGCCCGGTATTGCTGGCCATGGGGCTGGATCCCATCTGGCTCGGCATCATGATTGCAGTGAACCTGCAGACCTCGTTCCTGACGCCACCGTTCGGGTTTGCCCTGTTCTACCTGCGGGGTGTTGCGCCGGGCAGTGTCGCCACCACCGATATCTATAAAGGGGTGGCGCCATTTATCGTGATCCAGCTGCTGTTGCTGGCGTTGATGGCTATCTGGCCGGGCATCATCACATGGCTGCCATCACAGGTTTACCAATAGGGAGAAAGGTATGGAAACACTAAAAACCGATCACCTGCCCCACCCGGAGGGGGAACTGACTCTCCGGGTTCAGGCCATGCCAAGGGACACCAATCCGGATAATGATATTTTCGGCGGCTGGGTTGTCTCACAGATGGATCTCGCGGCCGAGATGAGCGCCCGACAGGTTGCACACGGCAGGGTGGCAACGGTGGCCATCGACAAACTGGTTTTCATGCGCCCTATTGAAGTCGGGGATGTGGTGAGTTTCTACACCATTGTATCTTCCACAGGCCGCAGCTCCATCCAGGTACAGGTTGAGGCCTGGACACGCAATCCCGTGGCCGATGAAGAGCATAAAGTTACGGAAGGTAATTTCGTGTTTGTGGCAATAGACACAAATCGTCGTACACGAAAAATAAGCTGACACATCACTGTAAACAGGAATGTGATCTAAAGGTAATAACCCATCCGATCAGGAGGATGGGTTATTACCGTTTTCTACGATTCCCATTTCTTGTTCAAGCTGTTGTTTCATGGCTCGAATACCTTCCAGTTTACGAATACCTTCTTCCAACTGTTCTTTATCCATACCTTCTGCTTTAGCCCGCTCAATGGCTGTTTCCATCGTTTTGATTTTATCTTCTGCTGCAATGACAAATGCCAGTTTCAATTGCTCTTCCTGACGGGCTTCATAACGTTGATACCGTTCCGGATCACTCAGCTCATTCGCGGATGGCAAGACTCTTGGCTGATACTCTGCGACCGATGGCGCCCGGTTATCCCCATGCGTCAATGAGTGACTGAATGAATGGAGGGCCTCAGCATCAAACCCGAACGACGCGCTATCACTGGCAATTTCCTGATCATCAGGTACCGGTACTCCAACGTTTTCAACAACACGAACTGATTCTGACGACGCTGTGCGTTGATTGCTTTTCTTCAAGGCACTGGCAGTTTCTTCCTCAGCAACGGGCGCTTTTCCCCGTACAAGGGTTGCCTGATCATCACTGAAAACCCATAAAACGGAAGCTACCGTCGCGACACTTCCTAACAGAACCACAGCCCATCGTTTGTTAATTGCCATCAAAATACCCCGATATAGTCAGGATTGATCCGCACGGGCACTTCCTTACGTAACCGCTCCTTCAATTCTGCAAATTGCGTCCTGGCTTTCTCAAGCGCAATCTGCCGCGACGCCAGGTATCGAACCGTTTCACTGTCTTCCGGGTAATAGCCTTTCTTCTGTTCAGTTACCAGAAGGATTTCCCAGATCGCCGGTTCCACTGCGGTTGCCGGACGTTTAACGGGGCGGGAAGGGATGCCTGTTTTCTGCATAAATGCCATGGATTCCAGCCAGTTTGGCGCCTTTTCAGTCCTCGCTATCCAGCCCAGACTTCCTGGCTCCTTCTCACCATGGTCATTCGCTACAGAATAGAGTTCCACGGCCTCTTGAAACGTCAAACCATCCATCAATTGTGAATAAACGTCGTCCGCCTTTTTCTGACTATCAACCTGTAGATGAAAGGCCTTAACCGCTTCCAGTCGGCTGAACTGCTTTTTCTGATTACGGTAATAATCCACCACCTCCTCACGGGTAACGGCATCCGCAAGCTGGCGAAGCACCGGATTACTGCTGTGCATAACATTAAACAACCCGAGACTTTTAAGGACTACCTCACGTTCCCGGCGGTCGATAAGCACCCTCTTCATCGATTGGATATCTGCAGGCGTCAAACCTGAATGCTCCCGCGCCCAGTATTCCACGACCCTGTGTCTCAGTAGCTGCTCAACCTGTCCGGCCAAATACGCGGGTGTTGCCCGACTCAGCTGGATACGTCCCTGTACATTCTGACGATCATAAATATCGCGCAACGTAATGGTTTCCGTTTTATCTCCAGGTAAACGATACGTTAAGAGAACGGTTTGACTGAAAAGAAGTTGCTGCTGTTCCGTCGCAGTAAAAGACATCTGACTTTGATTTTTGAGCAAATCAGCCAGTCTGCCTTGCTCAGGAATAGAGGTGTTCTGAACAAAACCGGTCATGCCACCAGGTTGTTCACTGAGCCAGCGTTCTAATGGTTTCCGCCAGTACAAACGAATTAAACCATTCAATTGATCAGCGACAGCAACATCAGCGGAAAAGCCGACAGGAGTCTCAGCCGGTACTAATCCGCTCTGCTCGCGCCAGTGGGCAAGCAATCTGTTAGTGATCAAATCCCGGAGCACACTTTCCCGTGTTGTGCGAAAGTCACCGGGAGCCGCCTGCTGGTAGAAAACATCCAGTGTCGCGGCAGTAATTGCCTCGCCACCGACAATCGCTGCGATACCCTTGTCGTTAATATCACTTTTGACAGCACTGTGCGCCATCGCTGATAACAGCAACCCGAACGCCGTGACCGCACATCGAATGATTCTTCTTTTAGCGTGGTGGCTGCCAGAACCAGGCAAGACGCTGTTATTGACCAGAAAGGCGCATCGCATCCGAACCAATACAGGTAACAGTAACAAGGCGTCTTTTATTCTTTTCATCATGCCTGCAGCCATTATTGAGTGATTATTCTTGCGCTATCTTACTCAATGAAACGAATATTGCAGTATTTGATGACCGTTTATGGCTCAATGGCATCAGTAACGCACACGACAACGGCATCGACACCGAACTCTTGAATGACCAGGCGCTTGAGATGACCTGGTCATCATGCTGGCCATGGGGGTTCATGCCATGCCAAGGGATGCCAATCCGGATAATTATCTTTTCGGCGGCTGGTTGTCTCGCAGATGGATCTCGAGGCTGAGATGAACGCCAGCCAGGTTGCACACGGTCGTATTGCAACGATAGCCATCGACAAACTGGTTTTCATGCGACCTATTGAATTCGGGGATGTGGTGAGTTTCTACACCATTGTCTCTTCAACGGATCGCAGCTCCAACCCGGTACAGGTTGAGGCCAGAACCCGGAGTCCAGTTGCTGATTAAGCACATAAGGTGACGCAAGGCAATTTTGTCTTTGCGTCAATAAACAAAAAATCGTCGTACCGGCAAGATGAACTGCTCAATCGCTTTAAGGCGAAGACAGCCATATAAAAGGTAATAAAACGGTGCTTTGGGTCTCAGGCTATTAACGGTTTTATTCCCCGCCTTCTGTTCCAGTGATCGCGTCTTTGCACAAACGGCTGGCGACTGTAAAGAATCATTCGCAACATAACAATGAATGATTAATACCGTTAGCATTCCTGACAAAAAAAAATAAAATTTGAATTTTTTTCCGAGTGACCAGTCAATCAGGTTGAGTAATAGAAACCTATGGATATCAGGAATCTTTTGGATTTATCGGAAAATTGAGTATTTACCATCTGGAGAATAGTAACAATGGATCACAATGTAAGGCAAAGATTTACTCAGTCACAAATGACATCACGACGCTACCACCCTTATTCGCGTGGAAGTCATTCTCAGACTTCGGCAATGACGTCAAGACCAGATCCACAGTCCTTTGCTCGACAGCTTCGCCATGTTGAACAGCCTTACTACTTCTATTACTACTACTATGTTCAAGAGCCCTACAATACTCAACAATTTCCCTCTAACCTTTTATCTTCACAATCACTTCAACAGTACAGTGTGGCATCTGTAGGTGGCAGCTCAGAATTATATAGCCTGCCTCTTTACGTTAATCAACTACCAGATCAGCAAGCGCCAGCACAACAGCAGCAGCGTCCATCGGAACATCAACCAAGCAGTTTTTTCCCCAGCATAACATATTTCCCTACAGTTCCCACTCAAATTCAACCATCGCAGCAGCATGGGCTACTGCCGCAACCTCAAATTCAACCATCTCAGCAGCATGGGCTACTGCCGCAACCTCAAATTCAACCATCGCAGCAGCATGGGCTACTGCCGCAACCTCAAATTCAACCATCGCAGCAGCATGGGCTACTGCCGCAACCTCAAATTCAACCATCGCAGCAGCATGATGGGCTACTGCCGCAGCCTCAAATTCAACCATCGCAGCAGCATGGGCTACTGCCGCAACCTCAAATTCAACCATCGCAGCAGCATGGGCTACTGCCGCAGCCTCAAATTCAACCATCGCAGCAGCATGGGCTACTGCCGCAACCTCGATTTTTTGGAAATCATCAATGAAAACATGGAAAATTATCAATTGTTTTTTGAGAACAAAGAAAACATCATACTCGAAAGGGACAGATTGCAAATACACATAACCACAATCTCAGCTTATGCAAAGCTACTTTGCAGGATCGGATCTGAATTCAGTTCTAAACCTCCTACCACAGTGATCCCCGATACCATTTATCAGGCATTAACTTGTACCGATGTAACAAACAAAGTAAATATAACAAGTTTATTGGAGCTTGCCTCAGGTTTATATGAAATAATTCATCGCACAAACTATACGCCGAAGAGTTCTGCTTTCGAATTGATACAAGATGCACTTAACACCGTGATCGACAGCATTAACTACCACCTTGCAAAAAACCCGGAATCAATATTATCCAATAATGATATGAAAACTGTTGATAACATGTATAAAATCTTTGTTAGACCTCTGAGAAATTTAACAAAAATTCCCGTATTACAAACCACCCCAGAAATTAGAAAAGAGCTACGCGAAAAAGCCATTTTAATGACCATAGAGATTATTCTCAAATACTTTAATAAAAATCAGCATGAACGTTTAATAACTGACGTTATAGATAATGGCCAGAAATATGGACAATACCTGTCAAATCTTAATATGCACATAGATAAAATCAATGCAACATTAAAAAAGACCTTTTTAGATTCAATTACTCCATCAAACAAACAGACCATCCTTCAACAAAAAAAATCATTGTTTTTTCTGATGCTCGATATATTAAATATTATTCGTGATAATGCCCCCCCTCGCTGGGAATATGACAAATCAAAGTTCGGAGGTATGATCAAGAGTCTGTCATCCACCTATGCACTCCTAGATAATTATCAATCATTTAATTCTGAAGAGAAAACTAAATACACAGAAAATTACGGAAAATTATTAAAGAAAACCGCAGAAACAAAGCAGTAAAAAAATGGAAAATCCACTACATTAATAACATTCCAATTGAACCTGTCAGATGAGTTGGCAACACTGCACCATCGACAATCACGGTCAGTTTTTTTGTCGTTAATATCCCGTTCCATGGCGCTGTACGTCACCATTTAGAACCGCAAGACGACAACTGTCACTGCTTACCGGATCGTCCGCCACACCTGCTTTTCAGGCAAGCGATTCTGGCCTGATTTATTTGCGCAAAGGTTAGCAAGGCATCTTTTAGTATTTTCATCATGCCTGATACTACTGTTGAATCATTGTTATTGCGTTATCTTAACCAATGAAACGAATATTGCAGTACTTGATGACCGTTTTATGTCTCGCTGGCATCAGTGACGCACACGACAACGGCATCGACACCGAACTCTTGAATGACCAGGCGCTAGAGATGATCAAACCTCCCTTTGCTAAAAAGCAACCCAGGACGCTGGAATACCACGGCCATCAGCGGATTGATGATTACTACTGGTTGCGCGACGACAGCCGTGAAGATCCTGAAATCCTGTCCTGGCTGAAAGCTGAAAACGACTATACCGATGCGGTCATGGCGCCTTATGCACCGCTCCGTGAATCGCTCTATCAGGAACTGATAGGACGTATCAAGAAAGACGACTCCACCGTCCCAGTGCTGGACAATGATTACTGGTACTACACCCGTTACAGTGGCGATGATGAATACCCGGTGCATGCCCGCAAAGCGGAAACCCTCGATAATCCTGAAGAGGTTCTGCTGGACGGCAATAAGCTGGCCGAAGGGCACGAGTTTTTCAGTATCGGCGATATGGATGTCAGCCTCAACAACCAGTTACTGGCATGGAGCGAAGATACAGTAGGTCGTCGTATATACACCGTTTATTTTAAAAACCTGCAGAACGGTGAACTGTTAACCGACCGTATCGAGCAAACAACAGGTGACGTTGTATGGGCAGCCGACAACCGCACCGTGTTTTACATCCGCCAGGATCCGCAGACACTGCTGGGTTACCAGGTCTTCCGGCATACACTGGGAACAGAGCAAAAAGATGATGTTCTGGTTTATGAGGAGCAGGACAAAAGCTTCTATACCGGCATTGACCGTACCCGAGATGACTCCACCCTTTTAATCAACCATGACAGCACCACGCAATGTGCCGTCTCACTACTGGATGCTACAACGCCAGAAGGTGATTTTACGCCGTTCCTCCCACGGGAATCGGATCATGAATACGACATTGCCAAACTGGATGACTGGTATTACATCCGCACCAACTGGCAGGCCACTAATTTCCGCTTGATGAAAGTGAAAAAGGCGCAAAGTGCCGACAAATCAGCCTGGCAGGAAGTGGTTCCCCATCGGGACAATGTATACCTCGAAGACTACCTGTTATTTAAAGATTCCCTGGTACTCAATGAAAAGGAAAACGGTATTTCGCGTATTCGCGTCATTCAACTGAGCACCGGAAAAGAACATCAATTGTCGTTTGATGACCCGGTTTTCGTCGCTCACTTTTCAGCTAACCCTTCAATAGATGCACCACGTGTCCGTATCTGGTACAGCTCAATGACCACGCCTGATACGATTTATGAATACGACCTGATCACCGGTGAACGGGAACAACTGAAGCAGAAAGAGATTCCCGGCGGATTCACCCCATCGGATTACGCCAGTGAACGCCTGTTCGTCACCGCAACAGACGGCACAGACATTCCCGTGTCACTGGTATGGCGCACTGACCGGTTTAGTAAAGACGGCACCAATCCACTCTATCAGTACGGCTATGGCGCCTATGGTTACACCATTGAACCGTACTTCTCCGCCAACCGGCTCTCCCTGCTGGATCGAGGCTTCGTTTATGCGATTGCCCATATTCGTGGCGGACAAATGCTGGGACGCCCCTGGTATGAATCCGGTCGACAGCAGCAGAAACGTAACAGTTTTACCGATTTTATTGATGTGACCCGTGCTCTCGTCGCGGAAGGCTACGCCGATAAAAACAAAGTGTTTGCATCAGGTGGTAGCGCCGGTGGCTTGTTGATGGGGGCTGTCGCCAATATGGCGCCGGAACTTTACCGGGGCATGAATGCCGACGTCCCGTTTGTGGATGTTGTCACCACCATGCTGGATGAAAGTCTGCCACTGACCACTAATGAGTATGATGAATGGGGGAATCCTAATAACAAAACAGATTACGATTACATGCTGTCGTATTCTCCCTACGACAATGTAACACGGCAGGATTATCCCAATATGCTGGTTACGACGGGTTTGCACGACTCACAGGTACAGTACTTTGAGCCAGCAAAGTGGGTGGCAAAACTTCGCGAATACAAAACAGACGACAATAAACTGTTGTTCTATACCAACATGGAAGCGGGCCATGGTGGCGCATCCGGACGTTACCAGCAACAGAAAGAACTCGCACTGGAGTATGCGTTTTTCCTGAGTCTGTTAGATCAGTTGCAGTGAACAATATGACGGCCTGAAAACTCAGGCCGTCATATCCGTGGCAATGCCTGTCACCCGCTGGTTACGGACATACTCACTGCCATTATTGGTCATGTTCAGCGGTGGAAAGTTTTCGGTAACCAGATGGTATTGCGCGGCCTGAACGCCGGAAATAAAAAAACAGAAAGCCAGTGCAAGAATGCGCATGATTCACTCCCCAGTACAACCGATTCTAACGAGTTATTATGTGGACTCGTTTATTATCGACTGCCAACCGGCTTGCCGGATTGATCGTTCCTGATCTTACCGACAAGCGGCCTGTCAGTTCTTGTTTAAAGCACGCTCGATTCTACCGTCAAAAGGCCATTGATTTCAGCCTTGAGGCGCATGCCACTGGCCAGTTCACCAACACCGGCTGGGGTACCTGTCAGCACCACGTCACCGGGACAAAGGGTGAAGTGATCACTGATATAGCTGATCAACGGCATAATCGGCATCAACATTTCAATGCTGTTACCGTGCTGGCGTATTTCACCATCAATGGATAACCGGAAATCAATATCGTCCCACCGCCCGATCCGCTCAGCGCAGACAAAAGGCGACAAAGGACATGCACCATCAAACCCCTTGGCGATCTCCCAGGGGTGTCCTTTTTCCTTTAATCGCCCCTGAAGATCCCGCAAGGTCAAATCCAGTGCCAGCCCGACACCCGCAATAGCCGTGATCGCTTCTTCAGGGGACACATGGCTGATTTCACAGCCGATGAGGATCGCAATCTCCGTTTCATAATGCACACTGCCACGCTGTTCAGGTAAACGAACAGGGTCTGAAAAGGGTGCAAGTGACGTTGCCGGTTTCATGAACAGCAGGGGTTCAGTCGGCACGGGATTATTCAGTTCACGGGCGTGTTCTGCATAATTGCGTCCGACACAGACGACCTTCCCAACCGGAAGCGTCGCCGGCTCCCCTTCGATGGTATGGCAGGTATAACGCATGGCATTCCTGTTGTTATCAGTGATGGTTAAATGCTGGTGCGCAGGCATTTTTGTTGTTTGCACTTTGCCGTTTCATCCTCTCCCGCGCTGGTCTAAGATGGAACAGTCGGTGGAGAGAAAATTATGAATGACAAACTCAATGCCCACATTCAGGATCTTCATGACCTGCTCGATGGTCAACCAGTCGATGAGTGCACGGCTGCCAGTCTGCGGCAGATAACCGATGAACTCGAAATCGCGCTGGCCAGGGCCGAAGGAAAAGTTCCCGTGGAAACCTTCAATGACCGGCTGGAAAAGGAAGCCATTGAATTCGCTGAGGAGCATCCTGCCATCGCCCAAACCATACGGCAGTTAATGAATACACTGAACAGTATCGGTATCTGAACCCACTGCCGGGCCGTTCCCCTCCGAACAGCCCGGCGCTTCTTACATATTACAGGTCAAATATCTTACCCGGGTTCATGATCCCGTCAGGGTCAAACACTTTCTTAACCCCTTTCATCAATTCAATTTCTGCGGCTGACCGGGTGTAAGTCAGGTAATCTTTTTTCAGCAAGCCTACGCCATGTTCGGCAGAAACCGAGCCACCATACTGCTGCACAATCTCAAACACCCAACGGCTGACCTTGTTACAACGCGAGAGGAATTCCTCCCGTGACAACGTCTCAGGCTTGAGAATATTCAGATGCAGGTTGCCGTCGCCAATATGACCGAACCAGATAATCTCGAAATCCGGATACTCCCGTGACACCACCGTATCAATCTCAGCGAGGAACGCAGGCACCTTCGACACCACCACCGAAATATCATTCTTGTAAGGCGTCCAACGGGAAATGGTTTCGCTGATGTCCTCCCGGCAGCGCCAGAGGTTGGCCAACTGAGCCTGGTTCTGACTCATCACCCCATCAACAACCCAACCATTTTCCACGCACTGTTCGAAGAGCTGCATCGCCTGATCGGCAATGGACTCATTCAGGCATTCGAATTCCAGCAGGGCATAAAACGCGGTTTCTGTTTCAAAGGGACGCTGAACACCGGCATGTTCGACAACTTTCGCCAGTGCTTTTTCTGAAAAGAATTCAAAGGCCGTCAAATCAATGCTGTTCTGGAAGGTATCCAATACCTTCATAACGTCGTCCATTTCGGGGACGCCCAACAGCAAAACGGTCAGATCTTTGGGCGGACGGGTCAGGCGCATGGTCGCTTCAACAATAAAGCCCAGCGTACCTTCACCACCGATAAACAGCTGCTGCAGGTCATAGCCGGTATTGTTTTTCAGCAGCCCCTTGTTGAATTCCAGTAACTCTCCGGTGCCCGTCACCACTTTCAGGCCGGCCACCCAGTCACGAGTCATGCCATAGCGAATCACTTTAATACCGCCGGCATTAGTCGCAATATTGCCGCCAACATGACTGGAACCACTGGAAGCAAAATCCACCGGGTAATACAGCCCCTGGTCTTCAGCGAACTGCTGCAGTTGTTCCGTTACGACACCGGGGCCGCAGACCACGGTTCGATCCACCGCATTAAAGTCGCTGATCGTATTCATGTAATCAAACGACACCACAATTTCACCATGAACAGCGACGGCACCTGCACTCAAACCGGTTCGGCCACCAGACGGCACTAGTCCGATATTATGCTCACGGGCAAAGCGGACGACAGCCTGCACCTGTTCGACAGCCTTCGGAAAAACGATGGCCAGGGGCGCCGGATCATGGAAACGGGTCCAGTCCCGTCCCCAGGTCTGCAGGGCGTCATCATCGGTGAGAACTCTTGCGGGCGCCACGCACGCGGTCAGCTGCGCCACCCGTTCGGCGCGGTCTTCCGGTGAAAGGGCGTTCTGCGGAAACTGCTCGCGGGTCATGCACTATTCCCCCGTATTCACGGAATTTTCCCCGTTTTCACGTATTTTTCATTATTGACCTGAACAAATTTCATTGAACAGGATTGTCCGTTCTTCTGGCAGGCTATGTTATCATCAGGCGCCTGCCGGAACACTGCCGGGCATGATAAAACACCAAGAATGAAGTCGGGATAAGCGAGCATGGCCACAACATCACTGGACAAGAGCAAGATTCGTTTTCTGCTACTTGAGGGCGTTCACCAGTCAGCTGTCGACACGCTGAAAGCCCAAGGCTATACCAACATAGACTATCTCTCGACCTCATTGCCGGATGATGAGCTGAAAGAGCGGGTTCGTGAAGCGCACTTCATCGGTATTCGCTCCCGGACCCAACTTACGGAAGAGATCTTTGCCCATGCGGAAAAGCTGATAGCCGTCGGCTGTTTCTGCATCGGCACCAACCAGGTTGAGTTGCAGGCGGCTACCCGTCGAGGTGTTGCTGTCTTCAACGCCCCCTATTCCAATACCCGCTCCGTTGCCGAACTGGTACTGGCGGAAGCCATCCTGCTGCTGCGTGGCGTTCCTGAAAAAAGTGCATTAGCCCACCGGGGTGTATGGCGTAAAAGCGCCAGGAATTCCTATGAGATTCGCGGTAAAAAGCTGGGCATTGTCGGCTATGGCAATATCGGCAGCCAGCTGAGTGTACTGGCGGAATCCCTGGGTATGGAAGTTTACTTCTACGATGTCGTCACCCGCCTGCCGTTGGGCAACGCCACCCAGATTCATGACCTGGACGAACTGCTCGGCATGGCCGATATCGTCACACTGCATGTGCCGGAAACACAGGCTACCCAGGAAATGATCGGCGAAGCAGAACTGGCAGCCATGAAAGACGGCGCCATTCTGATTAATGCATCCCGTGGCACGGTAGTCGCGATTGACGCCCTGGTTTCCGTATTACAAAGCCAGAAGCTGCTGGGAGCAGCCATCGACGTCTTCCCGGTAGAGCCACGTTCAAATGATGAAGAGTTTGTCTCTCCGCTAAGGGAATTCGACAATGTCATCCTGACACCGCACGTCGGCGGCAGCACCTTGGAAGCACAGGAAAACATTGGTAAAGAAGTCGCGGAGAAACTGGCGAAATACAGTGACAATGGTACCTCTCTGTCGTCTGTAAATTTCCCGGAAGTTGCCCTTCCGGCTCACCCCGGCAAGCACCGGATTCTACACATTCACAAGAATGTTCCTGGCGTACTGTCAGCTATCAACAACATCTTCTCTGACAACAACATCAATATCAGCGGTCAGTACCTGCAGACCTGTGAGGATGTTGGTTATGTTGTCATTGACGTCGAGGCGGATCAGAGCCAACTGGCGCTGGAGAAGGTTCAGGAGGTGAATGGCACCATTCGTTGCCGCATCCTTTACTGAACGACCAATGAAAATGGTCTTGTGATCGCAGCCAGGGGAAGGCACGCTGTATCAGGAGAGTTGTCCCGGTTTCTGATGGGCCAATCCTGAATCAGGCTGGGGGCGGGAGGTGAATTGAGTATCACTTATTTTAACGAGTGCAGGTAATTAACTAACCAACAGGGAACTGATTGCTGAAGGATATGTCGGATTTTTTTAGGGTGCTAATTAGAAGTATTCTGGCTTGAATTATTTCTATAGCACCCTATGAGACAAAACAGCAATCAAGCCATGGAGAAGATTATGGAGCGAATACCAGGAAACACAACGTCGCCTGGTTCAGCCAGGGGGGATCATAACGTAGATCATGGCCAGGCCGTCGGTGGAAAAGATAATGATGATGAAGCCTCGACAAGTGAAACGAAAAGCACTACGGATATCAGCGAGGCTGACAAAACGCCTAAAAAAAGGTTAGGGATACGTAAAAGTGATACAAATCTTTCCACCTCCCCTAAGCTCATAAGAAAACCAGCACCAGTCAGCGTACAAGCGTTGAATATCATCTATGAAAATTTATTAACTTTTCTCACTGACAATAAAGATAGCGATTCTAACATTATTAGCAGATTGAAAAATGCTGGAATTAATGCGAATCAGTCGGATGTTACTGGTAAAAGCCTGCTGCATATTGTAGCGAAGAGAGGCCAATATGATGCCGCCAGGGTTCTTTTAGACGCCGGGGCTGATTTATACAAGACTGATTCATCAAATCATACGCCACTGGACAACGCGATAATAAATAAAAAGAAAGGTCATCATATTTTCATTCTAATGCTGGACAAATGCGATGATATCAATATGCCCTTCACACCAGAAGGGCAAACCCTGCTGCATAGGGCAGCCAGTCATTCGAACGCTGATTGCATCAAAACTTTGTTAGCCAGAGGCGCTGCAGCCTCCATTAATAAAACTGATCAGTTGAATCGTACACCACTGTACTGTTTGGCTGCGGCAGACGACAATAAGAGTGGGGACACTGAATCCGTCAGGGTGCTGGTTGCCGCCGGCGCCCGTGTGAATCAAGGCACCAGTGAAATATATACACCGTTATCTATGGCTACCTATCGCTGCCGAAATACAGTAGTCCTTGCCTTGCTGGAGGCAGGTGCCAACCTGAACCAGTTGACATACAATGGCAACAGAATATTGCAAGATGCCATTTCGAGGTGTTCGGAAGAAGTCATCAATGCCTTGCTGGAAGCTTCGAGCAGCGTGAATCTTCCTGGCACGTCAGGGAAAACACCATTACACGAGGCAGTCGATCTGGTATCTGAGGTACATACTACAAACTTGATAAAAGCTGGCGCCGAGGTTAATAAACCCGATGACTTCGGTAATACACCATTACACGTAATTGCCCAAAAAGACCATTTCGAAAAATCGCATTTAAATATTTTCAATACTTTAATTGCAGCTGGCGCCCATGTGAATAAACTTAATCATTCAAATAACACCCCTTTACACAATATCTTCAGAAGAACGCATGATGAAAATCTTCAAACGTTCCTCCATGACACCAGTTTCAAGGCTATAGATTACGAATGCTCAATGAATTTGATCAATGCCGGAGCGCGCCTGAACATTCTCAACGCAAATGGAGAGACACCGTATGATCTCTTTAAGCAACAGGTAGATATAGATAAAATTACTGACACGAATTTTATAGATTTTATCGAAAGTCGTAAATTCCCTTCTCTTCAAAACCTCTGTGTAAACGTTATATTGGTGAATTTAAAAACGGCTTCAGATGAACAGATCCACTCTTTGGGCCTTCCAGGAAAACTTCAGGCATTATTAAAAACTAATGTTAGCTCTATACCTCAGACAGGAATGTAAGCTCTGCCCCATAAAAGTAACTTCAACCGCCGTTTTTCCTTACCCCATTCT
The DNA here is from genome assembly GCF_057552235.1 of Kistimonas ophiarachnellae. NCBI lineage: Bacteria > Pseudomonadati > Pseudomonadota > Gammaproteobacteria > Oceanospirillales > Endozoicomonadaceae > Kistimonas > Kistimonas ophiarachnellae. Next base: position 204,336 of record NZ_BAAJPA010000004.1, on the reverse strand, counting down.
TTATCCGGAACCAAAGGCGATGAAGTTTTCTTTATAGTCATCAAAGGCTGCACATTGAAATATTGTTAGTGATATCAACTTTATCTGTCACAGGTTACGTTCTGATCACCCGGGTCAACAGAACAATCAGGTTATGAAGCGCCTGCGTTTTTATCCTGTTCGTTTCTCAAATAGTTAAAGGTCATGTGTTTTAGCACTTTGCCTTGTACGCCAAACATAACTTCTACGACGTATCCTGTAGATTTTATTCTCCAGTCTGAAGAACGCTGCATACCTTTTGCAAGCGATTTAAAAACTTTTGTACCATATTTAAAAGACACTTCCAGGGCTCTTTCGCCATGTATTTTAGGGGTAACTTCTGGTAATTCAGCAACCTGTCGCGCCTTATAATTGCTATATTCCGGCGATGTCTTTATATCAAGCCTTCGTCCATATGCCGGGTTTGCCGTATTAATACCTGCCAATCCAAATAAGGTAAGTCTCATAATATCCTCCTTCATAAGGGTTTCCTGATATTCCCATCAATGATAGAGCGTTTTTCTTTTTCAAACATTAGACAAACGTTTAAAGAAAAGAAGAAAGTATGATGACCGGTCAGCATATTCGACTAAAGTATTAATGCTGAAAGAATGGTGCTGTTTCAATCAATAGACAGGCACCCCTTACTCGCATTGAAATATCACAAGGGTTAACAGGTTGAGCGGTTTTGCAACGGGCGGGTGTTCAGTGCTTTTCCTGAAAAGGAAAACAGAATGAAAGCGTCAAAGTCTCTCATTCTGTTAACCCTGCAAGACCCGACGATTACTTCATCGTCGGTATCACAAACTCTGCACCGCTGCGAATGCCGGTGGGCCAGCGCGAGGTAATCGCCTTGCGCCGTGTATAAAAACGCACGCCATCCGGACCATGCATATGCAGCGCACCAAACAGTGAACGCTTCCAGCCACCGAAACTGTGGAACGCCATGGGAACCGGGATCGGGACATTAATACCGACCATGCCAATCTGGATCTCGTGGGCATACTGGCGGGCGCAATCCCCGTCACGGGTGAAGATTGCCGTACCATTGCCGTATTCATGGGCATTGACCAGGTCAACCGCGCTCTTGTAATCCGGCACACGGACCACACACAGCACCGGCCCGAAAATCTCTTCCCGGTAGATCGTCATGTCGGCCGTGACATTATCGAAGAGGCACCCCCCCATAAAGTACCCGTTCTCACAGCCAGGCACTGTCAGGCCACGACCATCCACGACCAGCGAAGCGCCTTCTTCAACCCCCTTGTCCACATAGCCCTGGACCCTGGCCAAATGTTCACCGCTGATCAGAGGACCCATTTCCAGGCCTTTTTCCCGACCGTTACCGATCTTGAGTTCCGTCACCCTGGGCGCGAGCTTCTCGACCAGCCGGTCCCCGACATCCCCCACGGCCACGGCGACAGAAATCGCCATGCAGCGCTCGCCGGCTGAACCGTAGGCAGCGCCCACCAGGGCGTTCACGGCCTGGTCCAGGTCCGCGTCCGGCATGACGACCATGTGGTTCTTGGCGCCGCCCAGCGCCCTCACCCGCTTGCCATGGGCTGAAGCTGTCGTATAAATATACTCGGCAATCGGCGTCGATCCGACGAAGCTCACGGCCTCGATATCAGGATGCGTCAGCAGGACATCGACCGCCTCCTTATCCCCATTCACGACATTGAAGACACCATCCGGCAACCCGGCGTCTTTCAACAGCTCCGCCAGTCGCAGGCACACCGAGGGATCTTTTTCAGACGGTTTCAGCACAAAGGTGTTACCGCAGGCGATCGCCAGGGGGAACATCCACATCGGCACCATGGCCGGGAAATTAAACGGCGTAATGCCGGTAACCACGCCGAGGGGCTGGTTGACGGACCAGGCGTCTACCGACGTACCCACATTCTCGGTATGCTCGCCCTTGAGCAGGTGGGGAATGCCACAGGCGAACTCCACCACTTCCAGGCCGCGCACCAGTTCGCCGCAGGCGTCCTCGTAAACCTTGCCGTGCTCGGCGGTAATCAGGCCGGCCAGCTCATCCCGGTGCTTTTCCACCAGTTCCTTGAAACGGAACATCACCCGGGCGCGACTGAGTGGTGTCGTATCCCGCCAGGCCGGGAAAGCCGCCCTGGCCACGGCGATGGCCTTCTCCGTTTCTGCGACACTGGCCAGTGCGACAACACCGGTCTGCTCACCGGTCGCCGGGTTGAATACCGGCTGGGAACGCTCACTGCCGTCCGTTCGCAGTCCGTTGATAAAATGGGTATGGTTCTGCATAACTTCTATCCTGCTGACTGTAATCGTTATTCTGTCGCCCGGATGGCGTTTTCAAGCGTACTCACCAGCTGGTCAACATGCGTCTTCTCAATAATCAGAGGCGGCGACATGGCCAGGATATCCATGGTGCAACGTACCATCACACCATGCTCGTAAGCATTTTTGAAGACCTCGTAGCCACGCGCCCCGGGCTTGCCTTCCCGGGGCGCCAGCTCAACCGCAGCCACCAGCCCGGTGTTACGGATATCAATCACATTGGGCAGCCCTTTCAGGCTGTGAATGGCTTGCTCAAAATAGCTTTCCATTTCAATGGTGCGCTGGAACAGGCCATCCCGTTCGTAAATATCCAGTGTCGCCAGACCTGCAGCGGCGCCCACCGGATGGCCGGAGTAAGTATAGCCATGGAACAGCTCGATCATGTTTTCCGGGCCTTGCATGAAGGCGTCGTGTATTTCATCGCTGACGAAAACCGCGCCCATCGGAATGGCGCCGTTGGTGAGCCCTTTGGCAGTGGTGATGATATCCGGCACTACATCCCAGCGGGTTGAAGCAAAGGCTTCACCTACACGACCGAACCCGGTAATCACCTCATCGAAAATCAGGAGGATGCCGTGCTTGCGGGTAATCTCCCGCAGACGACGAAGGTAGCCTTTCGGCGGCATGATCACACCGCCCGAGCCCGACATCGGTTCGACAATCACCGCAGCAATATTGGAGGCATCGTGCAAGGCGACGATCTTTTCCAGTTCATCCGCCAGTTCTGCACCATGTTCTGGTAGCCCTTTGCTGAAGGCATTCAGTTTGAGATTGAGCGTATGAGGCAGGTGATCCACACCATTAAGCAGGGAGCCGTACACTTTCCGGTTATTGGGAATACCACCGACAGATATGCCGCCGAAATTCACGCCGTGATAGCCCTTCTCACGACCAACCAGTCGCTGACGGGTGCCTTCACCGCGTGCACGATGACAGGCAATGGCAATTTTCAGCGCGGTTTCTACCGATTCAGAGCCTGAATTGGTGAAAAAGACATGGTTCAGGTTACCCGGTGTGTGCTCAGTCAGACGTTCAGCAAATTCAAAGGCCAGTGGATGTCCCATCTGGAAAGGCGGCGCATAATCCAGCTGTGCCACCTGACGTGCAACCGCTTCGGAAATCTCCCGCCGCCCATGGCCCGCATTCACACACCAGAGACCAGCCGTGCCATCCAGCACTTTTTCGCCCTTGTCATTGGTGTAATACATGCCTTCCGCACTCGTAAGCATTCGAGGCTCAGCCTTGAACTGGCGATTGGCGGTGAATGGCATCCAGAAAGCGTCCAGCCCGGGCTTGCCGGCATCAGAACTGAAACTCATGGAAATGACTCCCTGTTATTATTCTGTCCAGACAGCCTGCGGGGATCAGAGCTGTCGTGGTGTCTTGTTATTTGTATCAGTGTCGTTGTCAGCAGGCTGTGCATCATATCCAGCCACACTGACTGTCAGGTATTTTTATCAGCGATTGCGCCTTCACGATGAAATTTAGCAGAGACATGTAAAATATATCAAACGCTAAATCACACATATTCCCTTCTATTTGTTTATTTTTGTCAAAAATATTGCATAAATCGTGACGGCAATAGTAGAGTCATGACCATACCACGACCGCAATACGCATGTTCAAAATACTGCGCAGCCTGTCAAACACTGAACCCCTGACAGGCGACTGTGTCGAACCCATAATCACAACAAATACACAAACCAGGTGCTAATTCATGACTGAAGCCCTCAACAGCCGCGAACAATGGGAAGCCATGGCGGCTGAACTGACCATTAATGGCAGTGCCTTTATTAACGGGGAATATACCGATGCCGCGTCTGGCGAAACCTTTGAATGCCGTTCGCCGATCGACAACCGGGTACTGGCCCGGGTCGCCAGCTGCGATCAGGCCGATGTAGACCAGGCCGTCGCCAACGCACGCGCTACCTTTGAGGCTGGCACATGGTCACGTATGGCTCCGGCTGCCCGCAAAAAGGTGATGATCAAACTGGCCAGCCTGCTGCTGAAACACAAAGATGAACTGGCGCTGCTGGAAACCCTCGATATGGGTAAACCCATCAGTGACAGCCTGTCTGTTGATATCCCCGCCGCTGCCCACAGCCTTAGCTGGAGTGGCGAGGCGATCGACAAGGTTTATGATGAGATCGCACCGACACCTGAAAATGAAATCGGCATGATCACCCGCGAGCCGGTCGGCGTGGTGGGCGCCATTGTGCCCTGGAACTTCCCGCTGCTGATGGCTTGCTGGAAACTCGGCCCCGCACTGGCGACGGGTAACAGTGTCATATTAAAACCTTCTGAGAAATCACCGCTGACCGCGATCCGCATTGCCGAACTGGCCATCGAAGCCGGTCTGCCAAAAGGCGTTCTGAACGTTCTGCCAGGCTTTGGCCATACCGCCGGTAAAGCGCTGGCGCTGCACAACGATGTGGATACGCTGGTATTCACCGGCTCCACCCGCACGGCCAAGCAGCTGATGATCTATGCCGGTGAATCCAACATGAAGCGAATCTGGCTGGAAGCCGGCGGCAAGAGTCCGAACATTGTGTTCGCCGATGCCCCCGACCTCCGTGCCGCCGCCAGTGCTGCTGCCGACGCTATCTGCTTCAACCAGGGAGAAGTCTGTACCGCAGGTTCCCGTCTGCTGGTTGAAGAAAGCATTCACGATGAATTTGTCGCCATGGTGGTTGAGGAACTGCAACAGTGGAAGCCCGGCCATCCGCTGGATCCTGACACCAATGTCGGCGCCATTGCTGACCAGCAGCAGTTGCAGACCGTGCTGAACTATATCGAAGCCGGAAAGCAGGAGGGTGCATTGCTTCAGACTGGCGGTGTCCAAACCCTGCCTGAAACCGGCGGCTACTATGTTCAACCCACGGTCTTCACCGGCGTCAACAACAGGATGCGGATTGCCCGGGAAGAGATTTTTGGTTCTGTTCTCTCGGTCATCACGTTCAACGGCGAAGAAGAAGCAATCAGCATCGCCAATGATACGGATTACGGACTGGCGGCAGCTGTGTGGAGCCAGAATATCGGCAAAGCCCATCGTGTGGCCAAGCGTCTTCGGGCTGGTTCCGTCTGGATCAACCACTATGATGGCGGTGACATGACTGCGCCTTTTGGCGGCTACAAGCAGTCCGGCAACGGCCGCGACAAGTCCCTGCACGCCTTTGACAAGTACACCGAACTCAAGGCGACCTGGATTTCACTGGGCTGATCCTGGCAAGAAGAATAACAAGAGAGGGAGAGCAGCATGACGAAAACCAGTGTCCGGGAAGCACCGATCACTGTGGATATCGTCACCCACAAACGTACCCGCACGCCGGTCCACAGTGACCGGCATGCCGACTCGTACTATGCGGCGACCGTCAATACACAGACTGACTATCCAGTGCTTGATGAACACATCACCGCTGACATCTGCATCGTCGGCGGCGGTTTCAGTGGTGTTGCGTCGGCGCTGGAGCTGACCGAGCGCGGCTTTAATGTTGTCCTGCTGGAAGCCCGCAAGATCGGCTGGGGCGCATCCGGCCGTAACGGCGGCCAGTTGATTCGTGGGATCGGTGAGAATCCGGACCAGTTCCGCAACCAGATTGGTCAGGATGGTGTCGAAGCAATCCACACGATGGGACTGGAAGCCGTTGACCTGGTGCGAAAGCGCATCGCCAAATACGACATCCAGTGTGATCTCAAGATGGGCTATTTCGATGCGGCCATGAAGCCCCGTCACCTGCGCGAACTGAAAGAAGATTATGTGTGGATGCAGTCCCGTGAATACCCCCATGACCTGAGAATGATCAGCCAGGAACAGGTTCGCGATATCGTCGGCACCGACCGCTATATTGGCGGGATGGTGGATATGGGCAGTGGACATCTTCACCCGCTCAACCTGTGCATTGGAGAAGCGGAAGCCGCTGCCAGACAAGGCGCCCGCCTGTTCGAATATTCCAAGGTCAACAAGATCCAGAGAGGCAACAAACCCAGGGTATTTACTGACAAAGGCTCAGTGACCGCCGACTTCCTGATCCTGGGCGGCAATGCCTACATGGGTGACCTGGAGCCCGGTATCGGCGGCAAGGTCCTGCCCGCGGGCAGCTACATCATTGCGACCGAGCCGCTGGAACCTTCTGTGTATAACGCACTGATCCCCAGTGACTACGCCATCTGCGACATGAGCGTTGCCCTGGATTACTTCCGGCTCTCCGCTGACAGGCGGTTGCTGTTTGGCGGCATGTGCAACTACTCGCGGCGTGACCCCAATGACATTGTCGAATCCATGCGCCCCAAGATGCTGAGGGTTTTCCCGCAAATCAAGGATGCCCGGATTGATTACCAGTGGGGAGGAATGATCGGTATCGGCGCCAACCGGATGCCGCAGATCGGCCGACTGGAACCCAATATCTATTATGCCCAGGCGTATTCAGGCCACGGGGTCAACGCGACTCATACGGCAGCCCGGGTGCTGGCGGAAGCCATTACCGGGCAGGCACAGCGTTTTGATGTCTATGCCAGGATACGTCACATGACCTTCCCCGGCGGCAAGACCTTCCGGTCACCACTGCTGGCTCTGGGCATGTTGTGGTATCGCCTGAAAGATATGCTGTGACCATAAAAAACGGGGCCTTAAAGGCCCCGTCGAGGAGTAAGTGACAAACGGATTACTTTGCATCCACAATGTAGTCAATAGCTTTCTGTCTTCCCTGCACCGGTTTGCGCCGTGCTGATCAATCAGCCTTCTTCTTCGCGACCCCGATTCCATTTGCTTGCAGAACCACAAGACACCATCCTGCAAAATAATCAGCTTGCCAGCCCTGTTATTGTTATTAGGACGGGCGGTGGCCCCTTTTTCTTTTTGTTTGCGGCCGGTCGTGCTTATTATTTTTATTGTGCCCGTCCTATTACAGTTACTGTGCCAGTTTTGGAAAATGTTTCATTTTCATGAACTTACAAAACCCTTACAAAAGCGCAGACCGTTAAACCGGTCTCAGTTCGTTACTGTTGGCAAAATTTCACCGTAACATCCCCATCACCGGTAACACTTTATGCCACTCAGTAACGAGACAGTCGTTCGATCAACAACTTGATAAAACGCTCCCTGTCGATATCCATCATGATTTCAGCATTACAGTGACCTTCTGTGTGCTTACCATCGAAATCCACAACCGTCATACCATGGCTCTGCACTCCGCTGGTTTCGACGGTCACATGGGCTTTCCTGCCGCTGAACAGTGTGGGATCCAGCAACCAGGCAATGGTGCAGGGATCATACAAGTGTGCACCTTCTGTCGTGTAACCACAGAGCACACTCTGGCGGGTATAAAATTCCATCATTTCAGCGACGGCAATACTGACGGGATTCCCCAGACGCCGGATCTGTTCAACCTCCTCATCGAAGATCAGTGCCTTGTAGGTCACGTCCAGCCCCAACATGACAATCGGTATACCAGAACGGAACACCACATCCCCCGCGACCGGATCAGTCAGGATATTGAATTCCGCAGCTGGCGTGATATTGCCAAAGGTACCGCCGCCCATAAGGACGATACGTTCGATCTTGCTTCGCAGTGACGGCCAGCCTGTGAGTAAAACAGCAATATTGGTCAAAGGGCCAGTCGGCACCAATGTCACCCGCGTTTCAGACTCACGCAGCAGCTTCGCCTGCAACTCGACCGCCGTCATATCCTCAGGCTCGAACCCGGGCTCGGGTAGCACCGCGCCGTCCAGCCCGGTTTCTCCCATCAGTTTGGAGGGTGTAATCGGGCCACTTAATGAAGTATCCGCACCAGCCGCTACCGGTGGACGGAGTTTTGCCAGCGTTAAAACCCGCAGGGCGTTATACAGGGTTTTATCGATCGTCTGGTTTCCTGCCACCACCGTGACACCCAGCAGATCCAGCTCATCACTTGCACCGGCCAGTAACAGCGCCAGGGCATCATCATGGCCAGGATCACAGTCAATGATGATCGGACAACGCATTATTCCACCACTTTGTTCGTTGTTTGGTCTGATCATAGGCGGCTTTTGGCTGACGGCAAGACAGGGATAGCCGCTATCCACCGTGCTTCTGTCGTGCGCGTCGACCTGGAGGTAAGAACAAAAGGCAGAAACAGAAACGGAGCCCTAAGGCTCCGTCGGAATTCATCTTGTACAAGCGGATTACTTTGAAGAATGTGCGAACAATACCTTGTTCTTCTTCCCTGGCTCCGGTTCCTGCCGGACTGTTTACACAGCCTTCTTCGCACTCACCGGCTTCCTGCTTCTGGCAGCATCACAAAAAAGCATCCTGCAAAATAATCAACTTGTCCGCGGTTGTTTTTATTATTGGTGCGGTCAATCTTTTTATTTTTATTCTTCTTATTATTATTTTTACTTCTTCTTGTTGTGACACTGGTTTTGCAGACGCCATGCCAAAAAAATTATTACTAAACAAAACAAGAAGTTATAAAAAAACCGTCAATCAGAACCCGCTTAGACCTGCACAACATTGTTACACCCTTAAGCATTTCGGGTAACACGTGCGCTACGCCGGTAACAGTCTCTTTCAAGGTAACCCCTGCCGATGTTCACTGGTTGGGTAGGAAGGGCACTGAAACCAGTGTTCACGGGAAAATTCATAGCGGTAACAGGCTTCCCCCCCGGTTGGATTAGCATTGTTATCCCCTGGCCGATACAGCGGAAAGTAGCGATAAAGCTGACCATCAAACACATCGAACCGGTCATGCCCCCTATAGCCGTGTTGCTGCTCGCGGCTCAACTCCGCCATATCCGATTCGGCATAACCGCCATAGACCGGTTCCAGCCGCTGCAGTATCGGGTAATTCCCGCTGCCGGCGGCACGTGTCAGCAATACGATCACCGGTAGATGGCCGGTCTCTGGTAACAACCAGACGTTTTCCGGGGTACCGTCCCGCTCAAGCTGCAACCCCTGCTGCCCCCTGCCATCCAGGATGGTCACATCCATGGAACCGATGGATGCCGCTTCACCTGCCGGCACCATCACGCAGACTTTGACCTCTCCGACATGTGCAGATACGCCACTGCAATGACCTGGCTTGTGATGATGTTCTTTTAAACCGGAACAGCCAGATAGCATCAGGAACAACCCTATTGCTGGTAAACATCGAACCCATCTCGTCACAGGCATTACCTCGGGTGTAGGTATCAATTTCGTTACGCTATAAGATAGCGACTGTTGTATTTTCGCCAATACAGCCAGCATCACCGCTTACGGCGATCGCCAGCCAGCCAAGGACCCATCATGGATATCAGCGCATTACGTGAAGAATACACCCGCGACGGATTAAGCCGGGAGGATCTGGACCCGAACCCGGTTGAGCAATTCGAGCGCTGGTTTCGCCAGGCCCGGGAAGCCGAGATCCCTGAACCCAACGCCATGAGCCTTGCCACGGCAACAGCATCAGGCGTGCCCTCACTGCGCACCGTCCTGCTGAAATACTTTGACCACACCGGTTTCGTCTTCTTCACCAACTATGAAAGCGACAAGGCCAGGGAGATTGAGGAAAATCCCCATGTTGCGCTGCTGTTTCTCTGGCTGGGCCTCCAGCGGCAGGTCATCATCAGGGGTCGGGCTGAAAAAATCAGTAAATCGGAAACCCTTAAATACTTTATGAGCCGCCCCCATGGCAGTCAGCTGGGCGCCTGGTGTTCCGAGCAGAGTTCCGTGATCAGCAACCGGCAAATCCTGGAAATGAAGCTGGACGAAATGAAACGCAAGTTCAGCAAAGGTAAAGTGCCGGTACCCTCCTTCTGGGGGGGATATCGTGTTGTTCCGGCATCCATCGAATTCTGGCAGGGACGCCCAAACCGTCTGCATGACCGTTTTCAATACACCTTGCAGGATAACAACGACTGGCAGATTGACCGGCTGGCTCCCTGACGGTTATCCCATCCCACCCGCATCAGCATTTATGAACAGGCCGCCTTACCCGGAAGCCTGTTCACAGGTGCTTCAGGTCTAACACACATAAGCTCATGAATTCATAGCCTTTCCAAAACTTAATGACACGTTATACACAGGCATTTCATCCATTTTGTCACTTAACCTGACTGTTCACATTTTCTGTTTATAAACATGTGGCTATCATCGGGAACACCCTTGAAACAAGCACTTAATCAATTGATAAATAACAATTTTTTATTGCTGTATATTTTTTAACCAGCCGTTTTTTAATTCATGTGTCTGGTCGGCAAACTCTTCGGAAATCCGTGACGCAGTTTGATTTACCAACAATCCGTTGTGCATAACTCTATCGGCCTTTCAGCCAACACCAGGCGCTCAACCATCCACAACCTGATGCATCAGCTGTTTATAATAAATCGGCGAGTCTTTTTTCAGAACAAAACCACCTGTCAACAAACCATCGACAAGCTATCCACAGTCTATCTTCAGGCTTTTACCGGTGTCATTTTTCTGCACATCAACTGTGGGAAAGTATGTGATTATTTTCGGGATTGCCATCGAAAGTCGGCAGTGTATCGGCCCTGCGCAAAACTGATTATTTTTTAACCAGCAAAACATCAACCTTATTCTGTCAAAATCGCTGACAACCCTATACGCTGTTTCTTGTGCCCCGAAAAACAACAGGGATGGTCATGCGATTTGCAAAGTACTGGCAAAAGGACAGCGTCACCCTTCATGGCAGAAACGGACAGTCTGCGGTTGTAACAGGCTGGGGGGCATCCAATAAGAGCCATGACGATGCACGACGCCACGCCACAGAACGGGCAGAACTGCTGGCCAGCCTCCTCGAACAGAAGCATACCCTGGCCGAATACGAATACGCTGACGACTATATTCGCGAAGAGCAGCTGGTTGAGGTCAAAAACAGTGAGAATGAGGTTGTCGCCATCTTGTCACGCAACAGTTATGGCGCTGTTATCCTGAATACGGACCGTGTTGTTTTTGGTGACATTGATATTCAAACACCGGGGTTCATGGCTCGCCTGCTGCGATACGTGGGCATCCCGCTCAAAAATAAACAGTATTATTTAAAAAAGATCGAGACTTATCATAAACGCCATCCTTCCCTGGTTTTCCTGGTCTATGAAACCCGTGCCGGGCTCCGGTTTATTATCAGCAACCGGGAAATAGCCCCTGACTCGCCGGAAGTGAATAGCCTGTTCAAGGCGCTCAAGGTCGATCCGCTTTATCGTCGGCTCTGTCACGCCCAGTCGTGTTTCCGTGCACGGCTCAGTCCCAAACCGTGGCGGATCGGTATGAGCCGTCCCCAAAGCCGGTTCCCGCGACTGGAACCTGAACAGCAACAAGACTTTGACCTCTGGCTACACACTTACCAGATAACCGCGAGTAACTACGCAAGCGCGCATTTCATGGCTGCTTTTGGTGAAGCCGGTATTCCGGACAATATTCAACGGGTGCTGGATGTCCACAACAAGTATGCCTGCCAACAAGGGGCGCCATTGGCTTGAACACTCATTGGATATACGAGTTTCAGGCAGGAAGCATAACGTTTAAAAGGTCATGGCTTCAGAACAACCTAGCTACCTCGTGACCTCGGGTGGCGACGGCTTGAACCTGTAGAAGATGCGCCTGTTTCACTTGCATGAGGTTCAGGTGGCTCGGGCGGTGCAGGTGGCTCGGGCGGTGCAGGTGGCGCAGGTGGATTTTCCTCTCCTGTTTGCGTTGCAACAGAGGACGCAATGGTTCTTTCATACAGCGCCTTGTGAAAATCTTCCGCCACTTTTGACTGACTGTTAGCCGGCTTGGCAATCCAGTCATTCATAGCATCCCTGGTCATATAAACATGGGTAAAAAAAGCGTACACCGATTTGAATAGCGTGATGCCCCTTCCATTGTTTTTCCAAACGTAGGAGGCCGCACTCCACCACGTCAATGAAACGACTTTTCTATTAGGACTGATGTTGATTGCCATAAAAATCAAAATCCTTTTCTATGCAACGACAGCGCATTCTGTATTGCATATATCCACCAGATGCTGGAGAGCATCCCTCTGAGCCAGCATCTAATATAACTCTAGAGTATTAACCGAATTGTAGATTGATTAAAAACTATCCTCACGAAGCCGGTTTCAAACCTGACGCATACCGCAGGTAGTCATTAACCTTGATGACGTTTTCATACTTCTCCCTGGCTTCTTCATCCGTCATTCCTGGCGGAACGATGCCGGCTTCACCCGGTTTCCAGTTCACCGGTGTTGCCAGACCAGTACGATCAGCAAACTGAACGGCATCCAGGGTACGCAGAATCTCATCAACATTACGCCCAACCGTCATGGGATAAGCCATGGTTAACCGGATATGTTTGTCTGGACCGATGATAAACACCGTACGTACCGTTGCATTATCTTTGGCGCTGCCAAACCCGTCATTCTTGATATCCGGCCCACGATCTTCCCCCGGGCCACCGGGTAACATGTCATACCTACGTGCAATATCAATAATATTGTCAAAGCCCGGGCTATTACCCAGTAGAGCAAACGGAAGCGGTTTATCACTCTCCTGGTTGAGGAATCGATTAATGTCTTTTACCCAGCGATTGTGTTCATCAACCGTGTTAATGCTCAATACATAAATACTGGTTTTTCGACGCTGAAAGTCTCCGATGCGCCTTGCCAGCTCGCCAATTTCCGTTGTGCAGACCGGTGTAAAATCCTGTGGGTGAGAAAACAAAATACTGTAACGACCTTCCAGCTGCTCATGAAACTGGATCTCACCATTCGTACTGTTGGCGTAAAAATCCGGCGCTTCACTGCCGATGCTGAGCGCATGAGCAAACTGAATATTCATTCCACCCAATAGCAGACAGCTCAGAATACCTCCTGCGCGAAAGCCATTGACGACAATGCTATGCCGCTTCGAGCTATCCCGATCCCACCTCATGCGTTTACACAACGTATTTAGCCAGGTATTCATTCAGACACCTCCACCGGCATTCAATCAACAACGATTACAGCAGCCTGTGATAACGTTTCATTCAGGGATAAAAGCCTGATGGCTTCACCCCAGCCCAGTGCGCTTTGACGAGCGTTGATCGAATATAGTCCACAGCAGCCAAGGTGTTGATCTGCCAGTTAGACCGTTTGGAACTATCGATCTATAAGCAGTCTGTAGAAGTAACCGATGTACGCCCTTTCGTATTGCCCTTGTGCAATACCAATCGCATTTACCCAGCCTCAGCCTGAGACCTGGTACTTTCAGGCATCATCAACGCATTTTCTCTGGAACGATGTCTCGCCGACCACAGCTACCCGAAGGATTTGAGGATATCGATTTTCAGCTTGCTGCCCGCCATGCCGACGATAACCGTTAATGCATCAGGTTATTGGGTCTCGCTTTGATTGTTCAGTTTATGCTCTCGCACATGGGCCGTTATACAGTAGTTAGAAAAGGCGATTGATATTACTAAGGTACAGGTCAAGTTACTGGAATGACGGCATTTTTTTACCAATGCCAACTATTTTACTCGGGTATATTAACAATTTTCGAACTTTTTCTAACATCGAACATCTTAATGTATGTCTGTATGAACTAACTGTTGCATCTTTCAGAATGGTCAGATTATTTCATAAAGAAATAACTGGACAACGGATTAGTGATTAAACATCTATCAATCAATATTTACCGACTAGATTGTATCTGACGCGTTGAAAAACAAGGCTGAAGAAAAAACTTCGGGAATTACGAAATCTTTGATTCGTGTAAATCAAGCAGGTTGCAAAAGTTTCAGGAATTGCAGAATAAAGATGTGTGCCAAGTAAATTACCTTGTAATTAACTAAAAATATTGGCATAGAGATTAAATACTTGAAAAGGAGATTACTATGAACCCTAGTAAAGCAGCTAGTAGCGGAAACCAAACGCTTACACCCGCTGGAGGACATCCAGAGCAACCACCAGCATATGATATGGGGAAAGATTACAAAAAACAGCTTACGAAAAATGTTTTTGAAACGATGAAAAGTCTTAATATAGAAGAAAAATCAATTATGATGAGAGAAATTGTAGCTGAACATAATATAAATAATACTGACGATGAGTACAACCTAAATATAACACTTAAAAAAAAATTGACATTAGAGGATGACACTTCTGAAAGTGGAGAAAAAAAACTTCAAGCTCTTTTAGCGTTGAGTGAAGACACCTTTAAGACGATAGAAAACTGTAGTGATGAAGAGAGAACATCAATATTAATTAAAGTAATTAATAACCTACATATAGATGCAACCGTGCACCAGGGAGCTTGTGCTCCAGTGGCAACTGCCAGTGCTGCAGTGACAACTAGTGCTCTTTCGCAAAAAAACAAGCAGATATTGGAAGATTGCCTTAACAGCGTAGAAAAAGTGTTCAAGGATAATCGGGTTACATGGGAAGACTTCCTTCCTAATTTTGCTTTTTCTTGTGGTATGTATAATCAGTATGTTAATTTGAATCCGGGCGAACACAAAACAATAGAAGGTGCTATTGCTTTTTTTGAACAATTCTTTCTAAATTATGGTTTGAATAATGGCAGAGAAGTGATTCAAAGCATCTTGAGCGGTATACCAGATGAAGAAATAGGATATGACCCAGATACACGTCAATTTGTACCTGCAAGTGTACGTAAATCTGTCATTCCGGATTATATGATCGACTCAGTGAAAACTGAGTTTAGTGAAAAATTATCCAAACTGGATACGATAGCAGTAACTACTGAAGCCAAGGAAAAACACATATCAGATGCATATTCAGCGTTGTTTTATCTTATAAATAGTTTACTAGGTCCAAATGATATTGAAGAGCTAAAAAATAAACTTGGCATATCACCTCAATGTGTAATTCCCAACCTGGAAAAAATAAACTGTGTTTTTCCATATCGTGTAACGTATAGGGCCTTTGCTTGGCTTGACTATTTTACGAGTAATATGTTGCATCAGAAAAAAAGCATGCTTGACATCTTAAAAGTTATTAATACGGCCCTAGTAGAAAGTCGTAACAGCGGAGCCTCAGAAAAATTAGTAAAAATATCATTAGATCAATATAATATAAAACTTGATCAGTAAAAGGAATAATAATCCATTATCATTTACGGATTAGCCAACCACCGTCCTCGTGCAATCGCAAGAAGCAGGTAAAAGAAAGCCGCTAATGGTTTACAGAGCTTTCAAAAGTTGGCTAATCATTTTTTTGTAAACAGGGAATCCCCAAATCGCTTCGAACAACAACCGTGTAATACCAATCGCATTTACTCAGCCTGAGACCTGGCACTTTCAGGCATCATCAACGCATTTTCCCTGGAACGATGTCTCGCCGACCACAGCTACCCGAAGGATTTGAGGATATCGATTTTCAGCTTGCTGCCCGCCATGCCGACGATAACCGTTAATGCATCAGTTTATTGGTTCTCGCTTTTATACAGCAGGGCTCTCCGTTTCTGAGGCTGCCAAACGGCTTGATGTCACCCTCGATGCGATACATGACTGGCTACATCGTTTTACAGCGGACAGTCTTCCCGGCATGAAGGATCAGAACCGGAGAGGCGAAAGCCGGTTATCCCTGAAGCATCTCATGCTGAGTTTAAAGAAGCCGTTCTGCAAATGCAGGAAAATAAAGAGGGTGAGCATATCGTTGGCCGGGATGTTAATCAGTTATTGGAAAGTCATTTTCAGACACAGTGCGAACTTCGAACAATCTATAAACTATTGCACCGGGTGACTCTGTCATGGATTTCCGGTAGGTCTAAACACCAAAAACAGAACCTTGAGGAACAGGAAACATTTAAAAAAACTTCAAACAGGAAGTGATGGCTGTTGTACCTTCATAAGCCCGACACCAGGTTATTGATACCTGGTTTCAGGAGGAAGCCAGATGTGGCCAGCAGAACACCAACAGTCGCCCGTGTCTCATCCGGCAACAGCAATTTGGGTATGCCTGTGTATTGGGTGTCATATGCCCTCAACAGGATAAAGCCATTGGCCTTGTGCTACCCCATGCAAACGTAAAAGGTCACGCATTACATCTGGAGCAAATCTCCATGGCTACACAAAGCGGTCATCATGCAGTGGTTGTTCTGGACAGGGCAGGTTTTCATATGGCGCAGGATATCCCAACGTATGAAAATGTGAGCCTGCTGGTCGCCAGCATGTACTCCCGAGCTGAACAGTTCAGAAAGGCTGTGGGAGTGGATGCAGGAGCATGCGTTATCCAGGAAAGCGCTTGAGGGTTACGAGAATGTCGTGTGATTCGGGAACAAAATCGAGTGGCCAGGTACTTATACAGTAGTTAGAAAAGGCGATTGGTATAACACACATAAAAAACGCAGTCTGGCTGCGTTTCAATATGCATTCGGCAGACAACAGTCAGGCGACGCTTTCCTTGCGTTCAGCCTTCAGTGCATCTGTCATCCGGTAGAGTTCCATGAATACAGTGTGGTATTCATCATCACGGATAGTATTTGGAAAGTTGTCATACGCCACTGCGTTAAACTGGGCATGCACCAGCACCCTCACCGTCTGCCTGGGAAGGCTGATGCGCCACGGCAACCGTGTGACCGGTTTTCGCTTTGCTGTACGACTACAGGCGTAAGGCACAAACTCCCGTAATGCTTTTTCACTGCTGGCCCGAACCACCATCAGGTTCGGGTTATCACTATGCTGCACGATACTTATAATACCGCTGCTGGTCAGTAGCCACATGATGCGTCCCTGCGTCACGTTTAAGGTTCAATTTCAGCTTAGGCGATAAATGGAAGAAATTCCGTACCACCTATCCACAGGTCGACTGTTAGGTGACTACCGTTCGCTGGATTAATAAACGTATTGCACATTGGTGCTACCAACCGTAAAGGGGAACTTAGCCTCCGCTGTTCATGATCGATGACAGGCACAATTTCATTCGTTCTTTCAAAATCCGGGGATTCGCTCAGTGTTACCGGTGAGCCGGGATCTTTGCCAGAGTTAGAAGTGACTGAACGGGTCACTGCCAGAGATTCCACCCTCAAACACACATCGGGACTGACTGTCTGCCAGAAGAAAAGGCGTCGCGCTATTTCGCACGCTGACCGCTCAACCAGGTTCGCTTGCGCTGTTCACCTCTGACTTCCTAAGCTCCTTCAGACCCGGCCGTTGGTCAGATGCGCTCTTGCATTCGAATTACCTTCCCCTCAGCCGGAGTGATTCAGGCTTCTTTCAACCTGACAGGTTTACCCGGTTTACGGGCTTTTTTGTTACCTTTTTAATGTCCGGTACTTTTCCCTCCAGCAAATGCTGAACAGGCAATAAGAAAAACCAGCGCTGCCTGTTCTATAGAATGGGTTTCACTCCTGCTCCTGCTCAAGCTCCAGGTAATGAACGCTGAACAGCGCTTCCTCATCCAGCCAGCTGTTAACTACCCGAAAGTCCGCATTGGCCACCAGTGTAGAAAAACTGTCTAACGTATATTTATAGGAGTTCTCGGTATGGATGGTTTCATGTCGACTGAAAGCAATGGTTTTACCATCAATACGAACACGGTGATCCCGCTGGCTAACCAGGTGCATTTCAATACGCTGCTCATTGGTATTATAAAATGCGAAATGCTCAAAGTTAGCCGGATCAAAATCAGCCTCGGCTAATAGATTAATATTATTCAGCACGTTCAAATTAAACTGTGCCGTAACCCCTTCCCTGTCGTTATAAGCAGCATTGAGCACCGATTCCGGTTTATGTAAGTCGACCCCCATTAAAACGCCACCACTTCCCTTCAGAAATGTTTTCAGGGTTTCAAGAAAATCCAGGGCATCTTGAGGTTGCATATTGCCAAAGGTAGACCCGGGATAAAACACCAACCGCTTACCTTCCGGTAGATTCTCCGGCATCCAGCCGGTTTGGGAAAAATCAGCACATATCGCATGAATATCAAGCCATGGAAACTGCTCCCCCAGTTTAATGGCTGATTCCAGTAAAAAATCCCCGGCAATATCCATCGGTACATAGGCCCTGGGCCGCAGGCTGTCCAGCAGGATTCGCACCTTTTCACTGTTGCCACTACCGGGCTCGATGACAATGCGCTCGGTACCACAATGATCGGCGATGGACTGCGCATAGTCCTTTAATATCTGCCGTTCAATCCGGGCAGGGTAGTATTCCGGCAACCGGGTAATTTTTTCAAATAATACAGACCCATGATAGTCATAAAAAAATTTTGGATTCAGCATTTTCTGTGGGCGTAACAAACCTTCCACAATCTCTTGTTTGTCATTATTTACGGGGTGATGGTTTTGAAAATTAACATTATCCATACCCATAAAGGCAGGTTCAGACATAAACAGTTCCTTATATCGACAGATCAAGAATGAATGAGGGGTAGTGGCAAGAAGGGTGTGCCTGATGACCCATTAAAGACTTCTTGCCAGGCGAAGGCCGGAGAACTGCCAACGATCACGGGGATAGAAAAAGTTTCGGTAGGTTGGCCTGAGATGATCGGCCGGGCTGACGCAGGAACCACCGCGCAACACCCACTGATTGCACATAAACTTGCCATTGTATTCACCAATCGCACCAGCGCCGGCCCTGAAACCCGGATAGGGACGATAGGCACTGGATGTCCATTGCCAGCAACTGTCATAGAGTTGCTTTAGCTGAACAGGAAGGCGGCTTTTATCAATGGCCAGAGGGTGTAATGTCTTTTCACCCTGGGAAGGATCCACGTCCTCTTGATTAACCGCGGCAAACTCCCATTCGGCTTCCGTGGGTAACCTTGCATGGGCCCAGCAGGCATAGGCATCTGCTTCATAGGCGCTTAAGTGGCAAACAGGCTGGTCAGGCAGTCTTGGCTGCAATCCATACAGTGTAAACTCCATTGAAAAACCCGCTTCTTCTAACCAGTACAGCGGTTGGTTCCATTGGCAACGAAGTATTTCAGCCCAGCCATCGGATAGCCAGAATTCGGGACGCCGGTAACCGCCGTCATCAATGAAACGCTGATACTCGGCATTGGTGACCAGCCGATCCGATAACTCAAAGGGCTCGATATACACCTGATGAGCCGGGCTTTCATTATCAAAAGAGAATGTCCCCTTATCCTGGTCAACACCCAGCTGAAATAAACCACCTTCGTATTGAAGCCATTGCGAGTCCGGTGAATCCTCTGCCTCATACCCACTCCGGATACTCTTGACGGGTGCGTAACCAGGATAGAGCGGATTTTTTGACAGGGAATATTTCAGATCCGTCAGTAAAAGTTCCTGATGCTGTTTTTCATGCTGAATGCCCAGTTTCACCCGGCGAATGACTTCATCCCTTTCTTCGGAATGCTCATGGCATACTGACGTCAATAGCCTGTTCATCTCCTGTTCAACATGATGACGATAGTCCATCACTTCATTGACCGTTGGTCTTGATAACAGGCCTCGCTGGGGGCGCGGGTACTGTTTGCCAATCGCGTTGTAATAAGAGTTAAACAGTGTTTCATAAGCAGGATGAAAAACCGTGTATTCTGCGGCAAAAGGTTTCAGCAGAAAGGTCTCAAAAAACCAGCTGGTATGAGCCAGGTGCCATTTCGGCGGACTGGTAAATGCGGCTGCCTGCAGGCCATAGTCTTCAATATCCAGAGGACTGCACAGCTCAAGGAAGTGTTGACGGGTTTTACAGAACTGTTTCAATAATCCATTGTTTTCAGTGGCTGGATTAATATCTGCATCACTATCGGGACTGATGAAACCTTCCACCGAAGACATAGGAGCTTCCTTATAGGGTTTCTAACAGAGCTTCATGAAAAAAGGCATAACGTACAGCACTCCACCCAATTGCATGAGCATGCTATTGAAAATAAATAACTGAGCCTTACTCTCTCGCAGAAGAGTAACTTTCAAAACATTGGTTGATTGTTAAGGCAGACTTATATAACGGCAAAAAATAGCATACGAAAAGGGAACCGTGTGTATTAGTTGTTTTTTATCTATAAAGATAGGTTTATATAAAATTTAAAATTAATTATTCATTTGGATCCATGAATAAGGTATCCCCTCTCGAATAACCCAATTTATACCAATTGTTTTTTCTAACCGCTGTTTAAGGCTCGGTCGCCTGTTCTATATTGCTTGTTAAAATTTGCAGGTTTCCTGGGTAGGTCGGTTTCCGAAGGAAGCCGACGTCGTCTGCCGGTAGAACGTCAGCTCGCAAGCGAACTGACCTACGTCAACAAAGCAAACCTGTCGCCTTTATAGCCAATTTTTCAGATTGTAGGCAGTTATAACGTAGTTAGAAAAAGCGATTGGTATTAAATACTTTAACCGCTCCCGGCCTGCCGAACCGGGTTCGCTTGCGCTGTATACCCCTGACTTCCCATAGTTTCCCTCAGCCCCTGCAGCTGGCCAGCTGCGCCGGGCAAACAAAAAAAAGCAGCCGTGAGGCTGCGTTTTGATACAGGCAGTAGCAGTAATGATACAAGCGGATCACTTTACAGGCTGTGCGGCCAATGCTTTGTTTGCTTCCGTGCCGCGCTTCCATGTTGGTTTCTTACCGCAAAAAAGCAACCTACAAAGTGATCAGCTTGCTGCCCCTTATTGTTATTGTTATGGGCCAGGTAGAGCGTCGTTCTTATTATTTTTATTGTGACCATACTATTACAGGTCTTGTGCCAGAATTTAAATAATCAATAATTTCAATAAGATAGATTAAATTCTCATTAATAAACGACGTTTCAGACAGGTGGTTTGTTACCGCTAATCACAATAACGGTAACGACTTCCAGAGCGTGGGTAACAGATGTTTACAGGTACTCAGAAGTACTATTCCAGCACGTCGACTTTCACCTGTACTTCATACACCGTATCCACCGTACTGTATCGCCTCACATTGTAACCGGAGGTCCGCCCGGTTCCTTCCCGGCTGGTACTGCTAACAGTCAACCATTCACCGACCTTGCCGGATACCTGCGTATCCACCTTTCGGCGGTCAAACGACTCACCATCGTGCCGGACGCTGTCATCCGTTTGGTAGATATCCAGTACCACCTGATCCCCCTGAATCCGGGCACTGGCATAAAAGCCCCGCTCCGCTGTCTTGTAGTCGGTTTTGGTGCGGTAACGGCCATAGTCATCAAACATATCCGTACTGACCGGTACTTCACGCCCCACGCTGATATAGGCAGGCATACCTTCCGTTGCCCTGACGGTTTGTTCGCCCCGTCGTTTACTCTGGCTGGAGCCGGTAGAAATCACGACACTTCCCTGTCCCTGGCCATCACGGGTGACAACACCATCCACACCGATGGTTCGCCCTGCCTGCTTCTTAGCCCCCGGAGTACGCACCGTAATCATCAACTGGTGCGGTGGGCTATCCAGCTTGCTGACCAGCGCCTTGACGGCTTCGAACTCTTCATCCGTCACTTGGAGTACAAGATTCTCACGGTAGGGCATCACGATACTGTCCTTCGACAGCAGCGGCTTGACCAGCCTGGCCACTTCGTTGGAATCCGCACGAAACAGGCTGATATTATGAATCTGACGCTCAACCGCCACTGCAGGCTGAGCCAGACAGACTGTCGCTATCAAAACCAGTAACAACCGACGCATCATTGTTGGCCATCTCCCTGTGTCTGCATTCACACAATGCCTGATTGTCTCACTATACAATAGTCCTTTCAGCGGCCTGTGCGCGGCAGACCTTATACCGGCATGGCGTGTGCCTGGTGATCGTCAACAACAAAGTGGTACAAGTCGGCATATTCATCCCGCAGTTGCTGCATGCCCATTTCCCGCTTCTGATCGTCCAGTTCCTTATTAATTATCGCAATATCCTCTGGCTGCAGGCAGTCATCAATACGCGGCAGGACAAACTGGTTTTCACACGCCAGGTGTTCCAGCTGCAAGTCAATGTAACGCCGGTAATCCCGCATGACGGTGTCTATAGGCACGACCTGATCGTTGGCGATAGCATTGAAGTTTGCTTCCAGCTTGCGGGTCAGCGCTTCCAGACTTTCATGCTGTTCCATCACCCGGTTGATGACTTCCCGTAGCTCAGGATCAATTTCGTGGGCACACATCATGGAAAACACCCGGTCTTCCAATGGATGGTGAAAATGTTCGGGCCAGGTGCGAATGTAGTCGAGGGCATCCAGAATCACCGAGAGCTTTGGTGATCGGCTGTCGTCTTCGTTATACGACGCCATTTCCAGATCCAACCGGTCGAGCAGACGTTTTAAATGTTTATGGTCATTCTTGAGACGTTCCAGCAGGCGCGACATGGCCACCTCCCCCTTCGCCAAATGTTGTTATATAAACTCTGGCTTCAGGGTTAACCACATACGCAATGGGTGCATTGACCGGTATCATGGTACCCGCGAGATTCACACGGGCTGATCCTCAATCCGTTGTCTCAGCGGGCAACTTCTGCCGTTACGGCACTGGTCATATCCACAAGATCATTGGGCGCCAGTTCGATTTCCAGTCCGCGGCGACCGGCACTGACATAGATGGTTTCAAACTGCAGGGCAGAACTATCCAGCACCGTCGGCAGTCGTTTCTTCTGCCCCAGGGGACTGATGCCTCCCACCACATAACCGGTGGCACGCTCCGCATCTTTTGGGTTGGCCATATCGGCTTTCTTGGTTTTCAGGGCTTTAGCGCAGGCCTTCAAATCCAGTTGGTGGGTAACCGGTACAATCGCCACGCCCAAATGGCGGGCATCGCCATTAAGTGACACCAGCAGTGTTTTAAAGACCCGGTTACCATCCAATCCAAGTACATCTGCAGCTTCCGTCCCATAGGAGGCAACTGTCGGATCATGTTCATACTGATGGATTTTATGGGTAATACCCTGCTTACGGGCAATGTTGATGGCTGGTGTCATGGAAAGCGTGTCGCTGGATCATGCAGTAAAGCTCGCATCATAATCCTTTGGTAATCAGGATCAACTTCTGCGTGGAGTGCTTCAGAAACAACAACGAAGAGATAAAAGTAAGCTGTCGCAAGGGGGCATGTGATGAATAATCAATACACACCCAAAAAACAAGCGTCATTTGAACTGTCACCACTGTGAGATGTCATGCGACATCTGTTCTGGCGCTATTCTTTTATCTGGATCTTCCCTCAACAACGCCTGAATACAAATCAGGCAACGTGCATGGAAATCAGGCAGACAGCGTATAACTGCCACATTGGGCATGTGATCCTGATCAAAGACCCTGTCGAAACCACCGCAATATTTATTTACTTCCTCATTCAACCGGTAATTAATGGTGGTAAAACGAAGATTAATTCGCCTGAAGAGCATGTTAAAACAGGCTTGTTCAAACTCTTGAAAAGTCTTATAAACCAGCTTCACTTTCTTATTTTTCTTAATCACATACCTAACTCTGTCAAGTGGGTGAGCACAAGCCTGCATGAACATCATTCCCATTGCCCAGTAGTCACTTTCCTTTGAGTACGCCTTGGCATGGAAAACCTCAGGAGACCAGTAAGCCGGTGTACCTACGCGGCGCTTCTCATTCTCTCCCTGCTTTATCACGCAGCCAAAGTCGCAGATTTTCCAGACATTATCTACCAATAGAATATTTTTGCCTTTTATATCCCTGTGAAGACACAGTTGACCATGAAGATAAGATACTCCTGCACAAACATCTGTGATCAGCCGTTTTATGATTCTTTTTGATAGGCGGCCTGAATGTTTTCTCAGGTAATTAGATAAATCCCCACTGGCTAAGGGCATAACCAATGCGACTGTGTTCTGGTACTCGAATGTATGGACAATACTGATGACATTGCGATGTTCTAATACCTTCAGGCATTCAGCTTCCTTGCGAATGTCAATCCTGGCTTCTTTCAGCTTTTTATCCGTTAGTCCGGGTTTGACAGTTTTTACGGCATAAGACCTGGAAAATAAGCCCGTTTTTATCTTGTAAACTGCACCATATCCACCTTGCGCCAGACATTTCAGATTCTGTACACCTGTCGTTTTAAACGTTTTCTCAACAGCCAGACCCCTTCTATCAATCGTTTCATCACGTACGACATCCCGGCTTGCCAACCGAGAAGAACTTGTCTGCGGAATATCACCGGATACGACCGACAACCGGCTCCTGGCGCCTGACCTCAGTGGAACACGGCCAATTGGATATACATACATGCTCGTAAGCTCGGGGGATGGTGTTACCCCTTTGGCAGGTTGAATGGATGCAGCCACGAAATCTCCCTCTTTAGCTATATAAAAATAAAATTGACAGCTATCCAAAGGAAAAGTTCACAATCTTCTGACCGCAGCGTTTAAATCTGCATCTTTCAGCTTCGATAACGGCTGGGAGATCATGAATTGCCGTTTAATAAGGTTCATCGCACTTTCCCCTTTGAGTATCTGCATTATTCCACCGATTACATTATTGAAGCGCGCACCAGCACCAGTCATGAAGTAAGCGCCAAGACTGGTGCTGAAACAGATCTCGAACGCTGGGGCATTAATTACGTGGTTTATGTGCTGGGTAAACTGGCCGCCTTCACGAAAGATACCCTGAAGGCCAGCGAACTCTACCCCGACTTCAAGGTCATACAGACGCCCGAGCAGGCATTACTTGATCGGCGTTTTGTCTTTGAATGGTAAGTAACTGCTGCTGTGCGGATCGAAAAACAGCCTCTGCTCAAGAGGCTGTCAACAAAAGGAAATCCGTCAGACAAGTTCTATTGGTCCAGAGAAACTGCCGTACCGCTGATACTGACCATCAGCATACTGCCCTGTTCGCCCACCACTTCGTAGTCAAGGTCGATCCCCACCACCCCGTTGGCGCCGAGCGCCCGGGCATTGTCTTCCAGTTCAGAAAAAGCCACCTGTCGTGCCTTGGCCAGCTCTTTCTCGTATGCACCGGAGCGACCGCCGATAATATCGCGTAGTCCGGCAAACAGATCCTTGAACAGGTTCGCTCCCATGATCGCCTCACCCACGACGATTCCCCGGTAGTGGGTAATGGTACGGCCCTGTACCGTCGGCGTTGTCGTCATCAGCATCAGAAACCTCCCGGGACATAGCCCCATTGACCGCTGATAACTATTGCCTGTCATGTCGGGTCTCGCCAGTTATAAACAGCAAAGAGTCCGAATTACCTGTTGCCGCATAAACGACATTTCACGGCAAACCGTATTCTCGTTCAACCCGGCAGATGCGAACACGGTAGTCGCTATACCACTGTTGTTTACCCCGATGCTGGGCTTCCTGGTGATCCACATTGGCTTTCCAGGCACGGATGGCAGCGAGATCCTGCCAGTAAGAGACCGTGATGCCCAACCCATCGCGAGCAGACTCAACGCCCATGAATCCCGGCTGTTCCTGCGCCAGTTCCAGCATCCGCATAGCCATGTCGTTATAACCGGCATCTTCTTCTGTCCGCCGCGAGGTAAAGATCACTGCGTAATAAGGGGGTTCCGGCGTTTCAGCAATGGTTGTCATTATTTCCAGATTCCAGAAACAGAAAAGGCCGCCAAACGGCAGCCTTTCAGAACGCGTATTACCTGAACCGGATCAGGGCTTCAGGCCACTCATGTATTCAATGGCACCACCGATTTCATCACTGGAACAGTCGCCACAGGTACCGTTTGCCGGCATGGAACGGATACCGTTGATCGCATTGTTCAGGATGGTCTGGTAGGAGCCGGCATCGGCCAGTCGCTTATCCCAGGTGGCCTTGTCGCCTTTCTTGGGCGCACCCAGTACGCCGGCGGTATGACAGGCGGTACAGTAGGTGTTGTAAACCTGCTCACCACTGCGCGGACCGGATGCAACGGCTGCCGCACCACCACCGGCTGCACATTCTTCACCAGCCACACAGAGACTGCCCACGGGTTTGATCCGGTCGGTGATTTCACTGCGGGAGACTTCATCCAGATCCCCGACGGGCTTGGCCATGACCAGTCCGGCAAACAGTCCCCCCAGCAGTACTGCAGCCTGTACAGCGCGCATCTTTTTGAAGTATGCCACTAGTCGTTCCTCATCATCTGACGCTTGAGCTCCACCCGACGATTATCGTTATTGGCTTGTGTCACACCGGGCTGGCCTGAATTGTTATAGCAGCCGCGATTATACGCCAAACCTGCTGCCAGCAACAATTCCGATTGACTGTCAATTCCGACATACACTGGCGAATTACGGCGATTACACCTACTCTGGCAGCGGCTTTTATCCTGACAAGCAACGGAGTTCTACCGTGCGCTACTGGCTTACCCTGCTGCACGGCGTGTTGTTTTCCTGGTCGGTTTCAGTTTTCGCCACTTTTCCCGCCAGCACGCTGGTACAGGTGGATAAAGCCGCGATCCAGAGCCGCTGGTTCTGATTCAGAGCAACGAACCCGTTACGCTGCCACCGAGACCCGAACCATGGCACCGATCAGGGAGAAATCCGCAAAAAAGCATGGACTTGGCTATACGTCCTGAGTATTATGGGCGCCGCTGGCAGCGGTCAAAAACCGTGTCTGCAATGGCGTTATGCACCCTTAGCTCAGCTGGATAGAGCGCTGCCCTCCGGAGGCAGAGGTCAGAGGTTCGAATCCTCTAGGGTGCGCCATAAAAATCAAAGAGTTACGGGGCTAAAAGCCCTTTTTTTGTGCCTGTCGTTTTTTCTGATGTACCAAATATGTACCACCAGAAGACAAACCGACAATCATCGTGCATCGCTGCCGCCAGCGCCTCTTCAAACCCCAGGACACTCATTTAAATATCGTGTTCGGGTGGCCAGCTGATGGCATGGTTCTCCGCAAGATCACCAAAGGGAACGATGTCTATCTCCCAGGGCAGCTGGTCGCTATCGTGAAACGCCAGCTCATGCACATGCCTTTTGGCCGTGAAATACCCCGTATCCAACAACTGCTTACGCAGTTCGGTAAAGTCCTGCCAGCCGGGAACGCTGATGGCAAAGTCCACATCCCGTGTACCGCGCTCAATGGTTGAGCCATGGCCG
The DNA here is from genome assembly GCF_057552235.1 of Kistimonas ophiarachnellae. NCBI lineage: Bacteria > Pseudomonadati > Pseudomonadota > Gammaproteobacteria > Oceanospirillales > Endozoicomonadaceae > Kistimonas > Kistimonas ophiarachnellae. The sequence goes on along the minus strand of NZ_BAAJPA010000004.1, from coordinate 177,113 downwards.
TGCACCAGGACAAGATCCCGAGCCATGGCTCCCACCACCAGCATCTCGATACCCAGCCTGTCAGTCTGCTGACGCAGCGCCGTGTAGAGCTCAACCATGCCTGCCGGCAACTTCTCCGTGAAGATCAATGGGTATATTTTTCATACAGTCGCTGTGCGGTTTCCAGGTTGCGAGGTTCAGCAGTTGCAATCAATTCCGCCATGACGACTAATGGATCGACAAACGATCCATCCGGCGGCAATAGGGTCGTCCAGAAGGGCTGGTAAAGATCAATCTGCTGAGCGGGATATTCACCGGGCTTTACCTTGCGCAGGCGCAGTGCCCGCATAACCTCCGACATGGCGCCCTTATCAACATATACCGTTGTATGTTTGGGGTTGAGATACCGAGAGTAATAAGCACCCGCAACTTCGCCACCCCACCAGCCGCCAAAACCCTTCAGATCAATGGTTTCCCAGGTGAGGGGACTATCCGTTGTGAAGGTGCCAATATGCTGTTTACGCTGGATCAGTGGAAACGCCTCTGTCCATTGGGTGATCAGGCCGGGCTTGTTAAGTATTGTCCTGTTTCGGCCTTTGCCGGTATTGATAAAGCCCTGGCGCACCAGGTCCTCCAATACCGGGCCAATAACACCCAACGCCACCCCGGCCTGTTCGGCAATGGTGCGGTAAGGCTGCCTGATCAATTCGGCATTCTGTAACAGCGCATAGATGATTTTTAACCCGGCAAACTGGAACGCCTTGCCGGGCCGGACAGCCTTGGCCACCGTTTCCGATTTGCGGCCCTGTATGCAGATAAACAGCGGCGGCTGATGGATATAGGCATTCCCTGCCGTATCCAGAAACTGCACATTGGCCAGCCTGAGCGTATCGGCGGCCTTGGGGGGAATGTACCGGGTCACCAGCAGGGTACGCTGCGGGTCGGGCATCTGTTGGAACTGATCGACCAGTGCGCCAATATTGCCTTGCGAAGCTCTGGCCTTGACCATGACATCCAGGGTGATGCCCGTTGGCAGTCGTAGTGTGGCATCCACCACCCTGTTACCCCAATGATCAACCGGGGCTACGATGGTCAGCGGTTGCAGTGTCAGCTGCTGGAAAGCGGCTACCGCCTCCTCCAACACGCCGGTTTCCGTCATGACATTGCCGTCTCTACTCGCCATTTTCAAACCATTCCCACCGCAATCTGTTCATAATAATAGCATGTTCACAAATAGTGAACATTATAAAAAAATGAACACTATTCTCATGGAATTAGCAAATACGGCAGTTATGAGACTTAAATAAAAGACTTGTTCATTTTTTAATATTGTTCATTTTCTATGAACATAATATAAAGATGAACAAAAAGTGACGGTAGATTATGAGAAGCGCCAGCGAAACCGGGTGGTGTGCTGGCGTTTTTGAAGCCTTTTGAACCCTAAGCACAGAGACACGGAAACTTGATTATCGCCTTTGTGCACTTTGTGGTTACAGGAATCAGGCGGTTGCCGTTTCCTGGCAGGACTGTGATTTCGCCATTGCCATTTCTGGCAGGCGTAGTTCGCCGGAGATCAGTTTTGGGAGCAGGATATCTCGAAGTTTGGAAAGTGAAAATACCGATAAACTGGCCGCTAATCTTTTCTGGAAATAAGGATCAACCAACTCATTGAAATGACTAATTAAGATAGTCCCTGGATTCAAGGCTGGTAACGACACGATGCCATTCGCACTAATGTTTGGTTGGGCGCTACCATGGGCCATATTGACGATATAGTCCTGATGAAGTGGTGTAATGACTCCGGACACCTTGTTAAGCACAATACAGTGCATATAAACTCAGATCACTCCAATCTCTTGATATAAAAAGGTTTAAAGCAAGAATTCCCCCGCAAAATCCACAAAACTCAGCCTTTCTATCAAATAACCATCAAATAAACTCAGATCACTCCAATCCCTTGATATAAAAGGGTTTAAAGCTAAAAGCCCCCTATGGAATCGGTAGAATTCAGCCTTTCCATCAAATAACCATCAAATAAAATGTGCAGGCATCGACAGGGTGATCTCAAGCCCAGAAGGGGACATATTTTGCGTTACGTCTGCCCTGGTCTTCATCGAACGGGCGGATCAGCCCAACCTTCAGAGCGTCTTTAATAACACGGGATATGGCGGCACTGTTCTGGGACTCAACACCGAATCTCTCCCGCAGGGTGGCATTTGTCATCTGGCTTCGTTCAACCCACTTCAGGCAGGCATGCTGGTAGCAGGCCCGTACCCGGTCTGCCTGGTTCATTTCAGTCCACGTTTTGTGACCAAATAAAACCGCCAGAGTAGATTTATCCCTGGCCTCGAAAAGAGGGGCTGGCAATTGATAAATTTCTGTCTGGGCAACGGCTTTGTCTATACCGCTCCCCCGCTCTTCACAGATACCGGTTCGCCTTAGCAGGGAGGCCATGGCTTCGTTACGGGAACGGGGCGGACTATCAAGAAAGCGATTGGTATCAACCAGTGGCGTGCCTGGATTGGTGATTTCCATGCGATCCGAGAATATCTCCACCATCGGGCTGGTGCCCGTTAAAAACAGATCCTGGTGTATCAGGGCATTGGCGACAAGCTCTCGCACAGCCAGCTCAGGAAACATGGGTATCTCCTTACGCAAAGCGGCCCCCATGACTTCGTTGCGAGGAACAAAGGTGTTGATAAAGGCGATCAGCCGCTCAAAGCCATTGGCATATCCTTTGTCGCCGACGTGCTCTCTGACGGTTTCCAGTCGGTTGATACCTTTGTAAATAATCACCCGGATGGCTTTGCGCCGCAGCTTTTTGAACTGGTTAATATCCCTGGCAAACAGAAGTGCTCCCAGATTAGTGATGTCCCAGTTTCCGGATTTGCTGGGCTGAATCAGATCATCCTGCTTTAACTTTTCCAGAATACCCGCCTTATTATCAGGCAACGGCAGCGCCATCAGCTCGAAGTAGGCCGGGTAATCCAGCATCGACAGCACCTGCTGATCATCAACACTCTCGGCAGCCAGCAGCTCTTCAAACGGCGTATCATCGAAACTTCGCCACAGGGTGCGCTCTTTTTCAGGAAAATCCTTGAGTTTTTTCTTGTAGCTCCCAACTCGGATAAATTCCGTGCTGCTGAACTGGACCGGGGTGTGGGCGGCCTTGGCGATTTCCAGGATAACCACAGGTTTATCATCGACTTCGATCGTCTTGAAACAGAAGTGGATGCGGGGCGTTAATTTTTGCAACAGCCAGCTTTCCAGCTCCTGCCCATTCCGTTTGTCTGTGGCGGGTTGAAAGTCGGTGCCGATGATGTCGTGAGTCTCATCATCAACACCCCAGACCAGATAGCCATTCTGCTTGCCACACAGGGCGGCACCATTGCTCAGGGCGGAAATATATTCGCCAAGATCATCCGGCTTGATCCGGTTGTGCTTAAACTCTGCCCACTCGGTCTCGGCGGGCAGTGCCAACAGCTCCCGTAATACGCCTTGCCAATAACTATCCGGCCTTGAACTCATGTCTTTGTCTCCTTACACCGTTTCGCCCCAGTGTAACCGATAACGGCTACCACGTTCCTTTAGGCTAACGCCCGCTCCACCACCGCATCGGCCAGATGCAGGTTGGTCTGCTGGGTCTGTTGGATACGGGTTTTGAGTTGGTCGCAGAGGATGGTGAGTTCGTTGACCTTGGCGACTATGCGGTGTTGTTCTGCTACAGACGGCAAAGGAAGAGTGTACTTTGCTAACTTGTCGCCCGGGAGATGTTTAATTGTTGCGCCAGTAAAAAGATTCGCTAGCCTTCCATTGGCCGCATCAACAATTAAATTAATCTCAATATATTCGGGCAATACGCCTGCTATTGCTCTAGCACGATGAAGTGCCTTTTGAAAATAAACGTCTGAATGCCCTTCAAGCCATATTGCGCAACGACCGGGTTCTCCACCTTCGCATATCAAAATATCACCATAGTTCAGGGAAAACTCTTCAAGTTCAGAGTCGTCAAACCTCATCTCTTTGAGATCATCTAAATTTATTTGCTGCCACTGAACATTGGTGTTTCGCAGATATTTCCTCAAGGTACCTTTGTTTTTTGATTGATCCAGCATCTTGCCCAAACGTGAGTGTGTTGCATTGCCAAACTGACACCACTCCCACCCACTCGGCAACCCAAACGGCTTCTCATCGTCGTTTATTGGCGGCAGCGGCTTCTGCTTTTTGATCTTGCCCTCCTTCACCAACCTGGCCTTTTCATCCTCAATCCGGCCCAACAGCACCGAGGCCGGTTCATCGGCGGGATTTTGCGGCACCAGCTTGCCCATCACCGCCAGTTGCAGGATGGTCTGTTTAAGCTGGTCGATGCTGTGCTCGGTGGTGAACAGGGTGTCGAAGTGCTCGGCGATGCGGTTCCAGTTTTGTTCGAAAATTGCTCCTGCATTTTCGACACTTCCGCCATCCCTGGCGGTCGCGGTGGTCTCGACGGCGGTGGTGCTGTTGGTCAGCGTACTCAACAGGGTTTCCACCAGGGTGGCGTGGGCGGCGATGGCGTTGGTCTGCTGCTGTTCCAGTTGATCGCAGAGGGCCATGAGTTCGTTGACTTTTGTGACTATGCGGTGTTGTTCGGCCAGTGGTGGCAATGCAAAAACCAGCGCCTTCAATGCATTTCCATTTACATTAGGCTGCCCAGTGCCCATTGAGTTTGCATAAAGTTGCTTCCAATACAATTGACTACCGAGGTAAGTTTTTACAAAGTCGGCATACACTGCTTCCAAATGCCTAACCCTGATCAAATAGGAAGCGAATACGGATCGTACAGTGACGTTTTTTACGAGGTACGATTTACCAATTGTTCCACCGGTGCGGGCAATAAGAATATCGTTGTCACTCAACAAATACTGGCCAACTTTATCATCTGCAATGTCACACCCTGGAACCGAATCCCAGTTCACCCTGTCATTTTGAATATCTGTGATACGTAAAAGTCGAACGTCACTCAACAATTCATTGGCTGATGCGGTATAGCCATAATGGATATCTGCTGAAATATCTCCCAGCCTCACCCACTCCCATCCTTGTGGCAGAGAAAAAGGCCTTTTATCGACGCCAACAGATGGCAATGGTTTCTGTTTTTTAATCTTGCCTTCCGCAACCAGTCTAGCTTTTTCTGCGGCAATTCGTTCCAGCAACACCGAAGCCGGTTCATCATCAGAATCCTGCGGAACCAACTTGCCACGCACCGCCAGCTCCAGAATCAACTCCCGCAGCTTCTTAATGCCGTGTAGATTGAGCTTGCCGGAACTCCCACGCCCAGCACTGGACTTCGTTGCGTGAGCACCCGTCCAAACGTCAATATTGTCTGTAATAAGATGGTGCATTATCAGACGCCCTCCAGCTCTTGCTGTGGCTCTTGCTCTTGCTGTGGCTCTTGCTCTTGCTGTGGCTCTTGCTCTTGCTGAGACACCTGCGAGGGTTCTTCACTTTGTGGGGCCAAGGCCGCCGACAGAATACTCTTCAACTGCTTACGAATGTCCGCCATAGCCTTTTGCTGTTTGGCGTAGGCTTTCAGCAACTCCTCAGGATCGTGACTGTCCTGTTCGCCCACATGGGGGTTCTTTATATCCAGGTTGAAGATCGGCCAATAGAGGGCATCGCCCGCCTTTTTCTCGGTATCTGCCTGGCTCTTCAGCTTGTCAGCCTTGGCGATGTGTTTGTCTATTTCAGTGGTCAGCTTGTCTTTGAGTTTGGCGTCTTCAACTTTCTTCTGATCATCCTTGAGCTGTTTTATTCGAGTGCGTAGCTGGTTTGCCTCATTGTTGTACTGATCCGCTTTGTCCCAATGGGGTTGGGCACGGCCAAGAGCCTGTTCCCGAATATGTTTAAAATCCACCTTCCAGGCGTACTGGTTCTCGACCCGGCTGGCAAAACCGTCGGCTTCGTTGCCCCACCAGGCGATTTCCTGTTCAAACTCAGCAGACTTCATCGGGCGTGTTTTGCTGTAGTTTTTTACGCCTTCGGGGTACGGGTGCTCGTAATACCAAATGGTTTCCGTTGGCTGGCCTTTGGTGAAAAACAGCAGATTGGTTTTGATGCCGGTATACGGGTTAAATACGCCGTTTGGCAGTCGTACGACAGTATGCAGATTACACTCGGTCAGCAGCTTCTCTTTCAGGCGACTTTTCATACCTTCGCCAAACAGAAAGCCATCAGGCAGAACCACAGCCGCACGTCCACCGTCTTTTAGCAGGTGGATGAACAACGTCATAAACAGGTCGGCTGTTTCACGGGTCTGGAAGGCCGTGGGGAAGTTGGCTTCAATGCCGTCCTCTTCCTGTCCACCGAAGGGTGGGTTGGCAACTATTACATCAACACGATCTTTCGGCCCCCAGTCTCGTAACGGGCGCCGAAGAGTGTTGTCATGTGTGATATTGGACGGTACATCGATGCCGTGCAGAATCATATTGGTGGTCGCCAACAGGTGTGGCAACGGTTTCTTCTCGAAGCCGAAAATGGTGTTCTGTAACACCTGATCGTCATCCGGGTTGCGAACGTAGTTTTTACGCTTGTGCTCGATAGCGCAGGTCAGGAAACCGCCAGTACCGCAGGCAGGGTCCATTACTTTGTCAGCCAGTTTCGGATCAACCCGGTTGACCATAAATTCTGTCACCGGGCGTGGGGTGTAGAACTCACCGGCATTACCGGCATTCTGCAAATCCCGCAGGATCTGTTCATACATATCCCCGAAGGCATGACGCTCCTTGACCTTGTTAAAGTCCACCGTCGCTTCGATCTTGTTCAACACTTGTCGCAGAAGCTGGCCGGACTTCATGTAGTTGTAGGCGTCTTTAAAAACGTTCCGTACGACGAATGCCCGCTGATCACCATTGCGGTCCTGTAACTCCTGAAGCTCCGGGAACAGCTCATCATCAATGAACTTCTTGAGTTCGTCGCCGGTCATACCCTCGGGATTAGCCGCCCAGTTGCGCCAGCGCAGCTCTTCAGGGATCGGGGACTCGTAGATTTTACCCTCGATCAGCGCAACAGTTTCCCACTCTTTTTCACGGTCATCGAAAATTTTCAGGAACAGCATCCAGACAAGCTGACCGATACGCTGGGCATCACCGTCGACACCCACGTCCTTACGCATGATGTCCTGAATGGATTTAATACTGGAGGAGATAGACATAGTGAAAATTTATTTCCTGAAAATATGGTTGCGGTGGTGCTGCAAGTAGGGTTGATGACGCAGGTCTATTGCGTGCAGCGTCACTTCAGGGTGAATACCCATCGCCCTGGCATCATGGTCGGCCAGTTCCGGGCTGATAAGGATAGTGCCGGAGTCAGAGAAGCTGATAAGGCCCACGTCGAATGCCGCATGGAGTGTTTTGGACAACAAAATGCCGTTGTACAGGTCGAGCTTTTCCGGGTTGTTGGAATCAGCCCAGGGTTTTATATGGGAGGCATCGAGCAGGGCAGGCGTGCTTATACCGGTTACCGCACAGGTTTTCCAGTACTCAAGCTGGTACTGCCGGAATAGACCCTGACCGATTCTGGCATCAACAATGGCCTTTTTGATTGCGTCCGGGTCAAACGCCGCTTCGTGTTTGGGGGAGTCAGTTTCAGAGCTGTCTGGCGTTGGCGTGCCGGTTAAAACACCGATTAACCGCCGAAGGGCTGGCTGCCCGTCCACCCGAACGTCATGGCCATAAAAAATTCGGTCACTTTTGGCCGTAGGATCGAGAGGAAACTCTTCCATGTTGGAGTTTCTGCGTCTCTCAGACCAGTTCACCTCGATGCCAGACAGAGTGTCAAAACGCTCTCTGGTTTGGGCATGTTTTGGGTGAATGATCAGAGGGTTTCTGGCAACGAAGTCGCTTTTACTCTTCTCGCTCGGTGTCTTCACATAAATAATGACGTCGCCAAGCGAAAATTCATGGATACGCTCATTATTCTTGGTAAGCCGAAAACCGCTATCCAATAGCCCGCTTTCAATTTCAATAGAATTCAACATCAGGCGTACAATGCCTCCTCAAGCTCCTGAACAGCCTTTTGGTACTGCTGAACCCCACCAAACGTGCCCACAAGTTCCATCAATGATCCCATCTTGGAGAACGGTTCCTGTTGCAGGATCAGTACATTCTCAATGTGTTCAATACCGGTGTCCGCATACTTATCCAGAAGCACGTCCAGCACCTTTTGGGCCTCGTCCTCGTACTTGGTGAAGTAGTTGCGTTTACGGACATTCTCAGCCCGCTCACGGCGTGTGAGAGGCGGTTGATCGAAGACGATATGACAGATCAAATCAAAGGGATCAAGCGCATTGCCATACTTTTGGGTGACTTCTGCCTGTAGCTCTTCCCAGAACACACCCTGTTCGGCCAGTTCCTCGATAATGACCTTTTTCTGGTCTGCGGCTGACCAGCGCCGGAGAAAGTCATCCATGCTGGCGTACTCTTTGGTGACACAGCTTTTGGTGTAGTCGTGCATCGACTCGGTAATGAGTTTGCCGTCTGCGCCGAGATGCTGCACCCGTTCGCCGATAATCGTGACTGGTTCACCTTTGACATGGTATTTGATGCGGGGTTTGCGATTCTCGTCTGTATCGTCACCATCGCCAGAATCGCCGGAATCTCCTGAAGTGTCAGTGTCCTGATTTACATCGGTGTTGTCAGACCCATCGTTATCACCACCGCCTTCGCTGTCATTGTCCGTTTCGTCTGGCGGGTCGATAGGATCGTCCACGTCAGGGTCGTATACCTGTACCGGGTCGCCATCAAAGTTTTTATCAGCAAACAACTCTGTCGCCTTTTTGAAGTCCATGATGGTGAACCAGTGTTTGTCATAGTCTTCATCAATACGGGTACCACGACCGATGATCTGTTTGAACTCGGTCATGGACTGGATACGCTGGTCCAGCACGATTAGTTTGCAGGTTTTGGCGTCAACGCCAGTGGACATCAATTTACTGGTGGTCGCAATAACCGGATAACGGGATTCCGGGTCGATGAAATTATCCAGCTCCGCTTTTCCTTCTTTGTTATCGCCGGTAATCCGCATCACATATTTAGGATTTTCCCTGATCCGTTCCGGGTTCAGATTAACCAGTGCCTGCCGCATGCGTTCAGCGTGATCGATGTCGTTACAGAAGACGATGGTTTTCTGGAATTCACCGGTTTTCTGCAAAAATTCGGTCACCTTCATGGCGACGAGGTGAGTACGTTCGTCAAAGACAATATTCTTGTCCATGTCTCGTTGGTTATAAATGCGGTCCTCGATGACGTTACCGTATTTGTCTGTCTGCCCGGCTTTGGGTCGCCAGCCTTTCAGGTCAAGGTCGAAGTCCACCCGGATCACTTTATAGGGCGCAAGGAAACCGTCCTCTATGCCTTGTTTGAGCGAGTAGCTGTAGATCGGTTCACCAAAGTAGTCGATATTGGAAACATCTTTGGTCTCTTTCGGTGTCGCTGTCAGACCGAGATGAGTGGCTGAAGAAAAATACTCCAGAATGTCTCGCCAGGCGGAATCAGCTTTAGCACTGCCCCGGTGGCACTCATCAATCACGACCAGATCAAAGAAGTCCGGGGAGAACTCTTTGTAGATATTCTTATCTTCTTCGTTGCCAGTGACGGCCTGATACAACGACAGATAAATCTCGAAAGACTTGTGTACCTGCCTTTTACTGATCTTGGTCATCGCCGCCCCGAACGGCTTGAAATCATTATTTTTGGTCTGGTCAACAAGGATATTGCGGTCAGCCAGAAACAGGATGCGTTTTTTCTTTTTGGCCTTCCACAGTCGCCAGATAATCTGGAAAGCGGTGTAGGTTTTGCCGGTACCGGTGGCCATGACCAGCAGAATACGATCCTGCCCCTTGGCAACGGCTTCTATCGCACGGTTAACGGCGTTGGTCTGGTAATAGCGGGGGGAACGGCCAGAGCCGTCGTCGAAATAGGGTGACTCAACCGTTGCTTTGGCTGTGTCGTCAAAGTTCTTCCAGTCGCAGTAGCGTTGCCACAGTTCGACCGGGGACGGGAACTGGTCAAGAGACAGTTCGGTTTCAGTCTGAACGGCATTGCCGGTACCGTCATGGAACAGGAAACCATCGCCGTTGCTGGAGAAGACAAACGGTACATCCAGTGCGTCGGCATAAGCCAGTGCCTGCTGCATGCCGGCACCGATACTGTGATTGTTATCCTTGGCCTCTATAACGGCGATAGGCTGGTTTTTCTGGTGGTACAGGACATAGTCCGCCCGTCGCTGTTTCCCCCGTGAATGGAGCTTGCCACGAACCATAATACGACCAGCGGTAAAGGTCACCTCTTCCCGCACTTGGAACTGAATGTCCCAACCCGCCTTTTCAATGGCAGGGGTGATGAACTTGGTGCAAATATCCCGTTCGCTGAGCTGCCGCTTTTCTGCCCTGTCCAATATGGTCTCCCGCTGTGGACTGTACTCTGTCGTTTATGAGGATTATGGTACGGCAGAGTTGAGAAAGGGGATAGACAAGGTTCAGCTATACCTGGCAATTTCTCGATGCAGCGCCAGACAATATATTCACCCGGGATTCCGGCGAGCGCCCTGACCGGTCGAATTAAGCGCCTTTGCTCTCCAGGCTGGCATGCTGCACACTTCCACCAGCCTGTTTCTGCAACACAAACTGATCATAAACCGAACCATCCGCCGCAATGGACTGATAGATCAAACGATCCTGCTCAACCCGGATATGCTGGTACAACTGTTTGTGAGATCCGCTGACCGTTGCCCATGGCGCCTGGGCTTCATCCATTTTCACGCCGCTGTTGGACACGATATAGACCGGGCCCTCGCCCTGTGTAGACGACTGTTCATCAATACCTCGTGCATAAGTGTGGGCATCGCCCTGAAGCACAAGGTCAACACCATACTCTTCGTACAAAGGCCCAAACAACCACTGCAGTTGCACCTTGGCCGTATCCTCGGTGTTCGCGGCATGGACGGGATGGTGATGGAAGACCACAGTCCATTCGTCTTCGCGTCCTTTCAGCAAGCCCGTCAGCCATTCCCGCTGGGCCATCATGTCTTTCATATGCAGGCCCCGCATGGTGTTGGTATTGATCGAGATAAACCGGACACCCTGGTAATCAAAGTAGTAACTGTTATTCACCAGTGGTTCCCGGTTGGCCGGGCCATTGTCCGGGAACTGGAAATGGGCATTCCAGGCCGGTGTAATCCGTGAGCCTTCGTATTCATGGTTACCCGGTGTCGCCACCATGGGCAGCATGCCGCTGATCCAGCCAGTCGCGGAGAAGAATTCATGCCATTCCCGGTCACTCTCAGGCTCATCGACGATATCACCGGCAAACAGCATGAAACTGGCATCGGGATGCGACCGCCAGGCGCTGCGCACCACGCGGGACCAGCCGGTGTGAATGCCAGCCTGCAAATCCCCGAAGAACAGGAAATCAAACGGCTGCTGTTGTTTGCTGGCGGTGCGGAACTGGAACCATTCCGACCACTGCTGCCCGTCACCGACACGGTAAAGGTAGTCCGTAGACGGCTTCAGCTCATCAATCGCAACATGGTGGTGGACGGAGACGTAATCCGGGTGCTCATACACCTTGCTCACCGCAGACCACTTTTTAACGTTGTTAGATACGACGGGGCCGGCAGACAGCATGGCCACCTGGGCCATCGCCGGCCCACTCCGGGTATCCGTACGCCACTGGATGCCGATCTGTGTGGCAGGGTCTCCAACGATTGTCAGGTTGATCCGGTCAGGTTGGGAACCGGGGCCATAATCCGGCACGGCTTCCGCCACAACATCGGACTTAACAGGCTGGTAATTCGGTAAGGCTTCCGGAGCGGGAATCCCGTCACGCTGATAGGCATAGAGAGTACCAAACAACAGCAGCAGAACAGGCATCATGCAGAGGGAGAGCTTGCGGGCATTCATCAGGCTGTCATCATCATTGGCCGGTGGATACTTTTATCCTAAGCACCCGTATGTCTCAAAAATGTGACAGCTGACGAAACCCACGCGACATCGCTAAAGACTCCGCCAGCCCAAATAACGCCTGATACCTTTTATTGAACAATACCGCTGGATACCCTTGCTTCACGCAGGGGAAAACAACATGGATCACTTACCGTTCTTACAAATTGTCCTGATGCATTTCGCGACTTTTCCGCTATCTGTGTCAGTCTGGGCATCAATACTGTAAGCGTCCGTCAGATTCCAGACATACAGGTGTTCATTCAACCATGACAGCAGGCGTTCATTGCCATAAAACACACAACCTTTTCGATATATTCCTTCCGGAGGATTCTCAGGCTCCAGGGTGCGCCCTCCCCATTTGCCCCCCTTACCATGGTCTCCCGGAACGTCGAATATTCTCCATAACTCGATGCTCCCATGATTCGGTTGGTGTATCCATATGTTGCCATTTTCCAGCATTCCTGTACGACAGTTGTAGCTTTGCAGACCCCCAAGCTCTGTAACGGTCATTTCCATGGCTTGATTGATATCAATGGCCCATGCCTTTTGCAAAGACGATCCATGGAACCGGTTGACGCCGTTTTGAAGCGTCAGGCTGTGAGTAATTGGAAAATCATCATCAATGAAGTGATCAGCGTCCAATCTTCTTCTATTCGTCAGGGAGCAGATTTTCCTGACGCAGCACCATAGGTCATCCTGTTTGAGCCATTCGTAAATTGTACTTCGGTACCATGCCAGGAACCGGTTTTCGGTCAAAACCAGGGCGCCTTCAATGCTGATTATCTCTTTTCTTTTTTCTTTCAATAGCTCTATGGATTGCCATTCACTGTTGTTTCGGGTGGCGAGATAAAGGTAGGAATGATCCCAAAACAGGATCTTATTCCGGTTAAAGACAGTAAGCCCGCAAACCGATTCATCGCTTACGGTATGCACAATGGTTGCTATCCACTGTCTGTCGCTGTTCTCAGCCCATAGAAACAGGGTATCCTCAAGCGCCCATGACAGCAGTTCTGTGCTTCCGAGGGGCTGAACGCCCTTCATGGTATTGCGCCTATCATCAACCCTGTCGTAATGCCCGTTTTCCAGAGGGACGGAGTGCCATTGGCCGAAAGACTCCGTCAGAATGCGTATCTCTGGTGCTTCCGCCCAGGATACCAGCCGCCTTTCATCCATTGGCATGGCGTTCTTGATTTGGTACCTATGCCCGGTAGCTACAGCCGTGCTGTCCCACATTTTGTTGTGCTTTTGCCAGTCCTGCATAATGCCATCCGCCTGAAATGCCAGGAATCTGTCTTCGCCAAACGCCAGCACGCATTGAACCGTTGCCGTGTGCTTACAATCCAGGCCAGGTTTCAGAAGTGATTTACCCGTCATGTATCGCCCAGCATACAGAAATGGCAACGCCTTTTTTGAGAACTGTCCGTGGCGTCTGCATTGCTGAAGGCAGGTGACAACATTGGCAGAGTGAACTTTTTTAGCTTCCCGGTTAAATATCCTGGCTGTTGTGACGGGAAAGTCTGCGGAGTAATCCCTCTCACTGTAAATATTGCTGCACAACTTATTCCACGGGAACCTGTCGCCAGGTTTATCTGCATTCATGGGTTAATGATTTTCTTGCTGATTTCTGAGGATTAGAGCCAGATACAGGGAAAAGGTTCCGCGAATTTGCCGACCGGGGGCCAGGAACCTTCCGGCTTAACGACGTTTCCGGGCCAGGCAAACGCGCGCCTTAGCACGTGAACGCGTCAGAACGGGATAAACCCTCGATTGTGACGGGAAACAATACACGGGCGTCCGATTCCCTATACACTGCGCATCGTCCACTCACCCCCCGGGCGCTGTCGTCAATGGTTGCCTGATACGCCCGAAGCCAGTTGTGATATCCGATGAACATCATTACCTACCAGGACCATTACAAAACCGGTGTCGTTAAGTTGATGCAGCAATTGCAGGATACTGAACGCAAACTCAGCCGTGACCGCCCACCCGGCGCCGATATCGCATCAGACCACACGGATTACCTGCTGGCACTCTGCCGGGATAAACAGGGAACCCTGCTGGTCGCCCTGGAGGACACGGTCGTCGCCGGTTTTATTGTGGTGATTACCGAACAGGAAGATGAAGGCGATCAGCACCTGTATCCGGATTACCGGCAATATGGCCTGGTCACCGATCTCGTTGTAGACGAGGAGTACCGGGGGCACGGCATTGCCCGGATGTTGATGAAAGCGGCCGAACAGTACTGCCTTTCCCGTGGATTGAAACAGCTTCACGTTGCAGCGCTTTACGGGAATGCGCCCGCCCGGGGGTTTTATGACTCCTACGGTTTCAGCGAATACGAAATCACCTACCGAAAAAGTCTCTGATACTTCACTCGCACACTGTCTGGCACTGTTAGCGGTGTCAGACAACACGGATCATTTATGCATTTAACGTTTTCCACAGGCACCATTGAAGACGCACTGGCGGTTTACTCCCTGACGCCGGAGTTTGACCGCACCATGACAGAAGAAGCCTTCCTGGAAAAACTCTCCGGAAAACCATACCTGATTTTAATCGCGAAGGAAGGTGACCAGTGCGTTGGCTTCAAAGTGGGCTATGAAAACTCACAGCATGAGTTTTACAGCTGGCTGGGCAGTGTTCTGCCAACGCATCGAGGTCAGGGTGTTGCGGCCAGTCTAAGGGATATGCAGGAACAATGGGCACGTGAACAGGGTTATTCCTGTATCCGGGTCAAGTCATGCAATCGCTACCCTGCCATGTTGCATATGCTGATTGGAAGCGGCTACCAGATTGCCGGTTATGAAGACCTGGATGATCTCACACTGAACAAAATTCATTTCCTCAAGGCACTGACAGCCTGAAATCCTTTTCATCGTTTCCTCTCATTTTCATCACTGCGGCTCCATTACCGGAACAATGGAGCAGCATGGTAGCAATAGTTGCCAAAAGCGATTTTTACAGGAACTATCACAGCAGCAGAACACTCAAAAAAACCAATGGACTCATGCTTAAGGAAAGGAGCACAGAATTCCCATGCTCAAAATGAAAACTGCCTGCGAACAATGTGGTGTATCTCTGGCGCCGGATGGAACCGCTTACATTTGCTCATTCGAATGCACCTTTTGTGAAACCTGCACTGAGACGATGGCTGGCTCCTGCCCCAACTGTTCCGGCGAACTCCTGCGTCGGCCATCCCGGGTCCGCAAACCCCTTGAGGTGGCCGCTTCCCGGGTGAAACAGAAACTGTTTGGCAAATAAGCGTGATGAATGCGCTGAAGGGCCTCACTGATGATAAACTGCGCCTTTCTGCCTCCGGATATGCCGGCAGCACGACACGACAGACCGTCGCCCATGACCGTCTGACATTTTCTTCCAACCACGTGGTATGCCATGAAAATATGGGTAGACGCTGACGCCTGTCCCGTCGTCATCAAGGAAATCCTGTTCCGTGCCGCCGAACGCACCCGGATCGAACTGACACTCGTGGCGAACCAGCCGATACGGGTTCCACCATCACGCTATATCCGCGCCATGCAGGTTGCCGGTGGGTTTGATGTGGCCGACAACGAGATTGTCAGGCGACTCAGTGCTGGCGACCTGGTCATCACCGGTGATATCCCACTGGCGGCAGAAGTGCTGGAAAAAGGCGGCTATGCCCTTAACCCGCGGGGCGAACTGTATTCTTCCGCCACCATCCGTGCACGCCTGAACATGCGGGACTTCATGGATACCCTGCGCGCCAGCGGCATCCAGACAGGAGGGCCGGCCGCACTTAGCCAAAGTGACAGAAAGGCCTTTGCCGATAATCTGGACAAGCTGCTGACAAAACATGGCAAACAAACGGATTAAAAATACATGGGATAGTCACTCAGAACTGTTTTTGCCATAAAGTCATCCATCAGAAACAGGGCAAAAACAGTTCCTGCATTCCCACCCTGGCTACGGAAATCTTGCTCAAATGATTCAGGCTCAGGTACTTGCCCTGTAAAACACAGTTACCTTGCACGTTTGAATTTCGCGTAATCATGGGCTGTCAATCCAGGGTTCTGTAGCAAATGCATAATGGGATCTGAAAGCAGATTATCTACCACAGAGTTCTGTAACTGACTTGATAGTACCGTACACCATGACCTGGCTTGATTTATGTGTTGTATAAACTCTTGTTTCTCTTCTTCACTATCCATATGCTGATAGAGCACACTTTGTTCACCCAACCCTTCGACATAACCTGAAATTTCAAGCAAATCAGTTTTTCCCTGTTCAGACAACTCTACATATTCCAGATCCTCCTTAGACTCAGTACAGCGTCTAATTTTACTTTGGTACTGCTCATATTTTTTATTTATTCCTGCAAAGCGATCCTTAATCCCCCCAATCTCCTGAGTACCATCAGTGAGCTGAGCATGAGCCCTGTTAAATTTCTTATTCTTTGCTTTTTCTAATGCGTCAATAGTTTCTGCCCTACTCATTCCGGGAGCAAAGTCCTCTTCAGTAAGTTGAGTTTTCCCCAAAATTACTTGCATTAATCCATATGCATCATTTTCAAAATCCTTAACATAATCACTCAGAAACTTAAACTCTTCAGAGCTAGCAGCATCATGACGCATTACACTTTCCAATTCACCCATTAATTGATTAGCTTGCTCCCTGGACATCCTTCGATATTCATCGACAGTTACATCTTTACCATTACCAAGTTTATTTTTGTATTTATTATTTAAAAGAACAACAAGCTCATCAATGAGCAATTTTATTTCATTAAGCTCATTTAATTCTTCAGAAATCCCTTTAAATGTTTCGTTCTCTGTTTCCAAGTCATCGATTGTTATACTCAGGACACCCAATATACGCTCTATATCAAGAAACACAGTGCTCACTGCGTTTCTCCAGGACTGGGCATCATTGATGTCAACACGGTAAGCATCAGATACCGGGGGTAGAGTTTCGCTCTGACGATTGGCATCATTAGCTTGCGGTACATTCAAACCCTGTGATTCTTGCTCCTGCTGATCTGGATGTAAACGATCAGCTCCTGCCAAAGGTTGACTATTTACGGCAGGTGCAAGCGATGGCAAACGATCAGCAATAGCCTTTGCAAATCGCTCATCCCGATGTTTGCTTCCCAAATTAATCACTTTCTGAACATCGACTCCGGTTACCGTATAAGTACGAAACATCGCATACATACATGTCCCCAGTACTTTTACAGCCCTGACAAAACAACAGTCTCCATCAGATTTACTTTTAACATTCTTATAATTGCAAGCCTGATTAAATGTAAATGTTATAGGGGATTTGTTATCCATATCACTTCCTTTAATTCATGAATGAAAATTACAGCCAGCAGATAGTCAGAGACAAGAATTTCAGCGATCAAGGGTTTGCACTGAAATCATTACAGCATTCGAATGATTCCCTATCGTCTCCGTGCGGCAACATTGTCAAGAATGGAAAGTTATTTAATGACAGCTCCTGAATACCAAGCCATAAAATATCAATCATTATTGCAACGACAATAGGTAGCTGATAGCCATGAAAAGTAATTGCCCCGCGCCATTAAAATGGCTGTAGCATGACTAATCAGCGGCATTTTCATAGCAAAATACTTCTCTTGTTTGCACATACTATGACCTGATAACTTTCAGGAAGTTCAGGTTAAAATAATGTTCAATTAAATAACCTGCACAAGCTGTTCCCCGGAAGACCAATGAAGGTTCATTGCCAGAACGGGTTGTTGGGATTCGCATGCAGCCGGGACAATGTCGGGCGATATCAGCCATTGCCCCGGTGCTTTACTCATGATCTGAGAGACCGACTTACTCCGGCAACTCATTAGCATTCACCGTTTCATCGGTGCGTAATGATACGTGGGGATTCAGCCCGTCCTCGTCTTCAAGATTCAGCTTGTACAACTGGCACAATCGTTTTGCTTCATTGAGGCGCTGCAACGCAATACGCCTGTTGTGCTCGTGTGCATAAACATCCGCTCTCAACTGGTCAGCACAAGGTGTGGCCGGATCAGGCAGTGCGGCATCAATCAGCAGATGGTTTGTCATGGCAGGATAGTGTGGGCTGCAATGGGCATGATAATGTGGTCTGCAATGTCCATGGTAATGCGGCCCGCAATGGCGGGAATAGTGGACATGGGTATGGACAGCTGTGTTCATCATGCCATTGGCAAGGTGCAGCCCTGTTCGAAGCTGCCGGTTTTGTTCCCGCACAGGACGGTTTCTGATTTCCTCGTCTGTTGCCTGCTGTTGCAGCTGTGTGCGTCTTTCGTCGATCGCCCGATTGGCGGTTCTGCATTGCTGAATCTTCAGGCAGTTCTCCTGGCACTGTTGCAAGGCGCGATCACGTAATGCACGAATAGCCTCGTCAGTAACAGGGCGTAGAACCTGCCTTGCATGTTGCTTACTGCCCTGACTGACAACAGTACCA
Source organism: Kistimonas ophiarachnellae (assembly GCF_057552235.1). NCBI lineage: Bacteria > Pseudomonadati > Pseudomonadota > Gammaproteobacteria > Oceanospirillales > Endozoicomonadaceae > Kistimonas > Kistimonas ophiarachnellae. The sequence goes on along the minus strand of NZ_BAAJPA010000004.1, from coordinate 158,716 downwards.
AAGAATGTACTAAGGGCAGCGGTAGAAAAGACGGTGGCGCCCAGTATGCCAAGCCCGATGACCAGCGGCGCACCACCGGTTGCGGCGAGCGTTCCGCCAACAATACTTATGGCAGCTAATCCAACCAGGACACCGATGACGGCTGCAATGGCGATTTTCCGTTTGTTAAGCGTGGTGCCCTTGATCGGATCATAGTCATAAAAATAATCCGTACAGCGAGGCCTGGTGGTTGTCTGAGGCGGACAGGTTGATACCCGTTGCGATAACCCCATGGCGGTTTCATAAGAAGGTGGAGGACCTGATGGCATATCGTCGTGAATTGGGGGATTAGCCGGCATGGTTGGATAGGGGGATTGAGGCGCAGGGTATGTCGATGCCATGGTTCATGCTCCTTTGAATCAGTTTTATTGCTGCGCCAGCAAATCCTCCGATGATTTGCCCGACACGTAAAAAAATGGTTAATCAATACATTTGAGCGCAGAGGCCCCCTTAAGTTCCTGATTTGTAATCATAAATAGCAAAAGGTATCAGAGGGTGAGAGAGGGCTTCGACTAATGTATGCCTCGACGTTCAGGTTTTTCTCAGCCTGAAGCTGCTGTGTGACCACATCTGCTGACATCCCGCATTATACGCCCGCCCGGGACACAAGCCGCCAGCGCTTACCGTTGTCTGCCTTGTCAAAAAGCCCAGGATAAAGTCCTTGCGGGAAGCGATTCAAACCGTAGTTGTCTCTGATGAACAAACGCTGAGATTAAACATTGGACAGATGCATGGATTGATCAAAGGCCGGTAAGGGAACCAGGCAGCTTCATGGTTGGCACGGGATCACGGAAGAAAGATGTTAATACATTCACTCAACGTAACACCGGTATTGCACAGGTGTTATAGGAATATTTCCATATTTCTAGAAATTTGACTCAAACAATAACCAGGCATACACTCCCTCGCCATGAACGATGAACTCGCAGCTAAACGTCTGGCCGAGCTGGGGAATGTGACCCGGCTGGCGATTTTCCGGTTACTGGTCAAGGCAGGCCATGAGGGCTTGCCCGTCGGTGATATTCAGCGAACCCTGGAAGTCCCTGCTTCCACGCTGTCGCACCATATCAGCCGGCTGGTGTCTGCCGACCTGGTGCAACAGCGCCGTGACGGCAGGGTTCTGCACTGCACGGCCCGGCTGGATGAATTGCAGGAACTGGTTGAGTTTCTGCTGGCGGAGTGCTGCAGCCTTAGCCCCTGAGTTCAAGGACGGCAGCCGTGTCTGCCCGTTTTTTTACCCAATTATTTCGATATTTTTAGAAATATGGTGATGACATGAGTGATAACCTGATGACCATGCTGGGAGAGACATTTCATATGTTCCTCTTCCTGGCCACAGAACTGACCCTGCTGTTCCTTGTGATCAGCTTTATTGTCGGTGTGATCAATGAATTGCTGCCTGCGGGTAAAGTCCAGGCCATTCTGAGCTCCCGCAATGGCCGCGGCTACCTGACCGGCGCCATACTGGGCAGCGTGACACCGTTTTGCAGCTGCTCGACCATTCCGATGCTGACAGGCCTGCTGAAAGCCCGGGCAGGATTCGGCCCAACCATGACGTTCCTGTTCACGTCGCCCCTGTTGAACCCGGTGATCATCGGTCTGTTCCTGGTGACGTTTGGACTGAAAGTCACGGTTATCTATGCGGTGGTCGCACTGGTGGTCGCCGTTGTTGCCAGCGTTATTCTTGAGAAACTGAATTTCGCCCGGTTTATTCGTCGCGATGTCCTGGAGGCTGGCAGCAGCACCGGTTGCGGCAGTAAAAATGCAACAGCATCCCAAAGCTGTGGCAGCGCACCTGCCAGCAGCACCTGCTGCGACAGTAAAGATACCGCAACCTCACAAAGCGGAAACGCCACGCAGGCGGCCAGTAGCTGTTGCGATAGCAAAAGTACTGCAGCATCACAGTGCTGTGACAGCAAACCCGCAGCCACCAGCTGCTGTACAACCGAACAGCCGGAAAGCCGCTGGATGCGCGTCTGGCGCGATACCTGGGCACAGTTCCGCAAGGTACTGCCCTGGCTGATGGTGGGCGTGGTGATCGGCTCCTTTACCTACGGCTTCGTTCCGAATGAACTGATTACCCGTTTTGCCGGCCCTGATAACCCCCTGGCAGTTCCGGTTGCAGCATTTATCGGTATACCGCTGTATATCCGCGCCGAAACCATGATTCCCCTGGCAGCCACTCTCGCCGCCAAAGGGATGAGCCTTGGCGCCCTGATGGCACTGATCATTGGTAGCGCAGGCGCCAGTATTACCGAGGTTTTCCTGTTGAAATCCCTGTTCAGGGGACCGATGGTCGCAGCATTCCTGCTGGTGATTTTCTCCATGGCCATCATCGGCGGTTACAGTTTCAGCCTGTTACTCTAAAACCATTGCAGGATAAATTGATAAGGGAATATCAATTTATCCTGCTTAAAAAACCCTAATAACAAGAAAAAAATGCCCTCTCTATTTACCCCGCCTCATACTTTTTTCATGAATATCCAGCACCCTTTAATTACACCACTATAATTACTTCCCGCCTGAACCCATGACATTTTCTTAAAACTTCAGTGAAGGTTTTTATTCATCATGTCTTTTATTAAATCGGCTTTGAGTGCTATCTGTTGTATGCACAAGACAAAAAGGTGCACAGGGAATAAAAGGCAATACGCTTTAAACCCGGGACATTATGCCCTGCTTTTATCAAGCATCGTGTTGTCGGGCTCCGCTACCGCAAATGATACCCTGCTCGATGCCTATATTTCAGAGCATCTGCCTGAAGCAAGCTCTCTGACCTGCAGGGAACCGACCGTACACACGTCTTCATTTATTCACTCCTGTTCATTCACCTCACAGCTATGGCCGGCTGGTTCAGTAACCTATGAAGGCAAGGAGTGGACGCATAATATCACCATTGCCATACCGAAAGATCTGCAGAACATTCCCGAAACAGCCCTTTATTTCAGTGATGGCGGTGATAATGAACGCCCTGGCGATTACCTCAAGCAATTCCTCATGCTGGCAAGAACCAGCAAAAGCACTGTAAACCAGGAAAGAACGTTCACTCCCAATGCCATTATGGATCTGCTGGTGCAATTCACGCGTACGGTGATTATTTATCAACAGCAGATCCCTAACCAGCCCTACACCTTTATTGATGATGCACGCCATTCACTGACCGAAGATAAATTATTGGCAGAAAGCCTGGTTCGCGCAGCGAGTGTAAAGGAAATCAAAGACCTGGATCCTGCCAATACACTGTTGTTTCCTATGGCTCACGCCAATGTGGCAGGCATTTACCGCGCTATTGATTTCGTGAACCAAACCCTCAGCAAGCCACTCAAGCATGTGGTTGCCGGCGGCGCATCGAAACGTGCCTGGGCAATCTGGCTGGCCACCGCGTTTGATCAGGGGAGTGATACAAAAGCCCGGCAACTGATCTCGGCAGTCATCCCCGTCGCCATGATCCAGAACTTCCCTGACACATTACTCGCGATCCGCAAAAGCTACTGCCACTATCCCAAACCACTCGCCCCATACACGGACAAGCATATTTTTCAGGATCTCCTCTCTCCTTTCGATAACCGCTACAACATGATTTTCAATGAGATAGACCCTTACACCTTTCTCAAAGAGGAGCGGTTCGACAACATACACACACTGGTTATCCAACCCAGCAGCGACAGCTACTTTATTCCGGATGCAACCCGGTATTACTACCCTCAGCTGAAAGGGAACAAGCACCTGCTGGTCATTCCCAACACCGGTCATGGCGGCAGCCTGCCCGCCATGAATTACCTGTATGGCACACTGGCACACATTATGGCGCTGGTTCATGGAACGCCCATACCCACTTACCATGAGGACTATGACAGCTACCACGGAACTCTGAACATTCATACCGACAAGCAACCTCAACAGGTTTATGTCTGGAGTGCAAACAACCCCAGTGCGCGCGACTTCCGCCTGGAGTCTGCCGAATTCACCCGGCATGAGATCCAACCCCTCATGGAGATTAACGGAACCTTTACCTACGAGTGGAAGCCCGAAGAAACCAAAGGCTGGAATGCCTTTTTCATTGAAATGCATTTCAGCCCTGAGGAGCAGCTACACAATAAACCGTTTATTTTCAGCAGCCAGGTTTACATTACCCCCAACCGTTATTCTACCTGTCGTTAATAACAACAATGCCCCGCCAACAGAGTGTTGGCGGGGCATTCTAATTCTGGTATCGCTTTAAAATCAGGCAGAAAACGTAGCAATCAAAGTACAGGTTTTATTCTTCATGATTCAAGCTGGTTTGATATCACGGTAGGTCCGTTAGGTGGGCTCAGGTTAATCAGTATGGTTTCACCCTGTGCAGCATCTGACCAGGCTTCCGGATTGCAGGAAAAATAAGGGGTTGTGAATTCTATACCCGGTTTACTGGCCGAAATCTGGTAGATATGGCCGGGCTCAATATTCATGATAACAACACCGCCGTCGGTACTGGTTTCATCCAGCCCCGGGATTGGCAGAGGCTTACCGGCCAGCGCACCAAAGTAGAATATCGCGCCATGGGGTTTGCGTCGTTCTGTCCAGCTGTCACTGACCAGAGACACCCGCGCCCCGGGCTCCCCCTGGTGTTTATCATTCAATGTCTTGTTCTTTGCCGTGACGGTTGTAATGAGCTGGCAATAGCCCGGCTTCATTACTTCGGAAGTGTGCCGCTCAATCACATATTGGGCCGTATCCCATAGCCAGTCAGGTATCGCCTGCCAGGAAATATTATCCTGCTCCCCCGTGAGTCCTGCAGGCGGTATAAAAAACACACCGGACTGTGACGGCGCATAACCTTCATGTTTGAACAATAGCGAAATAGCCTCCCCGACCGGGTATTGGAAATAATAGCGACCATCATCAAAGGCAAGTTCCGGCATGGGAGACTGGCGAATGGCATCATAGACTTCAACATTTTCCAATGCGGTTGTTTTTCCCAACGACTGAGCCAATACAGCGACATTCGCCATTTCCGTTGCCATCACTGAAGACGCCGAAAATGTCAGGGCAACAACCATTTTTTTCATCAGGTGATGATGCATGCGTAAGATACCTGATCGGTGGATTAAAGACTCTCTCCTGCCACACCCAGCATGTAGAGGAGAGACCGTGAACCAAGCAGTTTAGTAGATAAAAATAAAGATATTCCTGCCATCACCCCGCCGGTCAGTTGTGGGCATCCATATATCAGAATGCGACAAACTGATTAGCAACCATAATCACTGCATAGATACCGTTCTATGATTTCGCCCCGGGATTACCACGTACCAGGAAAACCGGACAGCTGAAAATTACGGCGAAAACAACATGATGAAATACAATATCTTTCTCCGGTCACGCGAGACAACAGCCTCCTTCCATTCGTCCTGGATGACGCCAGACAAAGGAATAGAACCCCAGGCTGGATTCAATATCTACAAGGTAGCCCAATCAACACAGTATTCTAAAAGATGGACAAACAGTGTTGAACGAATAGCGAAGATCAACTAACACGCCAGGTGAACACAAGATTGATTCACCAACTTTAACGGACAAATCTTGTTTTGATTCTGACAATATTATTGAAATAATATAAAAATAATACTCAGACAACAGCTTGGCTAAGTTACCGCTTATGGTTGGTCATTAATTGATGGTAATAACATTCAGTTATGAAATCAGATGAAGCTTGTAAACAATACCAACATATGGCGTAATCCGTGCGCTTTAGAAAATCCTAGAACCTACATTTTATGGGACAAATGCGCTTATTGAACCAGCATAAGATAAGGCAAAGAATAAAAAACATAAGTAACAATCTGGTTATATATGAATTATTCAGTTATTGAGCTACCAACCATCAGCGGTGACTTAGCCCAACAGCTTCTTTAATTTTTTTAATCGTTTTCACAGCCCTCTGGTTAAAGGCATGCTCAATATATCGTGCATGCCAGTGGGAAATTTTCATAGCTTCATCGAATAAACTATTCTGTATAGGAAAAATAGTATTGCGTTTAAATTCTGGTTCGAAATCCCCTTTAAATTCAAAATTTTCTAAGGCTTCATCCATCTTAACCATTAATTTAAATGCTTTATAACCATCACTCTCTTCACCTTTACCGCCCCAATTCCAGAGTTTAGTTGCGCGCATCACAAGAACATCTCTATCAACAGCCGGAGCATTTCTTGCTTCGGCAATTAATTTTGTAAAATCACCAGCATGATATAAAATATATTCGCGTATTTTCTCATCATATGTATCAAGCCACTCCTTGTCGCGTAGGTGTTCGCAACATATTTCATAGAGTTCATCGATAAAGAATTTTTCCATCTTTTCAATTTTCTCCATTAATTTTTTCGCAGATTCAGAGTGCATGTCACAATCAGAAAGATAGGTAGGCAAACCAGCACCATCTAATTTAGTTGTTGGGTATGATACGGCTTCTGCTGCCTGACCTTTAGAAGCAGACTCCCCAGCAGGACTCCAATCAAAATCCACGCAATCCCATATTTCCTCTTGTTTCATATAATCGAAAAAATCCTTATAATGCCCAAGGATATGCACACCGAAATCATTAATCAATTCACTTTTAAATTCTTCAATTTTGTCTTGATGCGTCAATTTAATCTGTTTTTTTAGTAAATCATTCGCGACATCTACCTTGGCAGAAAGGGGTAGTTTCAGCATGCTCAAAAAATGGTATTTTGCAATTACAGTAATAGGATCGTCAGACAAAAGATTTTCTTCTACAACAAATTCATAAAGATCACAAAATGCCGAGTAAGCAGAACTATAATCTACAGCATCCTTTTCTTTACCTGTCGGCCTCATTATTTTTGCCTGTAGTTTTAAGAGCGCCGTAAATAAATCAAAAACTACATCAAATCCATCATTATATATATTACCCATAACTTCTCTATAAGCATTCCTTACTCCACCAGGCTCAACATCACAACACGTATTTTTCATTTTTTCATGAATAAGCAATTCACGAAATTCTTTCGACGTATTTAACACAGCCAGAACATCTTTTCGCTCAATCTTTTTATTAACCCATCGTGTATACCAGCTTTCCTTATCGAACTCCATTCCTCTGCTTGTATGAAAATTCTTAATCTCATCATGCAACAGGCTAACACGCTCCGCGTTTTCTTTGCCGTGCAATATTGATTTATCTGTATCCAATGGTAACGCCACTACCTTGTAAGGTCCAAGAGTGCGTTTTGTTTTTTCAAGACCTACATAAGCATTTTCCTGACAATCCTGAACAAATGCATTGATTAAATCACTCGCTGACTGAGATGCCGATGCCGATGCCGATGCCGATGCCATATCAAACCTCCATACGATAATAAAAACCTATTCCTTAAGCGGATACGAATTAATGATTTACATACTGCGAATATGACATTGATCAAGAAAACAAGTTCAAACCATTTTTTGCTGTACATTGGTAAACTGCTAATCAGCAATTCCACAACCTATTACAACCCTCTGATTTACAAAGATAAAAATGTAGCAACCTCCAAAACACTTTTTACTTTTTCTCTATTTTTCAATAGGTCAGATGTCATTTTTTCGTGAATTGCTGACATTTAACCAGCACCTGATCGTTACTCTCCAACCAGAAAAAGCATCTAGTCACAATCTTATGGTATGGGTGGTAGTATCACCCCAAAATCAGCTGACATTGGCGGCTATAGATACTGACTGTCAAAAACCATATCGGCTATAACTGCGCATAAAGAAACTGTTCTGGCGGTTACAGGCTGATACAATCTATGCCATACGTTCCAATGCACTCTCTAATGCTATATGCCCACATCATTGGTTAAACTGCCTCAAGAACAGTACCCTCTCGTTAATCGTTTTTACAAAGCCAATGGCCATAAAGGAAAAGCCAGGGGGGGAGAAACCGTCTATATCTTACGTGATCAACAAGGAATCATCGCGGCACTGCGTCTCTGCCCGAGACACGATGGCTGGTTATTGCGCAGCATGTGGGTTGCCAAAGAACGGCGTGGAGAAGGGCTCGGCACAACGCTTTTGCGCCATGTCATGGCAATGCCCGGAAACCATCCCTGCTGGTGCTATCCCTATGATCACCTGCGTGCGTTTTACGAAGCATCCGGGTTTGTGGTGCAATCCGTCAACGAGGCGCCGGAAAATATCAGTCAACCTTTTCAGGCATACCTGGGCAAAGGCCAGAAGATTCTACTCATGCTCTGGAATGGTCGCCCGGGGCCTGACGGTTCAGGGATAAATGCTTACCTGACCTGAGAGTCAATTAACGTGAGCGAATGCGCCCGTTTACTCTTGAACGCTCCGACCAGGATATTTGCTGTTTGGGATTCTGTCTAAAACCCCGGTCATGGCACTGGGAATCCACGGAATCCCAGTGCCACCGGAAACAGCTTATTCCACCTTTGTTTTTTCAGACTGTTGCCAGAGGACTTCCCCGCCAGACTGACGCGCAGTGACGCGACCGAGCACAAACATCAGGTCAGACAGACGGTTGAGGAACTGCAGCAGGGGTGCGTTGATTTCCTCACCGGCTTCTTTCGCGGCAATCACACGGCGCTCTGCACGACGAGATACCGTGCGCACCATATGGCAATGACAGGCCAGCCGTGAACCACCGGGCAGGATAAAGTTCTTCAGCGGTGGCAGACCTTCGTTGAACTCATCCAGCACTTCTTCCAGGTAGGTCACAAATTCCTGCCGAATCAGCTGGTAACCGGGCATGGCCAGCTCACCGCCGACATCAAAAAGACGGTGCTGGATAAATTCCAGCGGCTTCTGCAGCTTGTGACGCAGGATCTGGCAGTCTTTCAACTCACAGATCAGCATCCCCATCCACGCGTTCAGCTCATCAACAGAGCCGATGGCTTCGATCCGCGCGTGGGTCTTGGGGACACGGGCACCGCCGCCCAGGCTGGTCGTGCCCTTGTCGCCGGTACGGGTGTAGATTTTTGTCAGTCGGTTACGTTCGTTCTCAGACATCTCAAAGCCTCGGTTCCGTCGCGCTGCCCTGGCAGCCACCGGTTCAGTTATTCTGTGACCAGCGCCAGAATCTGGTCCATATCCAAATAGGTTTCGATAGCATCCGCCAGGCGGTTCAGGTTGTCTTCCCGCACCTGGTCGAAATTGAAGGTGGCCGCCTCGCTCACCGCCAGCCCTGCCCAGCGCAGGATGGCATGGCAGGCATCGGCATGTTCAAACACACCGTGGAGGTAGGTGCCGAACACCTGGCCGTCCGCTGACAGCACACCGTCTTTATGGCTGCCCAGGTCAATCACCGGGTAATCCAGGTCATCGCCCTGCGTCACACCGGCATGGATCTCGTAGCCGGTCACGGTGACCGCTTCCTGACCCGGCAGGCTCAGTGTACCGGACACCCGACGGAGCTGCTTTTCACGCTCCAGCGTGGTATCGAGATCAAGCAGACCGAATCCTTCACTGATACCGGGATTGCCTTCAATGCCTTCAGGGTCATGCACAAACCGGCCCAGCATCTGGTAGCCGCCACAGATGCCCATCAATTTACCGCCCAGACGAAGATGGCGAAGAATATCCTCTTCCCAACCGTTGTCCTGCAGGAATTCCAGGTCAGAGCGGGTGCTCTTGGTGCCGGGGATAATGATCAGATCACAGGGCGGAATACGCTGTCCCTTGCGCACCCAGGTGAAATCAACATTCGGGTGCAATTGCAGCGGGTCAAAATCCGTATGGTTGCTGGTGCGGGTCAATACCGGCACAGCAATCTTCAGTCTCTGGCCGTCATGTTTGTCAGCATCAGAAACAGTGATGGCATCTTCCGCATCCAGATGCAGGCCGTGCAGATATGGCAGAACGCCCAGCACCGGCTTACCGGTTTTTTCCTCCAGCCAGCGTAGGCCGGGTTCCAGCAGGCTGACATCGCCACGGAACCGGTTAATCACAAAACCTTTCACCCGTTCCTGTTCGGACGGCGAAAGCAGTGCCAACGTGCCGTAAAGATGTGCGAAGACTCCGCCACGATCGATATCTGAAACAATAATCACCGGGCAGTCGGCCGCTTCGGCAAAGCCCATGTTGGCGACATCATTCTCGCGCAGGTTGATCTCGGCAGGACTGCCGGCACCTTCCACCAGCACGTGCTGATACTGGTCTTCCAGACGACGCCAGGCCGCCAGAATACTTTCCAGTACTTTGGGTTTGTACTCGTGATAAGCCCGGGCATCCATCTCCGCCAGCGCTTTACCGTTGACGATCACCTGTGCGCCGGTATCGGTATTGGGCTTGAGCAGCACCGGGTTCATATCGCTATGGGGTTCCAGGCCACAGGCAAAGGCCTGCAGGGCCTGCGCCCGGCCAATCTCGCCACCGTCCACCGTCACGGCGCTGTTCAGCGCCATGTTCTGCGGTTTGAACGGGGCAACGGAAATGCCGCGCTGTTGGAATACACGGCACAGTCCAGCCACCAGCACACTCTTGCCGGCATCACTGGTGGTCCCCTGCACCATCAGGGTGCCGGGACGGCGGGTGACAGATTCAGTCATCCGGGATTCCTTGTTCAGTCAGTAGCCGAAGACCAACGTTTTCACGATCACCGGCAGTACCTTGTCCTGCGCCAGGGGCTTGCCGATATCGATATAATCGCCGTCTTTCACCGAAATGGAATCGATACAGACGACATCTTTGCTGTACTTCAGCTTGGCCTCGATGCTCTGTCCGAGCACCTTGGCAAAATCTTCTTCCACAATCACGATCAGCGGCTGAGGCAGCTTGATCATGGTGTCCATGCCCGCAATGATAATCTCCGCCAGTTCCTGGACATAGCTGAAATCGGGCTGGCGTCGTCCCTGCAGGCCCAGCGCCACATGCTGGACACCGGTTTCCAGGTCAAACCAGGACAGTTTTTCCTTAATGACCCGGATCATTTCTTCAGCAGACAGGGTTTCATCGTGTGCCGTCAGGCGCAAGACCGGGACGTTCTTGATGGGAAATACATCACGGGAGAAATTGATGGTGCTGCCACTGATATCCGTGGCATGGGAACCCGCACCGATGACCGTGGCACGAATGGTTTCTACCGCATCAAACACCGAGAAGTGGCTGAACAGCGGCGATTTCCGGATCGCACGCCCCAGCAATACGCCCAAATCACCGTATTCAAACTCACCCACGGACGGCATTTCATCATAGGCATAAACGGCCACACCGCCGGAGAAGCAGATCTGGTCAATGGTGTAGTCGCGGCGCATATCCTGGGTGCCACGGCCTACCAGGAAGGCCAGATCATCCGTCGCGGGACGAATACCGCAGACTTCCTCAAGGATTTCCACCATGCGCTGAACAATACGGTCGATCTGACTACGGGTCAGGACATCGCCAATGCTCACAGGCATGCCCATACGGCGGGTCATCTCGTACCATTTCTCGGAGATATAGGTGACTTCCGTCCCGCCTTTCTCGAACTTGATCAGGCGACCGCCGATATCCAGGCAGCTGGTATCAATGGGTTCACCCACCTGGTACGCCGCAATGTTGGTTGTACCACCGCCAATATCCAGGTTCACGACAATGGAGTTTTTATCGTAGGACTGCTTCGAAGCGCCAGCGCCTTTACCGGCAATAATGCTTTCCAGATCAGGACCCGCGGTCGCAACCACAAAATCCCCGGCCAGCTGGCTCAGGGCATCCGCCACCTGTCGGGCATTTTCCTTACGCGCAGTTTCGCCGGTGATGATCACGGCGCCGGTATCAATCTGTTCCGGACGGATATCCGCCTTGCGGAATTCGCTTTCCACCAGCGCCCGCACCTGGGTGGCGTCAATCATGGTTGGCGACAACAGTGGCGTGAAATGCACCTGGCTGCGATAGACCACCTCACGGCCCACAATCTCCACCTTGGGGATCATCGCACCCGGCGACACGTTTTCCAGGAACAGACGGGTAAAAACCAGCTGGGTGGTAGAGGTGCCGATATCAATACCGGCGCTCAGGATTTCTTCACGCATGGGATGACCTGATTCGAGTAAGTGTCGGCCGGGATGGCCCTTCAGTGGGGGAAAATCCCGGCGCCGTATCGGGCAACGGCTCGGGTTTGGCAACCGTATGGGGGACGATGATGACAAACCGGAGCGGTCGCGGGTATCGGGGAAAACGCTGCCAGCCACAGGCCGGCAGCATCAGGGACATCAGCGGTAACCGCTACAATCAGGCAGTCTGCGCTTCAGCAGACGCAGGCGCATTGGACGCCATGTTACGGGTCACCCAGATCGCCAGGGCAACGGCAGTCACACCACCGACCAGCTTACCGGCAACAACCGGCGCGATCATGTCGCTGTTAACAGCGGCGGTGAAGCCCAGGTGGTCACCGAACGCGAAGGAAGCGCTCACGGCGAACGCCACGTTGATGATCTTACCGCGGTTGTCCATGTCCTTCATGATGTTGAACATGGCGATGTTGTTGGCCAGGGTAGCAACCAGACCGGCAGCGGCGGTTTCGCCCATGCCCATCATGCGGCCCAGCTTCATCAGCGGCTTGTTCAGGTGAGTGGTGATGAAGTGAACCATCGGGAACGCACCGGCCAGAACCATGGCGATCGCACCGATGATGCCAATACCTTCAGAGATCGGCGCCATGCCAGGAATGACAACAATACCGGTCAGGGTTTCAACAACGATAGCCGCCAGCGCCAGGGTGATAATGGCAACAACGCCCTTACCGAAGATTTCGAAACCGCTGATCATCTTGTTAGGCATGAAGTACAGGCCAGAAGCGATCAGAGCAGCAACGATGATGATCGGCACCAGGTTGACCATGATCATGCCAATTTCAAAACCGGCAACCACACCGCCGACCAGGCAGCCCACGGGAACAGTGGTCAGACCGATCAGAACACCACGCGCCAGGTACTGGGTGTCTTCCTTGGAGATGATGCCCAGTGCAACCGGGATGGTGAATACGATGGTCGGGCCCATCATGGCGCCCAGGATCAGACCGGCGAAGTTACCGGCTTCAGGGGTCTTGGCCATTTCCAGCGCCAGCGGGTAGCCGCCCATGTCGTTAGCCAGCAGGGTGGTGGCGAACATGGCCGGGTCAGCGCCCAGGGCTTCGTAAACAGGCACAACAACGGGGCTCAGGATGGTGTTCAGCACGGGGGCCAGTGACACCACACCGACCATGGCCAGCGCCAGGGCGCCCATGGCCATGAAGCCTTCTTCAAACTGGGCGCCGTAGCCCCACTTGTTCCCCAGGATCTTGTCGACGGCGCCAAGCACCATGAAGCCGACCATGACGTAGAGGATGATATCGTTGATACTCATAAATTCCTCGTGGACTGTGTGTTGGTAAAGTTCTGAGTTATGGTCCGTCACACGTCAACGAATCATGCTGTGCATAGCCCGGACCTTGCCAGGGTCATGCGGGTCGGCTCGTGCTGAGTGTACGGACTGTTGCGCGGCAGGCTATCAGGAACGGACGTAAGGATTTATGACGCTGCTCAATGCCGAAATCACGATCATCCGGGGAGTTGATTTGCGTCAAGGGTAACAGGAGAAGATGAGGTCAGTTTGCCCTGGTGGCGATCCCCTATACTTTGCCGAGGCGCAGCAGTGCGCCTCTTCGACGCTGTCCGCATCCACACGGCCTGGTTTTTGTAGAGAACAGCGCCAGATTCGTGCCTGAATACCCCGGCTTTTCGCCAGACAACGGGAGAACAACGATGAAGCGGCTACTTGCCTGTACAGCTGCCCTGCTATTTACCACCCTGATCACCGCCTGCTCCCCGGAAGTCGGCTCAGAAGCCTGGTGCAATGCGCTTCAGGAAAAACCCAAGGGTGACTGGACGGCCAATGAAGCCACCGACTACGCCAAGCACTGCGTGTTTAAATAGTCTGAGACTTCCCATGACATTGGCCGGCTCACCCATGACCGTGCCCTGGCCGATGTCGGCTTAAGAACCGGTATACCGCTATTCTCTCGCTTGGGAAAACAACTACAGGGATGTCATGATGAAACGGCTATCACTTACCACCTTACTCGCAGTGATGTTTCTGGGCGCCTGCAGTAGTGAACAGGAACCTCAGCAGAACGAAGCGGATTCACACTTCCTGTCCGGGCAACAAAAAGCCATTGATCAGGCCAAAACCCTGTCGGGCACATTGGAAGAAGCTGCCAGACAACGGGATGAACAACTGAAAAAAGAACTCGGCAAATAAACAGATTCACTTCGCATAACACCGGATAGGCAGACACTCCCGGGCGGTACACAATGCAGCCATCTGACTATCACCATTGCCAGGGAGTTCACCTTGCTTGAGCAACTGTTACAGGCCTACCGGGGGGAACTCTACGGTATCGCTTTTTTCGAGGCGTTTCTTGAAACCGCCACATCCCACATTGAACGCCGGAAATGGCAATACCTGGTTGAAGTCGAGCAACGCACTGCACAATGTCTGAAGGCCTACCTGGAACCATTGGGCATTCACTGCCCGGAAGATGATGCCGACATGGTTCAGGCAGGACAACGGCAGGCCAGCCTGTGGTTACACCTCCCCTGGGACACCCTGATGGCCACACTGGCGCCATGGATTAAAACCTATGCCGACCGCTATCGACAGCAGGCGAATACCGATACAACCCATCAAACTGCCAGCACCATGGTGGCTGACCATGAGGATGCTATTCTGGCGTTTGTTGATCGTGAACTGGCGCAAACCCCTGATAGTCTGGCGCCATTAATCGAGTATCTGGATAAGTACCCATTACCTCGCCCACTGGCAAACATCGCCTGACCGGAGTCGACAGAATCGTCCTGCTACACTGAAGTGACAATAATCAACAACCTGATTGCATCCATGCGTAATGTCACCAGGACGGTCACTCTTCTCGCAGGCTTACTCCTTTCCCTGGGCCTGCCACTTCAGGCAGCGGAGACACTCTGCACCAAAGGTACGCCTCGCATCAAAGTTCAAGTGTCAAAAGACTGGAAACTGCGACTGGGCGGACGCACCATTCCGGGTATTGATGTTGAAGACCGGCTTGTTTTTACCATCAGGAAAACCGGTTACCAGTTCAACCTGCCCGACCGTTTTCAGGGTAATCCCTGTGAACGTGGCAGCGTCAGGGTTTCCAAAGATGGCAAGTATATCGGCATTTTCTGGAGTGAAGGTTTCCTGGCCAGCCAGAATGGATTGCTGGCCCTGCGTTCCGACGATTTCGGACAAAGCTTCAAACTCTATTGGCTGCCCAACACGGCTTTCTACGGGAAACTGGTGAAAGACGACAAGGGTATGTCCGTGGGCCGCTGGGAGCTTGGCATCAGCACGATTACTACCATTGACCAGCAAAGCGCCCTTAAAGCCCACAACATCAGGCAATTCAGGAAACTTGCCCCTAATGTGACCCAGATGAAACACAACCGGTTATCTGGCGGCTTTGCCTCGGGTAACCACAACAAGATATCAGCAGACATGTTCAGTGTGGTGGGTCGTCATACCGAAAAGGGTGACTATTATGAAATCTCCATCCTGCACTTCCTGCAGACCTTCGACATGGGCAAAAGCTGGTATGTTTCAGCCGATGACAACGATTACCAGCACTTTTTTGCCCCTCTGAGCGCCTATCGCCATGTATGGGGCGACGATCCCGACAAACAACACCTCAGACGATTCCAGGGGTTGCCCCGTGGATTCACAGCGGTACCTTACACAACCGTGGCACAGTGTATCGCCACCTACCCGAAAGGCTCGCATGACATTACCCTGAAAACACTGAAGGCATCGATCGAAGCGGGGGAAGCCTGCACCTGACGGAACCCCGGGGGCATTATACGGTCTAACCTGCCAGGCATTGTCCTGATTCGATAATACCCGCAGGAGACCTTCATGAATAAACCACTACCCCTACTGGGATTACTCTGTGCCCTTGTCGCCTTTGCAGTAACAGGCGCTGAAACCTCTGACGTGATTTACTGGAATACCCCGGAGGCCGTGACCCTCCAGCAGAGAATTCCGGCCACCGCCGATGTCTGGCAACTGATTCCCCAACTGACTACCCAGAAAACCCGGACTTACTGCGGTATCGCCAGTGCCGTTACCGTTTTGAATACCATGGGCATTGAGCGTGCGGGTGACCCCGTTTATTTCCCTTATCCCTATGTCACACAGGACAGCTTTTTTACACCATCAGTGCTGCAACATATTACGCCCCTGGCGGTATCAACCCGCGGGATCAGCATGAAAGAACTGGAAGCAGCCTTGCAGGCACACGGTATCACCGTAGAACCCATCGCGGGCGACAGTCTCAATACTGATCAGCTTCGGGAACGTCTCAGCCGGGATCTGGTCGACAGGGATCATTATCTTCTGGCCAATTACCACCGCCCTTCACTGAACCAAAGGGGCGGTGGTCACTGGTCGGTCCTCGGCGCTTATGATCCTGCTGCTGACCGGGTTCTGATTCTGGATGTCGCCCGCTATGCCTATCCTCCCGCCTGGGTGGATTTGGTAACGTTACACTCAGCGATCAACACCATTGATCCCGGCAGCAATGCGCCGAGAGGATTGTTGATCCTGTCGGCACCATCATCCGCACCGGATGCCCTGGGCAACCGCTGAACCTCAACCTTGCGGGCTCAAGGCGCAGGGTTGGGTTGCCCGACATGGATGGCCTCGATAGCTTCCAGCACATCATCGGACAACCGTAGTTCACTGGATGTCAGATTGCATTCCAACTGTGCCAACGTTGTAGCGCCGATGATATTACTGGTGACAAACGGTCGGGATGTCACGAAAGCCAGTGCCATCTGGCTGGGATCCAGGCCTGACTCACGGGCCAGTTTGACATAAGCCTCTGTAGCCTTTTCAGCCTGGGGATTGTTATAGCGCTGGAATCGGGAAAAGAGCGTCAGGCGTCCATCGGCAGGTCTTGCACCATCAAGATATTTTCCGCTGAGCACCCCGAAAGCCAATGGTGAATAAGCCAATAGCCCCATCTGCTCACGGTGAGCAATTTCTGCCAGGCCAACCTCAAAAGAACGATTCAACAGATTATAGGGATTCTGAATACTGACCGGACGTGCCTTCCGGGTCACCTGGCTTTCGGTCAGATAACGCATGGCTCCCCACGGGGTTTCATTGGACAACCCGTAGTGCTTTATCTTGCCGGCTTTCACCAGGCTATCCATGACATCCAGTGTTTCTTCAATGGGCGTGCTGTCATCATTGTCCTGGTGGGAATAATTCAATCGTCCAAAGAAGTTGGTGTTACGTTCAGGCCAGTGCAGCTGAAACAGGTCGATGCAATCGACGCCCAGCCGCTGAAGACTCCCCTCCACGGCGCGTTCGATATGCTCACGATTCAAACGACGACCACCATCCATATAGGCGTGACCCGGCCCGCAAACCTTGGTGGCAACCACCAGGTCATTATGCTGACCTCGCTGGCGCAGCCAGTTTCCAATGATCTGCTCCGTCCGTGTCCAGGTTTCCTTGCCGGGTGGTACCGGATACAGCTCAGCGGTATCAATGAAATTGACGCCATAAGCTGTTGCCCTGTCCAACTGCGCAAAGGCTTCCTGCTCTGTGTTCTGTTCACCCCAGGTCATGGTACCCAGGCAGAGGGTACTGACCTTGATGTCGGTCCGGCCAAGACGTCTGTATTCCACGGAAACACTCCGTACTGTCGCTTGTTGTGATCAGTTAAAATCACACTGATGAAAAGACATTGATGAGACAATAGTTTATATCAGGCACATCCTCAGGCATCTTTGTCCATAAATCAACGACACATGACAAGCAATCAACGTAACAGCGAGTTGTCTATTATTTCTCATCTTTAGCTTTTTTATGCATGAGCAAAAAGGATTACCTTGTCCTATACTTTTGCCGCTATTTTAATCAATGTCTTTTGTGTGAACTCACTTTATTCCAGCAGAATAGAGAAAGGGGAAATACGATAACAGGTATGCTTATAACACAAGCAACGCTTGATATTTATTCGCATGCACTCCCATTAATGGAGACAGGAAGCTCACTTTTAATTTCAGGCTGTCGGGCATGAAGAAAATGAAGTTACCTCTACTGACACTTGCCATATTACTCTCCGGTTTCAATATGGAATGTATGGCAGATAGTGAAACTATTGATGAGAATACAGATTCCTATAAAGGTGATGCACCACTCACTCTCAAGATACAAAACGAAGGCTGGTATGTCCTGAATTTCGAGTTTAACCGTTATATATGCACACATAATGAAATCGGGAATGATGAAAAAATTACGGGCTCACTACTCATGGGGCGCTCCACATCTTTTCCCATCTATTCATCGAGTTCAGATGGGTTTCAGTGCATAGTGAAAATCTGCCCCACCCCTTGTTATGAATCCTATGTCAAGTTTTATAAAATCACCAACTCAACGACAATACGCTGCGGCGGGAATGTTTTTTCATTTGACTGTGACGTTTATTAATAAAACCGGAAAAAATAATCCACCGGCACTATTCCAACGCCGGTGGATTAGCGCGGGATTTACCACCGGGGTTTTATCGTAATCGTAATATTGGAGTTTGCAGGGAAAATCACGTTATTAATGACAAGTGGATCCCAAAACCCACCCCCTGATGTGCATTTACTGCCAATAGGCTTAAAATTAACCTCAACAAATACACAATAACTGTTCATATCTGTCGACCTGTCCGTATGGCCACCTGCAGAGATAAAAAACGTATAGTTATCTTTTTTCTGCTCATGCTTCCAACCCACACGGCCAATAGGGTAGCTGTGCATGCCATCCTGAATCGGTTTGAGCGTAACTTCAGTACTCACCGGGAAGCTGACGTGAGATTGCAGCTTATAAGAGCCTGTTGCGATCGTGGGATGTTCAAGCCCCTCAATACCAGGAGCAGAAACCTCAAACAATGGGAAAATTTGCTGGTTAATTTTCACTGTTCCAGCATGCGCCATGCCACCAGACAAAACTAATGACAAAATCAATGGTGTAGAAGAAACCGCCTTCATTTTCTAACCCCTCTTACTGCTACTGCTGCCTGGTAGGCATCTTTGCAAATGCTTAAATAGAAATCCCTGA
The DNA here is from genome assembly GCF_057552235.1 of Kistimonas ophiarachnellae. Taxonomy (NCBI): domain Bacteria; kingdom Pseudomonadati; phylum Pseudomonadota; class Gammaproteobacteria; order Oceanospirillales; family Endozoicomonadaceae; genus Kistimonas; species Kistimonas ophiarachnellae. The sequence continues at coordinate 139,596 of NZ_BAAJPA010000004.1, read as the reverse complement.
CAAGTGCGCACTGTTGATACACTCTTTCACCCCAACAGATAAGACGCCAAGTCAGAATAAAAAATAACACAACATACAACATTCTGTTTTTTTATTACGACTTAAAAACATCAGGCATTCGCTTATTATTACTTATTAACGAATCTGCATATGTTTACATAAAGATACTTGACACACTGACAATCCCACACAGTTCAAACACACCAACGCAGCAGAACACAAGACATTGCGTTAACTGGCAGCTATATTATTCACAACGATATCGTCCCAACACCGCCATTAACAAATAAAACGCTCATACCACAATCAGGAATCCAAACCACACAGATCAACCATGAAGAAAACCCTGACACTCTTGAATCATTTAAAATATTTCATCACCAAACAAAGTCACATTTAAATAAACAGCAGCATTTAAAATGCTGCAAAGTGATACCTTTATAATTCGATATGAAAATATGATTACTATATATAGCTAATAGTGTTTTTATTATTTTATTGATTTAAAACCAACATAAAATATCGACATCATGAGATCCGGGCAGAGCCTGTAACTCTGCCCGGATCTCAAAACGCTGCTCAGAAAGGATAGCGATCATTATAGCGAAGCTTAACACCTGCCTGGCGCAATAAATCACCCGCCAGTGGAGAAAGCAAGGTACGACGGCTGAGAAGAATCTCCTTAACCCCCCACTCCAGCAGCATCAACACATCCGCTTCTGAAATGGTTTTCTGGTTACTGAAATCATGCACGCGAATCGACTGTACGGTTTTCGTTTCTTCTTCCTTCGGGGCTTCAGGTACAACTTCCTTATGCACGAGACCCATCCGGCTACCCAGGATGGCATTCAACCGGTTACCAGCAGCCTTGTTATCAAAAATCTGCATCGCCCGTTCCGCGACCAGGGAACCGGCTTCCAATGGCGGAATACCACCGTGGTAAATATTCGGCACCACGGTATCTTCGAAGGCAATGGCTTCTACCCCGGAATACTCTGCCGCCAATTGACGTGTTTCTTCATCTTCCAACCGGTAAACCAGGTAAGCCGACAGGCTTCGGGAAGACTCGGCATCGGACCCGGGACGCTCACCCAGCAGCACGATAACCATTTGGGCATTCACCACCCGGGCAATATCCTCCGCCAACCGAACCCGGCCATGCGGTGCAATCATGGTTTGCCCAAGGCTATAGCCCCGGCTGCGCAAACCATCTTCCAGTACCGGCAGCAGCTCTTCGATATTATGATGCACCGCCTCGGCACTCAGTCCATCAGTGACGATGATCTGGATATCATTATTTTCCTGCGTCAGATTTGCACGACACTCATCGCTTAATGTTGCGCCGGTATCCGGACGGGCATGGTGTAGCGCCAGGGTCGATGCCTTCGAATCAATTCGGCGATAATCCAGGTCATCAAACGCCTCAAACCGCAGTTCACTGACTGCCGCAGCCCGGGCAATCGCCATATTCAGGCGAAGATTACGCATGACCTGGTTGGCCATTCGGGGGCCAGCGTTTTCCAGGCCATACGCCATCGGCACCCGCGACATCAGGTGACGGAACTCATGTTCTGAATCTGCAAAGATGGCGGGATTCCCCCAGTTGGGTCCACGCTGAATCTGGCCACGCTTATCTTCTGTGAAGATGCCGCGTTCAATACACCAGTGATAAAACTCCGGTGCCGGCTTCAGGTTATGAATCTCCCGCATGGTCTGGTCATCATGACCACTGGTGTCGGCATAGGCCAGCATCCGGTCTACCCCGAGGTAGATATCCATGAAGTAGTTGGCGCCGGCAACGGTCAGCAGTTCTACCGCCATTTCCTGGCCTTCTTCTGCCGCATCCGCATGCAGGGTAAAGCATGGGGAAACCCCCATCGGCAGTCCCATCACCTTGGCCATGAACAGATCCTGCAGATTGGAGTAAACAATCTGTCGGCTGTTCTCGTGCGTTTCCGGTCCAATGAAGCCGGTCACACTGTTCACCATGCAGGGGTCATAACGACGACACAAGCCGTAAGTCAGTGCTTCAGCCGTCGCCATGTCGATACCGTCATGCTTGCTGTAACTGACCTCACTGCCCTGCCCCGTCTCGAAATACATGAACTGCTCCGCCTTGCCGGCCAGCGTGCCTTTCTTCGCCATCATACGGTAGGCGTCGTCCATATAGGTGACGGTGACATCAAAGGCTTCACGTAACGTAGCATCCGTTCCGGCCAGTGACTGGAACAGGATTTCCACCGGCGCCCCTTCTGCCAGACAGGCCATCTGGGTACGGACATGGGACAGTACACAGATCTGCGTCGGCGCCCCGGTCTGCTTACGGATTTTATCCAGGTGGAACAGGCAGGCGCTGATGTTGTCGACCGAATCCTCAGACGGATTCAGTCCTATCATCAGGTCGCCATTGCCCATGGAAAGTCCCAGCCAGGTCAGTGCCGTAATTGCGCTCAGATCATCGGTCGGGTGGTTTGGCTGAATCCGGGTGGAGAGTGAACCCTGTAAGCCAAGATGCGTGCGTGCACGGGTCGGGCAGGTGATTTTGCGCGCGTTGTAGATCAGGTCATGCACACCCATCAGTTTGGTGACTGCCGCCACCATCACTGGCGTCAGACCGGTTCCGGCTTTTACCAGTTCTGCTCCGGTGGCCGCCTGCATCCAGTCCTTCAATTCGCCCACGGTCATTAATGCGAGTTCGTCGAACACCTCAAGGTTCAGGTCATAACCTACTCGCATGATGTCGTCTACTCGTCCATGACGGTTGACCAGTGGACGATCATACAGGTGCTGGAGAGTCAGGTCTGACAACAGGGTACGCGCCGCTTCCCGCTCGACTTCATCAGCAGCCGCCAGCCCGGCGTTGATATCGCCAGCCTTGCGCAGGTCAGCCGCACCCAGCAATGCCTTCAGCCCGGTAAAACTGTATTCCCGCCCCATGACATTCAGGCGGTACACTTCATCCGGCCGGGGTTCCGGTACCGAAATGTCTTGCAGTGGGGTCAGGCGGGCATTCGCCATAACAGTTGTCTCTCCAGAATTTTGTCATCATCATGCGCTGACATACGCTGGGCTCAAATCAGTGCATGCCGTAAAAATAAACCGGAATCACATAATTCCGTACCGCCCCAAGGCTGACGAACTCCGCCGGCCGATCCGGCACCTCGTCAACGGCCATCAGGTTGACCGGCAGCTGTCCCCAGCGGGTCGCGTAGTTGCCAATCACCTTGCCAAAATCCTGCGGCGCCAGCAGTAGCAGGGGATGCCCTTGTGGAAACCGTGTTGCTTCCAGCAGCCCGGCCAGTCGCTCACCAAACTGTTTGACCTGGGGAAAACGGGGATATTCACCCGCCGGCACCATCGCCTGGATGCAGGCCCCGTTGGGGCTGCGGCAGGCCAGTTCCACCGCACTTGAAAGTGCTGATTCATCAGCGTCCAGTGTCAGGCGGGCGACAATCGGGAGGTCATGCAGGGGCAACTGTCCGGGACAAGGCAGATACAGGGTATTGCCCGACAGCTCCGCACTGTGCAGGGTCAGGCCATAGACGGTCGCACGGCCGCCAAACTCCGGCACATGCGAATACAGACTGCGTGATAGCAGCGGAGAATCCACAATGCCGCGGCAGATATCAATACCCAGATCGCCATACCAAGTGGTTCCGGGCAACTCTTCCCCCATGACCAACCGGTAAAGCAGCTCTCCAACACCGCCGGAAAACGTAATAATGGTGTCGTCAGTCAGTGGGCTGACATCTTCGTTATAGGGTGCCTGACATAATCCGGCGCCGAGACCATCATCGGCAAACCATGTAGCATCACCGGCAACAATGGCCTCCAACCCGCCTACGATGAAATCCACCACTGCCCTGACGTCGGCCTCTGACAGCGTTTCTCCGGTGGCGGTTTCAATCCCCAGACGCTCAAAAATAAGACGTCCGTAACGGGACAACCCGAGAAGATGATAGCTGCCTGGCTGAAAACGGAAATGACGTGCGCCAAGGAAATAGCTGCCGGTAGCCAGAACATTGCCATCGAGCCCCAAGGCAGGATTGGTGGTACCGCCACCTATGTCCAGATTGATCACCGGTCGCTGCGGTTCCTGACGGGAAAGCTCCAGGCTATTGCCCATAAAGGCCAGCCAGGATTCAAGACAGGGGTCGTCTGCTGTCGCGACGATGACATGACCGATCCGTTCACGTACCGCCTGGGCAATAACGTGGGCATTGGCCTGCTCTGCTGCCAACCCGGTGATAATAACGCCGCCTGAAAATATTTTCTGGCAGTCGATACCGCTTTCTTCCAGCCAGCGATCAATGCATTCAATGATTTGGGTACGCGACAGTTCTTCACCATCAAAGGGTGTGAAGACCGGTTCGGAGCGATAGAGCAGGTCAGGGCTGCCAAACTCCATTCGCCCCGTCGTCATGCTGCGTTCCATACGCGCACGGGCCACCAGGGCGCGACTGGTGGTCGAACCGAAGTCCAGACCAATCATCAGCGCTGTGTCGCGATCTCCCGCATATTGCGTGAAATCGTTTAGCCCGGAAGGCGTTGTTCTTGGGGGAAAAGGCGTCATGGAATTAATAAAAAGAAGGGTTCTCGTACATCATTCACCGCTACCAGATAGAAAACACAAGAAGATATCTATCCGGTAGATCTATGAAAATCTCTGGAGGATAGCTAACAGTTGAACATCCAACCCTGCTCACAGCACCGCCGAAAACACTATCATTCCTGGAACGTATTTTTGCAGAGCCGAGGATATTTACATTGATATTCTGCAAGGCTTTTATTATGCAGACAGAAAAAACTGATCTGTATCAACAGTATTCACAAAACAACTAAACAGCCGTATATATTCCAGCGATACCGGGCTCAACTGCGAAGTGGCGACATTATCATGACATGACTTTCACACACCTACTGTCAAACATGTGTCATGAAACATTGCCATTAGCGATAGATAACAGCCACAGCTATGAGGTGGATTGAATTTAACCTTCATTAGTAAAACGATATACCTGTTAGAGGTATACACTCAAAGAAAGAGACTCAATAGCCTCATTATTGCCCAACAAAACTAACAATTACAGTTAGTCTTGCTGATCAACTGTTAAAGCAACAAGTCTTATTAGGACAATCTATCGCATCTTGTTTTTCTGCCCTGACAATAAAAACCGCTTTCATTACAACGCTATAAGCACCGTACGTGACATCAGCAAACTATCATTGTTGAATAAGTTGACTTTTTGCCAACAAGCACATCCTACATCACATAAAAAAGGAACTTTTACTATATTAAATTGCCCTATTACACACTGTTAAACCAATGAAACAATTCGAGCCCCATGAATATTCCACCCATTTCTTCATCCGGACAGTCTAAAACGCAGCAATCTCCGGCTGAACAATCGCCTTCCGCTGCAGAGCTTACTCCCAGTATGCCACAACAGCAACAACCCGTTGTTAGACCTAAAACAAAACGGTCTGTTGGTATAGTCCCTACCACTAGCACACAGCCTCAAGCAGAATCTTCCGTGGGGACATCGGCACAAAAGATGTTCAATGCCTTCGCCATTGTTGAAATCACACAAGACCAGTTGGATACCATCAATGCTCAAAAAGAAGACTTCATCAGGCAATATGGCATTTCGCCGAGAAAAGATACTGACAAGCAAAAACTTGCAGCGTTGCTGTTAAAAGATATCAATACAAGGAGAATGCTAGGTCAAGCCTGCCAAGAAGAAATCGATGAGGCTAATCGGTTAATAAATGATTTGTTTAATCAGATAGATCCCAATCAATTGTGCGATGATTCACTGGGTATGCATCGTAGTACAATGGCTAACCCTTCCGCCTTATGGGACGTTGAGGCAGATATTAGCTCTCTTGCCTTGGTTACGTCTAAAAAAAGCAAAGCTTATCAAGTAGCTTTACAAGAGCAGGAACGCGATACAAAGCCCCAAGAACTTATCGATACGCTAAGTCAATGGCTTGAGAAAGCTACGGAACCAATGGAAAAAAGCAGAGGGCAAACAACCATTACTGGTGTCACACCCTCGATAGTTGCAAGCAGTCCAACAGAATTTGAACTAAAGAACCTGGCTGCACATCAAATTTATAGAGAGTATAATTTCAATGTTAATCTTAGATGTCTTGAATACCTCTACATCTATTTCGATAAATTAGAAGCATTCTTAACTGAAGCATCACCCTTTTCACAAACAGAAGTGCAGCATCTTGCTTTCACTCTAATGCAAAGCCTGACCTTTTTTTTAAAATGGTGCGAGAAAATTATCTTCGGAAGGAAGAAATTTGAGCCCCAAACAGAATCAGGCCTTACTAATGCAGCAAAATATCATTCAAAAAACTGTATAAGACGAATTAAATGGCTCGTTAAAAACAACGTGCATTTATTAGTTGACATTCATATATTAAATGATCTCACCCTCTCTATTACACGATTATCTATAAAAGACGAAATATTAATATCGACTTTGGCAAAAAGGGCAAACTTTAAAGCAACCACAGATCAAGAAAAGCAGATCACTCACACAAATAATATTTTATATTGTGAAATGATGGAAAATTATGATCTTCTTCAACAAGCTATGAATGACGCATCAAATTATACACTATTTCCTCTTTTTATTATGATCTGGAGTGATATTGGTTTTACAGAAAAGGATCTCCCATGGCGGCAAAAATTTGGTATGGACCCAGAAAAAGCCATTGCCTGCCTAGTAAAGCTGCGCGACAGTCAAGAAGCATTAATCGAGATGGAACCCACGATAGAACGCGCACGCGAATGGGTTGATTTTCATGAAGGCCGACAATCCAGCACAACTATGCGCGAGTGGACTTTGCGGGTTGCACTGTATGACAACCTTCGAGGAATGGGCCCAAAGGGTGATGCTCTGCTGAAGTTATCCGGGTTAATAAAAAATAAAAATTTATTCCTAGCCTTATCATTTATCTCAAAAAAAGGCTACGGTTTTGCTCTAAATTTAATAAAGTCTGATACTGCTTTATCACGGCACCTTCAACCTCTCTTGTGCATCCTTAAAGAAAAAGTGGCGGAAAACAAAACAGAGACGCCAGAAAAAAACATACTACTCAAGGAGGCAATCGATCAATTAGAAAAGTCGGTTAAAGCCCACCCTGAACTCCTGAGGCATCTTTCCAGAATCCAGGAAAAGTTTGGTTTACATCACGAAGCGTATAAATCCCTAAAAAAACTTGAAATTCATCTATCAGAAACAATGAGACTTGCTGATTCAGAACAACAGCTTTTATCTGTAAGAATGAAATTAGATGTTATGAAAGAATCACCGGAGTTAAAAAAAACGATTGAGGAAGCATCGCGTCCAGCCAGAGCAAAACAAAAAAAATCAAAGGCTAGAACATCCGGGAAACAGGTATCAAAACAAAAACCTCAACAAAGGCATTCAGCAACAACCTCACAGATAGATACTGCAGAGTCCCTCCTCCCTACGAAAGATAAACCAAAAAGAGATGAGTTAGCTTTAGAACCAGTTTCAAGCACATCATCCTCCTTGGTTGCAGCGCAAAGGCAACAGGATCTTCAGGAGGACAGCGATAAACCTGCCTTCCCAGCGTCACTACGGAAACAAGAAATTGATGACCTCATGGAGTCAACCAAACCTGATCGATATCCGCTGTATGACAGTTTATTGAATCCCGCCACGATCGACTATGATGAAATACTGAAAAAACATGACAAATTACTTCAACAGCATAAAAACCCTGTTATACATATGATGTTTATGCAAAACAAAGCATGGACATTACGAACCTATTCTTATGACCCCTACGCACTAGCTTATAATGCTGCAAAGCAGAGAACATCCATTACAAGACTAAAAATAGCAATAAGATTAGAAGCCATGAACCTGCTCTTTAATGAAATAGAAGATGTCGGAAAACTGCTAAAACTTCCATTTGCTGAAAACTGGAAGAAGAACCCTCTTCTAATGGTAGAAAACTCAACATTCCAAACAATGTTAACTGGCTTACCACAACGTTTCCTTATACAACATGCTGCACAACATGGAACATTGGCGCATATCGAGGACGATATCTATTCTGATCAACCCTTTGAAGAAAATGAACAACTGTATGCAATAGAATGTTATGGAATGACTTTCAAGGAATCTTATGAATTATCAAAGAAGTTTTATAGATGCAGAACGATCATAAAAGCATTAAAGAGTGAAGAAGATCTACAGATCTTACATGAGGATGAAGCTAACTTTTAATCCTCTAGCAAAGACTGAAATACTGCTTTTGGCAGTCACAGCCAAGACAAGCCCCACTGGAACACATCCTGTGTTCCAGTTTTAACATATAGCGAATTTACTTAAGTGCATCCTTGGCCAGCTGACCGACTTCCGGATGCGTCAGGAATTTCGAGAACGGTGCAGTCGCACCCTCAGGACCGTATACCATGACCAGTACGGGTGTATCGGTATGGGTACCGGTTCCCCAGACCACATACTGGTCTTCTGCCAGGGCGTGCCCCATCAGGTTCCAGCGGGTCTCTTCACCGTAAACATAGAAGGACTCGAAAGGGGTATCCACTGCCGGCCAGGTCCTGGAGGCCAGGTAGGAATGACCTGCTTTCTGGAAACGGTTGGGGTTGGTTTTCAGCACAGTGGCAGCCATGGCTTCTGTGACCTCGAAAGCATGGTGCCTGCTCATCAGCTCTGCCAGTTTCTTTGCAGTCTGCTGATCGGCGGGCAGCGATTCGAAATCACCCCAGATGTTCTTGTTGCTGCGAGTCTGCGCATAGATGCGATCCAGGAGGCTCAGGTCAGCAAAGTTGAACATGGGCTGATAGTCGTGCTCGTCACCAAAGCCAGGCGCCGGCAGTTTCTGCGGCTCAGGCACATCCTTCATGCTGTAGCTAAAACCAAAAGAGCCGGTTTCATGGTCAGCAGTCACAATCATCAGAGTGTCATTACGCTGGGCTACCCATTCGTAAACCGCTTCAATGGCTTCATCGAACTTGACCATATCGTGCAGCATGGCGCCGACATCGTTCTCATGGCCTGCCCAGTCGATCTGACCCCCTTCAACCATCAGGAAGAAGCCGTCTTCATCCTGACTCAGGATATCCAGCGCCTTCATGGTCATTTCTTTCAGGGTAGGCTCAGAGCGATCACTGGCATCTTTGGTTGCCGCGTAATCAATACCGTCCATCATGCCGGAATTGGCGAACAGACCCAGCACCTTGCCATCCTGAACCTTGTCCATCTGTTCACGGGTGAAGGCCAGCTGGTAACCGGCAGACTGTGCCTCGGTGAGCAGGTTCACTTCATCCTTGCGCTTGGAACTGAAGGAGAAGGCACCGTCATTCAGTTCACGGATTGCTTCATAGGTCGCACCCTTGTCATTCACCGACTTGGGTACAAAGTGACGCAGACCACCTGAGAACATCACATCAGGGCCGATACGGACCATATCCGCCGCGATTTCATTTTCCAGGTTACGGTGAGGCTGATGCGCGGCAAAAGCGGCAGGTGTCGCATGAGTCAGGCGGGTATCGGATACCAGGCCTGTCGCCTTACCCATCTTCTGGGCACGCTCAAGGATGGTTTCCAGGTATTCACCCTCGATACCAACACCGATCACTTCACTCAATGCCGGTTCACCGGTGGCGAGCTGGGTCGCGGAGCAGGCGGAATCCACCACAATCTTGTCGTGTGGGCCTGTCATGGAAACACCCAGCACACCAGCTCCAATCAAACGATCAATACCGGTCGGGCGGCCATCATAAATAGAGTTGGGTGCACGATGCGCATAGGTACGGAGCAAACCCACCTGCTGAGGCCCCATGCCATCACCGATCATCATGATGACATTCTTGACCTTGCCGGATTCTGCCACCGTTTCTGTATTCTGCTGACCATCCAGCGCACAGCCGGCCATTGCCGTACATCCGGCAATGACAAGACCTGCCAGTAGTTTCTTTCTGAAATACATCAGAACTTCCCCCAAAAATGAACGTACAGAGAGTTCGCCCGACCTTATCCCATGCAATTCCGTCACCACGATGACAATCGTCAGGCGTGCATAGAACGCGACACATTCTTGCAATTTCAGGCTGTTTTACATTGATATTTTGCAACGAATACTTCTGCAGCCCATTTGAAACATGACCTGCATCAAGCTGTACGAAGGTTTCAAAAAACACAGAAATCACTGATGAAAATATCGAGACAAACAGCCATGGCAGTGTACGTATCAGTCTTCAACGCCAAGGTAGGCTTTTAACTCTGCCAGTCCTTCACCGGTCACAGAGCTGATCTCAAAAAGGGTGTGGGCGCCAGCCGCTTTCAGTATCTCCCGGGAGAACGCGACATCCGCCTGATCACTGTCAATCTTTGTGATGATGCCAATCGCGGGACGATTGAACATACCGGTAAAACAGGGAGGGTAATGGTTGTTCTTACGCGTACAGTCGTGTACCAGACCGATGACATCGTAATCCACAGAGGATGTCATCAATGCGGAATAGAAGTGGCGGTTCTCAATGAATTCGCCGGGGGTATCGAGCATGTACTGGCTGTATTCCATCGCCTGGGTTTTGCGATAGATCAGCGCCTGGCCATAAAGCGCCTGGGTCAGCGTCGTCTTGCCCGATGTGGTCGAGCCGATCAGCATCATCTTTTTCATCGGCGTACCATCAGGAGCGGGTAATCTGTGCAGGCGAAAACTTCAGAACACCGCCCAGCAGATCCAGCACCGCGGTGAGCGCCGCTTCCACACTGCCGACATCACCACTGATGACGAGACATCCGGAAAAACGATCCAGGAAACCGATTTCAACACCAGCCGCTTTCGTCGCAACATCGGCAGCGATAATGGAACCTTCACTCGGTGTGATCGTCATGATGCCGATGGCGCTGACCGTCTCGGCATTCAGGCCAAGCTTGGTCACCAGATCAGGCTGGGGATGTGCAATCAGGTGGGCCAGGGTGACCTGTTTACCAGGTACATACTCCTGAATGATGCGTTCTTTCTCTTGCGACATAATCAAAAGACACCTGCCGCATATACGGCGAACAAAAACAAAATACGTGCAACCAGGAACCAACAGGCGCTCGGGTTGCCGGTGTCGATGGCGTCGGTGCCCGTTTGCAGCAGCGGCATGGATGCCGCGGTAGCGCGGAGGGCTATGGATAGCCCTTCGGCGCGGGCGGAAAACGGGTACCGACGCCATCGGCTTCCCCGATCCTTAACAACAGGAATCAGGGAAAAAGCGATCAGCCGTTCTTCTGGCGAGCGATCTCTTCCCAGTTAGCGGGATAAACGACGAACAGGAAGCGAGCAAAATCCGGAGCGCTGAACTGGATTTTGGAACCCTTGGGAATGAAGACAACGTCACCGGCATTGCCCACGACTTCGCGGCCATCGATGATCACTTTCAGGGTACCTTCGATGATGTAGTCGACTTCGTCGTACTCCAGGGTCCAGTCGAAGGTGGTCTTGTCCATTTCCATCATGCCGCAACCCAGGCGCGGGCTTTCGGACAGTTCCAGCAGGTCGGTAATGAAGACCTTGTCGCCCGGCTTGCCGGTATCGAACGGCTTGCACTTGACGGTAGCGGCCTTGACGACGGCAACACCGGACGCATCCACGTGCTTGTCGAATTCGGGTTTGGTGATCTGTTGTGCCATCTGCTCAGCGACAACCTTGCGGATGATTTGCTCAAGCATTTCAGCGTTGATCTGGGTCATGTCACACTCTCAGAACGGTTAAAAAGAAAGAAACAGAAAGCAGCTCAGGAGGTTGCCAACAGCTTGATCACGGTTTCCTGCACGATCTGAACCGTACGGGTGTCAGTGATGCCGAACTCTTTTGCAAGCATGTCGACGATACGCTGGCGCAGCGTGTCAGGTGATTCCGCCTGTGCCGGCGCCTGTGCACCGTGCACCACGTGAATGCCATGAATCCGCGCGTAGTCGACCGCGCCGGGGGTCATTAACATATCCCGCTCCAGCAGCAGTGTGTCTCCGGTCAGGAACCCGGTGATGTTGTTCCGGGTCACCAGTCGTTTACTCATCCACTGATCTCCATGTTGTCCACAATACCGACAATGGCGGCATCCACCGGACCTTCATGGATCATGGCCGCCTTGCGTGCTGCGCCACCACGGGCAATCAGCACCATGTCACCGACCCCGGCCCCGACGGTATCCACCGCCACCATAGCGCTCTTGGAGGCTTCTCCATCTGAGTCGATCAAGCTGACGATCATCATCTTGAAACCATTCAAGCTGTCCAGCTTGCGGGTCGCCCAGAGATTGCCTGTTACCTTGCCTATCAGCACCTGCGATTCTCCTGCATCAATGCTCCGGATCGTCCGGATACCTGCCGTAAGGCGATGGGGAAAACCGGAAAATCGAAATGGTGGAAACAGTAATACGGGAACGGATCGGCCTTGTTGACACGTATCAAGTTGCTCGAAAACAATGGGTTAACACAGATCAAAGGCGTGGCAGGAATAATGACATCATGGCGTGGTCAGGTTTGAGGTTCCGCTCCTTGTACCCAAAGACAGGGTCTGTTAACACACTTTCTGTGCTCGCCCCCCCTGGGCGATTCTTCATTTTAAATAACCGTGTTTCTCAAAGAATTCTCGAATGGAGTCCTGACATACTGTACGTCCTGCCGACATCCTGGCCTCACAAAAGCAGGCCGTCATGTAATTAAGAAGGGTAATCACTCTTCTTTCATAGTTACCGGATAGAAGACTTCTCTCAAATAAATGTTTAGTGAATGTTTCATCAGGCACAGATAATCGTACTGCTGTATCAGAACCATGATTGACATAATAAAACTTTTCAAACATCAAATATGGCTGCCAGTCAATTATTTCAAAATTATTTTCAAACAATCCAGGAGCCCCGGTATTGCACGAAACAATCGCCAAGGGCTTGTTATCATGTGAAAAAGTTACCGCCTGACAATCCAGCTGCTCAGGACCAACTCCCACGAGATACTGATTGGCCGAACAGGTTATGGATTCTTTCAGCCATTCAGGCAAACTCATCAGGTTATTGACTGCTGCCGTCTGAAAATCCGGAGTTGCAAACCAGAAATCGAAATCACTTGCCTTGATACAAAGCGGGGATGATAGTAATGCACCGGCATTAAAGCCGACAAGCTCTCTTACACAATACTCAAACAGCAAATTCGAACCGTATAAAACCATTTCATTTTGAGAAGCTCCACAATTTCTCAACGCTGTTGAAATATGTCTTGTCAGATGATCACAGAGAAAAGGATCATAATCCGAATACACATTACTCAATTGACAGGTGATCAGATCTTGCCGTAATGAATCAACAGCATTCCGTCCTTGCGAGACAGCCTCCAGTATTTTCAGTTTACTTCCAATTTTACCTTCCCCAAAAAGCCCCTTAAAAAGTTGACAGGCTGTCATTACAGTTGGACAAGCCCCCCCTCTATCGATATTGAACAATTCCCGATCCATCTGCCAATGAGTGCTTACCATCACTTCAACAAAAAGTTCCAGCCAATGATACAAAACCAGATTTTTCCATTCTGACTCTCTCGTTGTATCACCGTGAAAATCCGGGATATTTCTTAAAAAGAACAAAGTGAAAAAATCATTAAAAGAGTCCAGATACCATCCAAAGCTCTGTACGGGCATTGTTTGCCTGTCTTTTTCCAGACACTGGCGGAAAACGGAAAAAAAACATTGATATCCTATACCAGCAATACCCTGAGACTCTATATTTTTAAGCGTGTAAGCCAGCTTATCTCTTTGACCCGCTGTCTTATCCTGATTACGAAGTGCTAAAACATCTGACAGATAATTCCGTGAGTGGGCCAGCAAATGATTATAAGCAGAAAAAAGCAAATGATTCCTTATTTCTGGCTTGGACTGCTTTATCGAGACCAGCTTTGTGAGCAGGCTCCACGCATCCTCACTACTACTTTCAGGTATATTCAGTATGGAAATCGCAGGCAAAATGTATTCAATATAATTTATCACGCCCCCAAGAAACGTAAACTTTCCCGAAGTGACAATACGATAAAATACTTTAAGCAGCGCAATCCAGCCTTTATCATAATGACCATCACTATAATACTTCGGCAAAGTATATTTCATGATAAATTTAAACACTCCAGTGACAATGCTATTTTCAAAAACAAAGTTATTGGAAACAAGCCGAAGAAGAACACTCAATGTCATTATTATGACTAAACCCTCCTCTTTTTTCAGATCACGAACAGAAACGGATGAAACCATCTGATCAACATATTGCCCAAATAAATTCACATCAAAATTTGCATTTCCTTTTTTCTCTATAATACGCGATACAGATATTAAAATTCCGTTAATATCTGATAAAAACTCATAGTCGACCAACATGGCATGGGGTAAAAGCTCATCAATAAAACATTTAATTAAGTTATAATCTTCCTCTCTCACCTCCTGGGTGGTTATTTCCGCTATACACCAAAGCATATCTCTAATGGTTATCGTATCAAAACCTCCAACCATTTCTCTCATGTGTGGCAGGGTCTTTCTGAGCAACTCAATACATACAGTTTCATCGAGAATATAAGTATTTCTTGCAACAACAGTGGCCAGATATATTCGTCTCATGATTACTGGAAGTGCTGCAGGGTGTCCATCATAGCCCTGCAGCAAGGCTTCAAAACTATCAGGAATTGATTGAATGTGATCACGCACCGCGGCAAGAGCGGGCCATTCCTGATCGAATGCCTGAGATAAACCAGCCTCTCTTTCAAATTTAAACGCATAGGAAAGTTCGTATATTCCTTTGGCCAGGCTACTCAGATTGATCAATTCCGGTTGGCTTAACACAGCGACAATAACGTTAGAAATAGCAGAGTATTGTACAAAAGAATGAACCTGCCTGCCGCTATAAGTGATGAGGTTGATTGCCTTCGTAATAACTTCCCACAGGTCTCCTATATCTATTTGGTGAATCCAATCCTGATTGATTGCTTCGCCGTAAGCTCTAACCTCATTCTCCATCTGATCGAATGATGTGCAGTTCTCAACAGCATATCTAAATAGATGTTGCCTTCCAGTCTCATCCGGGTAGGCGCTGACTGCAGCGTCAGCGAAAGCTACATTTCCGGCATCTGCTGGATAACCCGCTGCGAACTGGCTCGTTTGATAAGGATAAGCATCAGCTGCAACAACGGGAGCAATATAGCGGAGCTGTTGCTCTGGAGGCACTACCACAGGTCTTACCTGCCGGATACCGGCAACACCCTGGGCAAGCGTCAACGGCGGTTGTGTTGTCACTTCCGGAGCAGAAGGCTGAGACAATCTGGTTGGCTGCATCATTAACTTGTTACTCACCCCCTCTGACAATATCGATAAAAACAGTCATGCTGCTTTACCTGCGAACAACTGTATTTCTACATCGAGTAGACCATTGGGGAGGGCACAAGTTCATTTTCACGATCATTTAGGCATCGTTAAAATCATAGATTCGAAAATTTGTTACCTTTTTCTTTGGCTTCGCTATTTTCATTACTGAAATCAAGAAGCAAAATTGCTATTTGATGAACGTCTGGTGTTGTCTGCTAAGATGTCGCGACATATAACAGCAATCCAATCAAGGCACATCTCAGTCATGCGAAAAAAACTCATGTCAGTAGCGATGACACTATCAGCCATCACACTGACAGCCTGCTCCCTGACCGTACCCCTTGCACCGGATCATTCCCCTCAAAAGCTGACTGACTGTCCAGCGACCCCCAATTGCGTATCAACTGAGACCAATTCTGACACTCACCGTATTCAACCTTTTCCATTGCTTATGCCTGCGGACCAGGCATGGCCGCAAATCATCAATACCATTTCAGGGATGCCACGCACTGTTATTAACGTAGAACGTCCCGGTTACCTGTATGCCAAAAGCTACAGCAAGGTATTTCACTTTGTAGATTACCTGGAAGTCCTCAACATGCCGGGTGAAAACCGGCTGGCGGTACGCTCATCGTCGATGCTGGGCATTTCTGACCTGGGCGTAAACGCCAAACGCACTGAAACACTGAGAAAGGCGCTTCAAGAGAAAGGGATTATCAAATAAGACACAGAGAGGTCTTTCGACCTCTCTGTCAGACACACTTACATGACAAGATGGATATGAATAACCAAGGGCAGACCCGGCCCCCGTACGCATTTGCTCATATGAGCAACAATCATTCGATTTCAAATAAAAAAGTCATGAACCAACCATCATTACAACGGTCTTAGAATGCGTATCAATGTACAAACACATCACTATTCACTTGGCAGGCAAGACAAATTGATTTTCAGGGAGGTACGCTATGCAATCCGGACACATCAAACAATGGGGATTTAACCCAAAACACTATCCTAGCGCCAAAACTATAAAGTCTGACAGCGAGCCAACTTTTGACAACCATGCCATGAAATATAAAGTGGCGAAAATTGATACTGAAACCCTGCCCAAGCCCGAAGACGTTGATGCAGGCTTCTTTAGCAGCTGCGCAATTGACGAAGCACTATCCAGTATGACCAGACATGAAAAAGGAAAAATGATATTAGCCCGCTCAGTCTCTGTTCTTGATGACCGTGCACGGATATTGCTATGGGATGATAAACAACCGACTATAATTGACTGTCCTCTTACATGTTGTGATCATGGGAGCTTCACGTATAGTACAAAAGCATCAAGCGACTCAGACTGGTCATTATTAATCAAGAAAGCAATTACTATTTTTTCAGCAGAGAAAAACAGAGAAACTACTGATTACAAATTACTTAGAACCCATTATACCAATCTCATTTATAGCCTGTTGATAGGCAAAGAATCCACTCCTTATTATTTCCCAAAAGAGTTACTGCCAACTGAAGAATGGATTAAGTGTATCAACAAATCAGATAACTGGGTCATGCATGAACTATTTCATCTGTTTAAGGATGATGAGTACCATTTACCCAATTTTTGGGATGATACGTTCCCAGCATCTACTACAGTCAGGTCACTCGCAGCCCTAAATAACCAGAAGAAAAAAATCATTATTGCTAAATTAGTCTTTGATAAAAAAATGGAACTGCTAGATATGTGGATCGCATGGGGCGAAAGCAACGACATACTTGCCTGTCTTAGATCAATAACATCACAGATACCTCATGCTTATGATCATAAGCCCGAGCACTATCTCCAATGTTTAAAAGAGAAGAATTGTCCCGCCCACTTAGTCTCCTGCTTTCTTGATTACCTCTATAAGTATCGACAGCAGACGTTTCGTCATTCCGAAACTTACAAAACAGATAACCAGCCAACGACAAACGCCAACGAAAAAATTGCAAATGACACGTGGAAAATCCTGAAAAAAGCGCAACGTACTGGAAGAGTAGCTTGCCTTGGAACACGACCTGATATTAATGTCAATATAACTGGCCTGACTCCAAGCCACTGTTACACCTTTGTGGATATGTATGAATCAGATGGTAAACGCTATATTAAGTTAACAAGTACTAATTCAGCGGAAAGACCATTATTTTCTGATATTACAGATTGCTATCTTGGCGTACTTCCGGTTGAAACAATCGTTACGCTCCCGGCTTCCCAAATGGGTTTATTTGATCAGATTTTCGTTTCCCCAGAGCTCCACGCTGCCCCAGTCCTGCAAAAACCCGGCAAGGCTAATGTTCCGGCTTTTTAGACAGTGCTTGACGTAACCTATGACCTAATGAATATTTTTGTGATTCTCTGCTATCCATTAAAAGCAGAGAGGTCTTTCGACCTCTCTGTCAGACACACTTACATGGCAGGATACGTGTACGGCGCCTGGATACCCAGGGGCAGGCCCAGCGCCCAGTAACCCAGCAGGAACAGGGTCCAGGTCACCAGGAAGAACAGGGTGAACGGCATCATCATGGAAGCGACGGTACCGATACCGGTGTCCTTGATATAACGCTGGCAATAGACGACAACCAGCGGGAAGTAAGGCAGCATCGGGGTGATGATGTTGGACGAGGAATCACCGATACGGTAAGCCGCCTGGCTCAGCTCGGGGGAGATACCCAGGCTCATCAGCATGGGAACGAAGATAGATCCGATCAATGCCCACTTGGCGGAGGCGGAACCGACCAGCAGGTTCACCATGGCTGTCAGGATGATAATACCGACGATGGTCGCCTGACCCGGCAGGTTCATCGCCTGCAGGACTTCAGCGCCGCTCAGCGCCAGCAGGATACCCAGGTTGGAATCCGCAAACGCTTTCAGGAACAGGGCACAGAAGAACGCCAGCACCATGTAGCTGCTCATGCCCGCCAGGGTCTTGCTCAGAGAACCCATGACGTCCTTGGAGCTCTTGAAGGTACCGGCCACCTTGCCATAAACAATACCGGGTACCAGGAACAGCAGGAAGATCAGCGGTACGATGGATTGCATCAGCGGTGCACTGTAGCTGCTCAGTGAACCGGACGCATCACGCAGGCTGGAACCAGCCGGCAGACTGGCTGCCGCCAGCAGGACAAGACCGACCACCATGGACAACGTGGCCAGGTTGAATGCCTTGTTTTCCTTGTCAGTCATGGAGCCCATGTCAGGCGCTTCTTCGACATCATCGTCCAGCTTGAGGTTACCCAGGCGAGGCTCAATGATCTTCTCGGTCACATACCAGCCAAGACCAATAATCAGCACGGCGGAGCACAGGGTGAAGAAGTAGTTGCTCAGCGGGTTAACCACGTAGTTCGGATCATAGATCTGGGCGGCAGACTGGGTGAAGCCCGCCAGCAGCGGATCAATACTGGACGGTACAAACGCCGCGGAGAATCCACCGGAAACACCGGCAAACGCTGCCGCAATACCTGCCAGCGGATGACGACCGGCCGCATAGAAGATAATGCCGCCAATCGGAATAACCAGCACATAACCGGCATCTGACGCCACATGGCTGAAGATACCGATGGCGATCAGTACCGGCGTAAGAATCTTCGCCGGCGTGATGCGCAGGATCTTCTTGATGCTGGTATTGATGTAGCCGGACTGCTCCGCGACACCGATACCCAGCATGGCGACCAGTACCATGCCCAGCGGGGCAAAGGTCATGAAGGTCGTTACCATGGAGCTCAGGAACCCGGCCAGGTATTCACCGGTCATCAGGTTCTTGACGGTCAGTGCTTCCTTGGTCACGGGGTGGACCAGGTCATAGCTGAACATGGAAAGGAAGGTGGAGAGTGCAAAGATCAGGACCAGACCGTATACGAACAACATGGCAGGATCAGGTAATTTATTACCCGCCTTTTCGATGCCGTTCAGGAAACGATCCATCAGGGCCGGCTTGCCTGGTGGCGCCGGTGGTATGGCTGCAGACGACAGGTTACTACTCATTTGACCCTCGTATACTCTTGTAATAGGCGTGTGTTGGTGCTTGTTTGAGTAGCCCGAATGTAAAAAATAAAATGCCGGAAGGTAGATGATATGGATCAAGAAAGCGTACGATCGTGCGCCTTTTTTACACGAACCGGGATCAATTTTTCGGTAAGACAGACATTCGCGGTGCCATCACGACATGCTTGAGAAAGAACAACTGGTCAAACTGGCCAACATGCCCATGCCCTTCGGCAAATACCAGGGACGGGTGCTGATTGATCTGCCGGAGGAGTACCTGCTCTGGTTTGCCAAAAAGGGATTCCCGAAAGGGGAACTGGGTCAGCTGATGGGCTATGCGCTGGAACTCAAGATTGAAGGGCTGGATGCTGTCGTACGACCACTGCAGGTGAAAAGGAAACCATAATGCCTCTCACCCACTGCGACTCCGGGAATCAGGTTTCAATACCAACCGCAATGTGTATGAACTCTCCGCATTTGCTACAAACCTGAAGGGGCGTTTCGAGATCAGCCCCGAGACCAGGGGCTGGCTCTATGGTTCGAAACGATTGTTGTTTACATTCGGCACAGGCAAAGGATTTTGTGAAAAAATTGTTCCCATACTTAAGATAAAACTGTTGTCCCGCCCAGACATCTTCTGTCGTAATCAAAAAGGGCATATCCACGGGAAGTTCCGGCTTATCCTTCGCAAAAACCTTTACCCATTGAACTGCAACATTGGCACAATCTTTCGTACCTTGCGGATCATTAATACGCCCGCCGGCATTCCCAACCCATTTCCGATTTTCATCGCAAGAAGACACCAGTATGTTATGCCCATTCGTACGGCCACCGGTCTTAACGTGTTGTCTTTTTCCTGATGTATAGAGATCACAATCAGCCTGCCCAATGCAATAACTGTTTCTCAGCCTGGCGTTTCTTTCATTGTTATCATAAAAGTCCAATGTGCCACCGTAATGACTCACAAGTGTTCCTCTTGGCGTCATTTGCGTTGCATAACCGCCCAAATGTAATTTATTGCGCAGTGGATGATTTTTGGGTATTGATCTTGTTTGTTTGACGGGTTTTACCGTTACTCGCTGATATATCGGATTTCCATCCGGTCTTGTTGCAAACTCAAGATAATCATCAATCTGCTGCCAAACAGCATTGATTTCCGCGGCCTGCCGATTCTTGTCCTCCTTTTTCATTTTATTCCCATTACCCTGCAAATCCGGACTGAGAAATTGTGTGCCCAAATAAGGCGCAGGTTTTTTTTGTCTTACAAAGACTGTATCGGGCTTAAATCTGAGAGCAGAATAACCACTTTTTCGGGTCGAATTTTCGTACTGTTTTCTGGCAGCTTCAGAAAGACTAATCAATGGATGCATCTTGTTAATAACCAATGAATGCTGCATTTCCTGCTCCTTGATGCCCACTTTTCCCAGCAGGTTGTAGTCCACACGTGATACATCTGAATGCCTGGTTTTTCGTAAAGGCATGAGTGGAGAATGATTGGACACATTCTCCGTTAAGACACATCGATGCTTCAGTACCCGAACAAGCGCTTTCTTTGCACCAGTGCCGTTTTTTTGCAAACGGCGAGAGTCTGTCGTCTTTTTTCTGATCGAACGCAAACCTGACGTTTTACGTTGTTCCTGCGCCCGAACATGCTGATTTCTTGTGCGAAGCGGCCGTATTAGAGCAGAGCGCGTTCTGTACATCATCTAATCATCCATACCTGATAATAGGGATAGACCGCCGGGCCGCTACTTTCTATTCATTGCATCCCTATTTTTCCACTAATACTGGGCAGTCTTGTCATCAAGGCTGACAATAACCATCAATCAGGCTGCACTTTCCTGACACGGCCTATCTGCTGCTCCATCAAACTGGAGAGATAGAGGTATTCATCCGTTTCCAGCACGCCGGTGGTAAAAGCAAACTGTCCCTGGTCATCCTGGAGGTTTTTAACAATATGGCCGTTGTCATCAAAGGCGACGATATGCCCATAACGTTGTGCCTTAGGCCTCATTGCCGGTGGAAGACGCTGTGCCACAGTACGCAGAAACGGCTTGTCTGACAGTTTGTCCAGTGCAGCGCTTCTGGGTGACGCCAGCCCGATCCAGTAGCGTCCATCCTGCCCTTTGGACAGGTTATCGGGGAATCCGGGCAGGTTATCGATAACGACATCAACCGTGCCAGCCTTCTCCCCTTCCAGCCAGTAACGAAGTACCCGATAACCACCGGTTTCATTGACCAGTACCGAGCGCCCGTCATGACTGACCGCCACGCCATTGGCAAAGTTCAGCCCATTCATGAGTTCGCGCGTCTTGCCGGTTCCAGGATCAAACGCCAGCAGGCGTCCATGGCCGCCATGCTCCATGAGATCCAGCAGACTTGCTTCATAAGTGCCACCTGAGGCTTCTGCCCCGAATTTAGTGGAGGACTCTGAAAAATAGAGCGTGCCATCCGGCCCTTCATCGACGGCATTGGCGTAGACCAGCGGCTGGCCATCCACCTGGTCTACCAGCACGTTTTTCCGTCCCGACGGATCAAAGGATAAAAGCCCCCGGTAGGCGTCAGCCACCAGCAAATTGCCCAGTGAATCAAAACCCAGACCCAGGGGACGCCCGCCGGTTTCAGCCCAACGTTCAACCTTATCGCCGGGGGTAATCCGAAGAATTGTCCCATCCTTTACCCCGGCATAAATCCGCCCCTGCTGATCCATGGCCAGGTCTTCCGGGCCATCGCGTCCATCAACGGCGAGTGTCTCCAATGAAGCCAGTTCGCTGTTCGCGGCGAAATCACCGGTATAGCCGTGATTATCCGGCGCCTGCCAGGCTACGGGAGCCACCGGCACGGGCCAGACCACCAAGTAGAGAATTACCAGCAGAAGCACACCAGCTACAGTCATCCACAGTTTCATCAGCGCTTAACCATCGTTGGATTTCAAACAGGGTTTCAACTAACCCTGCCATGATAGATGAAGCATTGCCATACAGCTCACCGATCCCCATACTGAACTCCGGTTTACCGCATGATTAAGACGGCATTCATAATGATGAATAAAAAGACGATTGCCCTACTGCTGTTTGATGATGTCGAAGTCATGGATTTCGCCGGTCCCTTCGAAGTGTTTTCCGTCACCAACGAGTTGAATCAGGATTGCCTGTTCACCCTCCGTACTATCGCTCTGACAACCGATCCGGTCACTGCCAGAAATGGTCTGTCCGTTAATCCGGATGTTCCGCTGGGTGCAATGCCTCAGGCCGATATCGTCATTATTCCCGGTGGAGATGGAACCCGTGCGGTATTACAACAACCGGAAACGATAAACTGGATACAGCAAGTCAGCGCTAATGCTGAACATGTATTGTCAGTCTGTTCAGGCGCATTGCTGCTGGCAGGTGCCGGGCTACTCAATGACATGCCAGCGACCACCCATCATGAAGTGTTTGATACACTGGCCGAACTCTCCCCTTCCACCCGCCTGATACACGACCAGCGTTTCGTCGACAATGGCAGGATCGTGACCTCGGCCGGTATCAGCGCCGGTATTGATATGAGCCTTTATATGGTGGCCAAGCTGTACGGTCACGACGTCGCACAAAAAACCGCCCGATATATGGAATACCCTTATTTCACTGGGGATGGAAAACTACAAAGCGAAGATCGGTTCGACGACAACTCCCCCCTGGCGTTTATGTAACCTGCTCAACGACAGTGAGCTACTATTAGTCGAATATCCCTGATCAGGCAGAGGGTTCTTCCCATGCATATCGCAGTCTTTGGCACCAAGCCCTATGACCGTGAATACCTGAACCGCGCCAATCAGCCGTACGCGTTCCAGCTCGACTATTTCAAGATCCGCCTGAATGAGGAAACCCGTGAACTGGTACGCGGGCACGATGCCGTATGCGTATTCGTCAACGACATTCTCGACCAGCCCGTGCTGGAAACCATGGCCGATGCCGGCATTCGCCTTATTGCCCTGCGCTGCGCCGGCTTCAACAATGTTGACCTGAGTCTCGCAGATAAACTGGGTATCAAAGTCGCGCGGGTACCGGCCTACTCGCCGGAAGCCGTGGCGGAATACACCCTGGCGTTGATCCTGACGTTGAACCGGAAAACCCATAAAGCCTGGAACCGGATCCGGGAAAGCAATTTCTCCCTGAATGGTCTGCTGGGTTTCAATATGGCCGGAAAGACTGCCGGTGTCGTCGGGCTGGGTCGCATCGGGCTGGCAACGGCCAAACTGCTGCAGGGATTCGGCATGAACGTCATCGCCTATGATCCCTTTCCTGACGAAGCCCTCGTTAAAGCGGCAGGTATCAAGACCGTACCGCTGCACGAACTCTATAACTATTCAGACATCATCAGCCTGCACTGCCCCCTCACAGACAGCACCTTCCACCTGATTGATGCCGAAGCGCTGGAGTCCATGAAACCCGGCGCCATGCTGATCAATACCAGCCGTGGCGCTTTGATTGATACCCAGGCCGCCATCCGTTCACTGAAAGCGGAACACCTGGGTTACCTGGGCATTGATGTTTATGAACAGGAAGGCGACCTGTTTTTCGAAGACCTGTCCGAACAGATCATCCAGGACGATACCATCCAACGACTTCAGTCGTTTCCCAATGTGTTGATCACCGGTCACCAGGGCTTTTTCACCCGGGAAGCCCTCACCGCTATTGCCGAAACCACGCTCGCCAATATCCACGAGTTCGCCGAAACCGGTACCTGCAAGCATTTACTGACCAAAGCCTACATCGCCTGAAGGCTTGCTTTCAGGCAACCCCTGACGGAATTTTTTCCTGCAAAAGCACACAACCTTAACAAAAACCTGATTCATATCATTGTTCGTTCAAACGCTTGCAATCACATTTCGCACAGAGTGAAACACATTCCCACAACCTCCTTTACGAACCGTGAGCGATTGAAACATGTACCTGGTACTGGTCCTGTTGGCCGTGGTCACCTTTGTTGTGCTGGCCACATCACGCTTTAAACTGCATCCGTTCATCACCCTGTTGCTGGCCGCTTTCGCCACCGCATTCCTGGCCGGACTGCCGCTTGACCAGGTGGCATCCACTATCAGTGCCGGCTTTGGCGGCATTCTCGGCTCCATCGGTATCGTGATTATCCTGGGTACCCTGATCGGCACCATCCTCGAAAAGACCGGTGCGGCCATCACCATGGCGGACACCATCATCCGGTTGCTGGGACAGCGGTTTCCGAATCTCACCATGTCCATCATCGGCTACCTGGTGTCGATTCCGGTGTTCTGTGATTCCGGCTATGTCATCCTGAGCTCACTCAAGCGTTCACTGTGCAAGCGGCTTGGCGCTTCCGCCGTTGCCATGAGTGTCGCACTCGCGACCGGCCTCTACGCGACACACACTTTTGTTCCACCGACGCCCGGCCCCATTGCCGCTGCCGGTAACCTGGGACTGGCCGACAACCTTGGCCTGGTCATCGGCCTCGGCCTGATTGTCGCCGCGTTTACCGCTGTAGCGGGTTTGTTCTGGGCCAACCACGTCTCTGACAAGCTGACCTGCGGTGAAGATGACGATGCAGATCAGGACTACGAAACGCTTCGCGCGCAGTACGGTGAATTACCCTCCCCCACCAAGGCATTTGCACCGATTCTCGTACCCATTCTGCTGATCTGCCTGGGTTCTATCGCCAATTACCCCAGCCATCCTTTTGGTGAAGGCCTGGCGCTGAAACTGTTTGTCTTTTTAGGCACACCGCTCAATGCATTGATGATCGGCCTGGGTCTGGCTATCACCCTGATCCGCGGTGACAAGCGAATGGAGCAGTTCACCGACCTGATTGGCAAAGGCATCCTGGCCTGCGCACCGATTCTGCTGATTACCGGCGCCGGTGGTGCTTTCGGCAAAGTGCTGGCTACCACGGAGATCGGCAGCTATCTGGGGGAAACCCTGTCCAGCCTGGGTATTGGTATTTTCATGCCCTTTATCGTTGCGGCAGCACTGAAGACTGCGCAGGGTTCTTCCACTGTAGCCCTGGTAACAACCTCCGCACTGGTCGCCCCCATGCTGGGTGACATCGGCCTTGCCTCTGAAATGGGTCGCGCGCTGACTGTACTGGCTATCGGCGCTGGCGCCATGACGGTTTCCCACGCCAACGACAGTTTCTTCTGGGTGGTGTCCCAGTTCAGTAACATGTCTGTCACCACGGCTTACCGTGCCCAGACCATGGCAACACTGGTACAGGGCGTATCTGGCATCATCGTGGTTTACCTGATGAGCCTGGTACTGCTGTAAACTCTGCCGCAACGTTACCCGTCCTGTCAGCCCGCAGGCTTAACCTTGCGGGCTGCTCATGAACACGCTGAACATATCCTGACACCATGAAAATTGTTATCGCGCCTGACTCTTTCAAGGAATGCCTGTCCGCACTGGAAGTGGCCCAAGCCATTGAAGAAGGCATTCTCTCGGTGATGCCGGATGCCGAATGCGTCAAGGTGCCGGTTGCCGACGGCGGTGAAGGCACGGCCCGCTCACTGGTGGACGCCACCGGCGGTCAGTTATTGCAATACACCGTGACCGGCCCGTCAGGTGAGCCTGTCGCTGCCTCACTGGGACTGCTGGGCGATGGCGAAACGGTCGTGATCGAAATGGCCGAAGCCTCGGGGCTGGCGCTGGTGCCACCGGACAAACGCAATCCCCTGCACACCACCACCTATGGCACCGGTGAGTTGATCAGCAAGGCCCTGGACCTGGGCGCCAGGCAACTGATTATCGGCATTGGCGGCAGTGCCACCAACGATGGCGGCGTCGGCATGATGCAGGCATTAGGCGTCCGGTTTCTGGACAAGGCGGGTCAGCCCGTTCCACCCGGCGGTGCCGGACTGCTGTCGCTGGATCAGATTGATACCAGCAACCTGGATCCACGGCTGGCTGACGTTAATTGTCGTGTGGCCTGTGACGTTAATAATCCACTGACCGGCCCTAACGGGGCATCCCATATCTTTGGCCCACAGAAGGGCGCCACCCAAGAACAGGTTGCACTGCTGGATCGCGCATTGATGCATTATGACCAGTTACTGCAATGCCAGCTGGGCAAGTCCGTAGGTTTGGTACCCGGCGCAGGCGCAGCAGGCGGTATGGGCGCCGCCCTGCTGGCGTTTCTCAATACCAGCCTCCAGCCCGGCATTGAGATTGTGATGGAGGCTGTCGATCTTGTCGGCCAGTTGCAGGGGGCAGACCTGGTCATTACCGGGGAAGGGCGTATTGATGGCCAGACGGTTTGCGGCAAAACACCGGTCGGTGTTTCACGCCTGGCAAAGGCCGCAGGGTTGCCCGTCATTGCCATCGCTGGCTGCCTGGGTGATGGACACGAGCGCATTCATTCAGAAGGTATCGATGCGCTCTTCCCGGTCATCCCACACCTGGATTCATTGAGTAACATACTCAATGATGGCGCCAATAATATTCGGCGCAGCGCCAAAAATATTGCACGGTTGTTAGCTATTTCATACCGCTTATCGTCAACCCACTAAGCGAATGTTGCCGGTCATCCAGTAAAATGACCGGCTTTCTCTCAACCAAAGCGGGTCATTTTCCACTGCTTAAGTGGCTAACATTCACCGTGAACACCTGATGAGCACAGGATGTGAAGTTATAAATACGAACAACGTTGTCATGATTTATACACTGCATCGGTGCAATTTTCGGGATGACATACTGTCAGTATGGATACACCGTTATTCAAAGGATAATCAGAGGATAAAATGTCACCCGCCACACAGAATTCCCTCTCACATCAAAGGCCAATAACGGATTTCATTAACAATCAAGAAAAGCTGTCCACGATTAAATCTGTCGAGGTAAACAAACCTCTTAATACTCAGCAGGTAATACAACCAACCACGCCCGACACGCCACTATGGTGGCATCATATCGTTGCAGCTTTAGCTGCCACAGGCTCACTCCCGGTTTCCGTAATAGCCACGCCTGTTGTGGCTTTAAGTGGCGCCATATTACTTCCCCTTCTGGTCATAGTTTCATTGGTTTTATGCTCTCTTGATGGGCAACCGGTTTTTATTGCTGGAGATGCGTTGCTTCTATTAATAGCGGGTAGCGCAGCACTCGGTGGGGGACTGGGCTTACTGTTCTCAAGCTTTGAGATCATTCCGACAGCAGCGTTTACCTACATGTGCACAATGGAGGCATTATCACCCGCTTACCAACCCTCTGAATTTACGAACAAACTCAGTATGCTCAGCGTCTTGCGGATTAACCATTCACCCAATCACTGAATCATCAGATTCAAATGCCGGTATTGCTTTTAACCGACTAAATATCCATATGCTGTCACTACGGGTTACCCATTCTTTTCACATATTGTCCGGGCGAAATACCCGTCAGCCCCCTGAACATGGCAATAAACGCACTGTCACTGGCAAACCCCAGCAATGTGCTGACGTCTGATACCGGAAGCCCTCTCACCAAATGTTCCATTGCCTGGAGCAACTTTAGCTGTTGCCTCCAATGGCTGAAACTCATGCCCGTTTCCTGTCGAAACAATCGGCTCACCGTTCTCCCACTGGCACCGGCTTCTGCAGCAAGTGCTGTTAACGTCCTGGGATCGGCTGGGTGAAATAACAAATAATCCGTAATGGCACGAAGTCGCCGATCGGTCGGCAACGGCAGCATCAGGTCAGATCGTACCGCGCTGAACAACTCGTCGAGAAGCACCTCTGCGAGCCTCATCTCCGCGCCATTCACAGGATAGCCCGGCTGCCATTCACAGGCACGCAAGATCAATTCCCGTAGCAGGGGCGTCACATTCAACAGGCATTGGCTCTGCGGCAACGCTCTAAAATAGCGGGTATCGAAATAGAGGCTGCGATAATGAAATCCCTGTGTCCGGGTGCTGTGCACAATCCCCGGTGGTAACCAGGCAGCACGATTCGGTGACAGGATGCATAACGTATCGTCCATGGTAATCGTCATGCTGCCTTCCACTGCATAAAGCAACTGGGCTTTACGATGCTGGTGAGCAGCAGATTCATGGGGCCCAGCATCCACTGCAATCCCCATTAACGGGCAATCCAGCGTATCGGGATCCTGTACATTATCATCGTTGTATAGTGGCATAACTGCAGGGACATCAAAGGCGAATTTTTGAATGGATCGCTCCATTATAAGGTTGCCTGATAGTCTGCAGATAGAACACCGCTGTCAGTATCCGTGACGGCATGAACCTGAACGCCTGTCAGTCACAGGTGCCCTGGAGTGTCACAATCTCCCGGAAGTCGGCAGGATTCATGGAAAGCGTCTTGCCGGGCCGTTTCATTGCCAACATTTCCTGGTACTGATGCGCCTGTTCAAATAGCGCCAGACAGGGTTCGTTCAGGCAAAATCAATCGCCTCAGCCATATAAGCAGTATCAGACACCAGGGACTCCAGCAGATCAGGAACAGAACACGGGCACCGGAGAAGAATAGCCGTGAATCTGCCCTTGTGATTTTTTCAATAACTTGACCGGTAACAACACCTGCCCACCTGACAGGCGATTGCCTTCCACACTTTTGACAATGGTCAATTGCCCCTTCCACATCCGTTGATAATTTTACGGGCAATATCATCCATTACGATGGACACGTGTTTTGACCAAAAAACTGATCACCCCGGATAACCTGGAGAAATTCTGTACCGAAGGCACCCTCTACGTGGAGCCCGGCTACATCCTGACGCCCGGCGCCATCGACAAGGCCCGCCTCGCCGACATCACCATCCACCACGGCAAACCCCAGCCGAAGGAGCCGCCGGCACTGTCCGAGGCGGGTCCGAGCCCCAGCGACCAGCACGCGGGTCACGATTTCATCATGCCGACCATCAACCTGCTGGGTAGCGGCTGCCTGGAACGCGCCATCGGCAAGATCAAGGCCATGGATTGCAGCAAGGCGCTGGTCGTCACCGACGCGATGCTGTGCAAGGTCGGCGTGGCCACCATCGTGACCGATATGCTGTTCCAGCACGGTATTGATGCGGTGATCTACGACGGCACCTGCCCGAACCCGTCGGTCGCCAACGTGCAGTCCGGCCTGGGCCTGCTGCGCAAGAATCGCTGCGACTTCGTTATTTCCCTGGGCGGCGGTTCACCCCATGACTGCGCCAAGGCCATCGCGTTGCTGGCCACCAACGGCGGCGATATCAGCGATTACGTGGGGATTGACCGTTCCCACAGTCCGTCACTGCCACTGGTAGCCATCAACACCACGGCCGGCACCGCTTCCGAGATGACCCGGTTCTGCATCATCACCAATGAACAGACCCACGTGAAAATGGCGATTGTTGACCAGAACGTCACGCCTGCCATTTCCATCAACGATCCGAAGCTGATGCTGGGTATGCCAGCCAGCCTCACCGCCGCCACCGGCATGGACGCGCTGACCCACGCCATTGAAGCCTACGTCTCGACCCAGGCCACACCGCTGACCGATGCCGTCGCCAGCAAGGCGATGGAACTGATCGTGAAATACCTGCCGCGCGCGGTGGAAAACGGCCAGGATGAAGAGGCCCGGGAACAGATGGCCTATGCCCAGTTCATGGCTGGCATGGCGTTCAACAATGCAGGCCTCGGCTACGTGCACGCCATGGCCCACCAGCTGGGCGGCAAATACGGCCTGCCTCACGGTATCTGCAATGCAGTGCTGTTGCCGTATGTCATGGCCTATAACATGGAAACAGCGGCCAACCGCCTGTCTGACGTCGCCTACTTCCTGGGTTGCCGGGTACATGGCAAGAAGGCCCGTGAAGCGAGTGTGATGGGTATTGAGGAAGTTTGCCGCCTGTTGCTGAAGGTCAATATTCCCACCAGCCTGACGGCATTGAACGTCAGTGAAGCCGATATTCCGCTGATGGCAGCCAATGCCCTCAAGGATGCCTGCGCGCTGACCAACCCGCGCCAGGGCACACAGGCGGATATCGAACAGATTTTCCGCAACGCCCTGTAACGGTAATGGACGGGTATTCCACAGGCAATACCCGTCCATTACCCGGTTTTCGGCCGGTAAAGACTGTAAAGCGAATGAGCGACCAGCGTCGTCACTACGATCACGCCACCCATGACGGTGATGTCTGAAGGTATCTCTCCCAACACCCAAAACGCCCACACAGGGCCGATCACAGGTTCAAGCAGCATCATCAGGGTGACTTCCGGTGCGGGCACACGCCTTGCCCCCTCCCCCAGCATCAAAAACGCCAGGCCGGATAACAGCCCCATCACGGCCAGAACCAGCAATGACTTAAGGCTCAACGTCAGGGAAGGGACAATCAACAGGCAGGCGATAGCCACCAGAACACCTCCCCAACCATAGACTGACATCACATTCAGCTCGCCACTGGCACTGCGAATCACGGTGATATGTGCAGCGGTCAGGCAGGCGCAGGCAAGGGCGAACAGGTTTCCCAGCCATCCGCCGCCCTGCAGGTCACCGGCAAACACCACGGCAATCCCGACCACCGCCAGCGCCATGGCAACCCAGGTGCGCCGGGCCGTTGTTTCCCCCAGGAACAGGCGACCATACAGCGCCGCAAACAGCGGCGTGGTGCTCAGAATGACCAGCGCATTGGCAATGGTCGTATGAATCACCCCCATGACAAAGGTCATGCTGCTGGCGGCAAACAAAACAGACCCCAACCATGCACGGGAACTGGCCGGCACGCAGTGCTGAATCACCCGGGAACGGTAACGGACCGCCATGATCAGGAACAAGGCCAGGGCAATCATCACTCCGCGCCAGAAAACCAGGCTCCAGTCGTCCACACCGGCCAGACGCACCAATACACCATCAGGTGTCAGACAGAGGGCACCGGCAAAGGCGAGCAGGTGTCCCTGGCGAGAATGCGCATTATTCATCAGCCCGTATTCATTCCCTTTCGTTGTGAGTCTGCAGGAAACAGCATTGGCCATACTGCCTTGTTCTACTGAACATAGTATGAGCAGAACGGCGTAAAGCCAAAGCTGGCTTATCGTCAGGTGAGTGACTCCCGGAGAAAATCCAGAAACGCCCGCACTTTGGCTGGCACCAGTTTCCGGTTCAGATAGATCGCATAGGTAGCACTCAAAGACGCCTGGGGACTGAACCGGTGTTCCGGCAAAACCGCCTGTAACTCGCCACGAGACAGCTCACCGGCGACGGCCCAGCGTGGTATCAGCGCGATACCCGCATGGTTCAACACCAGCTGCTTCTGTCCCTGTACCGTGTTGACGGTGAGCGCACCATGAATGGTCAGCCGGGCAGGCAGCGTATCCAGCAAAAACCATTCCCGCCAACCGGCATAGCCGTACCGAATACAGTTGAATGCGGCCAGATCCGCAGGTGACAACAGCTGACCCTGTTTCGCCAGGTAGGCAGGCGTGGCGCAAAGCAGGAAGTCATTGTCAGCCACCTTTGTCGCTACCAGGCTGGAATCCGGCAGCTGCCCACTGCGTAAGGCAACATCAATATTCTCGTCCACCAGGTCGACCACCCGTTCGGTTAACTCAATATCCACGGTGATATCCGGGTAACGCGCCATGAAAGCAGGGATCAGCGGCAGCACCACACTTTCCCCGAAACCCACCGTCATGCTGAGCCGCAGCCTGCCGCTGGGCGTATCCGACAGGGCATGCACCGCCTGACGTGCTTCCTCCAACTCCTGCAATATACGACGGGAATATCCGTAATACTGACGCCCCGCCTCAGTCAGACCAATACTCCGTGTCGTGCGGTTAAGGAGAGCAATACCCAGCTCTTTCTCAAGCACAGTCACCTGTCGTGAAACGGATGACGGCTGCACATCAAGCATCCGTCCGGCTTCCGAGAAACTGCCGGTTTCCACGACCGCATTAAAGTACATAAGACGTGTCATCATGAGTCGTTTCTGTCAGTTTCCGATTTACCCAAAGCCTGTGGACGGCAACTTATGCCACCTTTGCGCATAACGCAAAAATCCTTTGTCGTGAGCCGTCTTGTTGGCAGATAACACGCCCTCTAGACTGCGTTTATCGTTTCTGACCAGGATGAGAATCACCTGATGAAAGCCATGATCGTCCGCCAGTTAGGCGCTGCTGATGTCTTCGAACAAGCCGAAAAACCCATGCCTGTCGTCAAGGCGGGGCATATGGTCATTGAGGTCAGAGCCACCAGCGTCAACCCGATCGACACCCTGCTTCGCTCTGTCGAGACCCCGTGGTCTGCCAACCGGCCCGAAATTCTTCATGGCGATGTCGCCGGTATTGTCAGGGAAGTCGGTGAAGGCGTTACACGGTTCAAGGTCGGCGATGAAGTCTATGGTTGCGCCGGCGGCATTGCCGGTCAGGAAGGTGCGCTGGCGGAATACATGCTGGTCGATGCGGATCTCATGGCGCACAAGCCCCAAAGCCTGACCATGGAAGAATCCGCCGCACTGCCCCTGGTAGCCTTGACCGCCTGGGAAGCCCTGCACGACAAGCTGAAAATCCAGAAAGGCGACAACCTGTTGATACACGGCGCTACCGGTGGTGTCGGCCATATTGCCATCCAGCTGGCCAAACATTTTGGCGCAACCGTGACGACCACTACGACGCCTCGCAACCTCGAGAAAGCCAGGCAGTTGAATGCAGATCATGTTGTGAACAGTGTGGATACACCGGTTGCTGATTATGTCCGGCAGTACACCGATGGCCAGGGCTTCGACAAGGTGTTTGATACCGTCGCTGGCGCCAATATCCAGCGCAGCTTTGAAGCAGTGCGCTTCAAAGGTGAAGTCGCCACCACCCTGCCTGTAGACGACACGTTACCCGTGGTACTGAAAAGCCTGAGCCTCCACGGCATCCTGATGCTGATTCCGCTGTTCCACGGCATCAACCGTCCGGCCCATGGCCGAATCATGGAAGAGATCGCACGGTTGGTAGACGACGGTATCATCAAGCCACTGGTTGACCCGACACCCTTCACCCTCTGGGATGTGGCGGATGCCCATCGCCATCTTGAAGACCGTAAAGCGGTTGGAAAGATTGTCCTGAGTGCCGGTTAATCCTGTTTAGATACAACAAGCCCCTCAAACGAGGGGCTTGCTTAAGGTTAAACCATGGATCACCAATCAATAGACCGGATCGTTGAACACGACAGCAATATTGTGCTGCTTCAACAGGTCCCGCGTCATGGGCGTCAGGATCGCACGCCGTGATACCCGGATTTCCTTCACCGCATCCGCCAGAACCCGTTTCATGTCAGTTTCACAGATAAGCCGCTGACGACCAAAGTCTTTCGTGTACCCAGACGTTTCAACGACAACCGGCGTTTCAGCAGTTACCGGCCTATCAACCGGAGCCCGGTTTTCTTTTGCAACCCCCGTCCCCAGCAGGCTGTTCAGACGGTTACCCGCAGCCTTGTGGCTCAGGATTTGATGCGACCGCTCAGCCACCAGCGCACCCGCCTCAACCGGTGGGATACCGCCATGATAGATATTGGTCACCACCGTATTTTCAAACGCAATGGCGCTGTCACCGGAATAACGGATGGCCTCGGCACGAATGCTTTCATCATGGAGGCGGTACACCATATAGGCAGACATGGACCGTGAAGACCGGGCATCGCCCCCGGGGCGTTCACCGAGCAGCAGGATAACCAGTTTGGCACCCACCGCGTCTGCGACGGTTTCCCCGAGTTTCACCCGACCATGGGGTACGACAATTGTTTTACCCAGACGATACCCATGCGCCCGCAAACCATCTTCCAGTACCGGCAGCATCTCAGGCACACTGTGATGCACCGCCTCGGCGGACAAACCATCGGTAACCACGATCTGAATATCGTTACTTTCCCCGGCCAGTTGCTGCAGGGATTCCGGGGTCAGCCGGGCGCCGCTTTCCGGATCATTGTGGTGCTGTTCAAGGGAGGTCGCCAGGGAATCCATACGACGGAACGTGGCCGGATCAAATTCATCCAACCGCAACAGAGAGCGTGCGGCTTCCCGCGCTACGGCCATATTGCCGCGCAGCTGACGCGCAACGGCATTCTTCATACGCGGCCCGGCTGTCGGCATGGTCGCACTGGACTTTTCCTGACCATAGTTCTGCGGAACGGATTCCATCAGAGCCTGGAATTCCTCATCCGAACGGCAGAACATGCGTGGGTTACCCCAGTTCTCACCCCGGGTTATCCAACCGCTTTCATCTTCACGGTAGATACCTTTCGCCAGACACCACTCGTAGAATTCCGGTGTCGGACGGTAGTTGTACAGTTCCTTCAGGGTCTGGTCATCGTGACCGCTGGTATCAAAATAAGCCAGCATGCGGTCTGCACCCAGGTAAACGTCCATGTAATAGTTCGCACCGGCCGCGGCCAGCAGGGAGGTCGCTATCTGCTGACCTTCCATGGTGATATCCGCATGCAGGGTGTAGCACGGCGCCATACCCATGGGCAGGCCGATCAGCTTGCCCATGAAGTGATCCTGCAGGCTGGAGTAAATGCACTCATGGTTAGTAGCATGCGTTTCCGGCCCGATAAACCCGGTCACGTTGTTGACCATACAGGGGTTGTAGCGTCGGCAAAGTCCGTAGGTCAGCGCCTCGGTAGTGGCCATGTCGATGCCGTTATGCTTGTTATAACTGAACTCTGAGCCCTGGCCGGTTTCAAAATAGAGCTGGTGCGTGGCGCCGTCCTTCAGAAGCGGACCCTTCTCCAGCATGGTGCGACAGGCGTTGTCCAAAAGATCCACGGTGACTTCGAACTCTTCCGTCAATGTGGCATCAGTACCCGCCAGTGACTGGAACAGTATTTCAACCGGTGCGCCCTGCTCCAGGCATTGCAGCTGGGTCTTGATGTGGGACAGTACACAGATCTGGGTCGGCGCCCCGGTCTCCCGACGCACCTTATCAAACTGATGCAGACAGGCACTGATATTTTCCACCGTATCCTGGGCCGGGTTGAGACCAAACATCAGGTCACCGTTGCCCATGGACAGACCAATATAAAGCTGTGCTGTAATCGCAGTCAGGTCATCGGTCGGATGGTTGGGCTGAATCCGGGAACTCAGGGTATTGGGCATACCGATGCGGGTACGGGCCCTGGTTGGACGACGGATTTTGCGCGTCGCAAACACCAGGTCATGGACGTCCATGATCTTGGTTACTGCGGCTACCATCACACCGGTCATCCCGAAACCGAGCCGGCAGACTTCAGCGGCATCCGACGCCAGCAGGTGATCTTTCAACTCTCCCACGGTCATCGTGGCGATATCACGGAAAATCGCCTGGTCGATGTCGTAGTTAACCCGCATCACAGAATCCACAGCGCCTTTGCTGTCGGTCAGCGGACGATCGTAAATGTGTTGCAGGGTCAGGTCTGACAAAATGGCCCGGGCGGCCTCCCGCTCAACTTCGGTCTTCGCTGCCAGCCCGGCATTACGGTCACCGGATTTTTCCAGGTCGGCAGCGCCCAGCAGGACTTTCAGGCCAACAAAGGTGTACTCACGGTCCAGCATCTGAATGCGGTAGCTTTCGTCAGGCTTGGGATCAGGCACAACAATCTGGTTCAGGGGCGTCAGTTTCGGACCCATGAAATCATTCCTCGGAACAGAGTGGGTACTGAAGGTATGGAAGCGGTGCCGACACCGGCGACACTCACTGCATACCGTAAAAAGAAACCGGGATAATGTGATGTTGCGGCGCACCGACGTTCACAAACGATGCCGTACGATCCGGCACTTCGTCGATCACGGTCAGTCGTACCGCCAGCGTCCGCCAACGGCTGGCGTAGTTGCCCATTGCCTTACCGCAGTCGTTTGGCACCAGCAGCACCAGGGGCAGGTCGCCAGGAAAACCGCCGGATTCAAGAGCCGTCGCCATTCGGCCACCGAAGGTCTTGATCATATCCAGTGAGGGTGTTGCCCCGGTGTCTGTCGGTAACACCTGCAGGCAGGCGCCGTGGCTGCATTTACGGGCCAGCTCCAGCGCCTTTCCAAGACGTTCAACACTGTCCTGCAGTGACAATCGGGCAACGATGGGTAAATCCTGCAAAGGCAGCTCAGCTTGATTGGACAGGAACAGGGTGGTGCCGGAGATTTCCGTGCTGTGCAGGGTCAGGCCATAGACAGTTGCCCTGCCCCTGTTTTCCGGAATATGGGTGTGGAGAGATCGGGCAAGCAACGGATGGTCGGCAATCCGGCGCGCGAGATCAACGCCAAGGTCTCCGAAACAGGTGGTTTCAGGCCAGGGTTCTCCCGCCACATGGCGATAAAGCAATTCGCCAATACCACCGGAATAGGTGATGACGGCGTCGGTATGACCTTGCGGATCAAACCGCACCTGCTCATGCTGCCGTCCTGCCGTGGTCTCAAACAAACGACGATCCCCGGTGACTGTCGCCACCAGCCCGGCAATATAGAAATCCAGAATCTGCTCACGGGCAGGCACAGACAATATATCGCCTGTCGCCAGCGTTAATCCAAGGGCATCAAGCAGTTGCTCACCAAAACAGGATATACCGGTCACCCGCCAGGTACCCGGCTCAAACCGGAAGTGACGGGCGCCAATAAAACTGCAACCGGTCGACAACACCTGACCATCACGACCCAGTGCCGGATTGGTGGTTCCACCGCCAATGTCCAGGTTAATGATCGGGGTACCATGATGGTAGCGGGACAGCACTGACGCACCGCCCATGAATGCCAGCCAGGATTCCAGTGCCGGATCATCCGCCGTTGCCACGATAATATCGCCAAAGCGTGCCCGTACCCGGGCAGCAATTACTGTCGCGTTATGATGCTGGGCGGCCAGTCCGGTGATCATGACACCACCAGAAAACAACTGTTCGGGGGAAATGCCGCTGGTGCTTAGCCAACCGTCCAGCAGCTTATCGATGGCGGCTTCGCAGATACGTTCATTGTCGTAAGGTGTGAAAACCGGCTCCGAGCGATAGACCACTTCCGGGTTGCCAAATCCCATCCGCCCGGTCGCACAGTGCAGACCGATTCTGGCCCTGGCCACCATGGCGCTGGAGGTCGTGGTACCAAAATCCAGGCCAATCATCAGGACATCGTCCCGGGACGTATCCACCGGACGCTTTGCAGAGCCACAATCACGCTTCATCGACGACACCTGTCCAGAACCGCAATAAACGACAAGAAGTTAATTAGGACGATGGTATATAAAGCGAATGATGCGGTGTTGATAGTTATCAAGTGAGCACCACCGGAAGCAGGGCAATCTATTGATACTTATCAAGCGGAATGACGGGAGGCAGGGCGCCTTGAGAAAAACAGGCGAGAGGTTTGCTCTTTACATGAAATAATCCCCCCCAGCCTGTCTGAGGGGGAATATTCTGCTTACTGGAATAAAGACTTCAGTTTGTTCAGGTTTTCCTTGTCTTTATCAGACAGTTTTTTGGATAACTCTTCTTCCAGTTTTTTCCGCGCAATGTCCTTCAGGTGATCTGCGACCACTCTCTCGGTTTTTGCCAGCAAGCGGTTAAGAATCACTTCGCTCAGTTCATCCGGCGTCAAACCCGTCTGCTTGTCACCCAGGTTGGTCATGACGATATTGGGCATCTTCAGGGTATGGTCACCCTTGTCTTCTGTCATCAGGTTCAGCCTGGCATTGGTAAAGCTGAGGTTTTCCACCATCAGGCGAATGTCAGCACCTTCTTCTTTCTTGGCAGGCTCAGCGGGCTTTTCTTCTTCACCGGCAGGCTTCCTGGCGCTGCGTTCCTTAATATCCTTCAGCAGGCTCTGAATATTCGTGGTTGCGCCTTTCTGTTCTGCGGTGATATCCATGCCATCCACCAGGATCTCATTGATAACCACCACCGGACCCGACAGGGACTTGGGGCTCACCTGCAGGGCAATCTCATTCATGCTGAAAATGTAGGGGCTTTCAAAGTCTTTCGGATTGGCAATAGCCAGTTTATGGAGTTCCCCACGACCATCACGGAGGGTGATCTTGACGCTGTCCAGCGTGACGGGTGTTCCGGTAATCTTTGAGCCCGTCGTCTCAATCACGTCTTTGACAATACCATCCAGGTTCCGGAGGGTGATCATAACCACCAGAACCATTAGCGCCACTATCGCAACCAATGCGATCGAAACCGTCTTTTTGATACTCATGGTTTTTCCCCTTACCCGGTTAGACATTGTGACAGAACCTTTGACGGGAGGGAGTCTACTCCGGAATGACGGGTTGTCCAGCGTACGGCTATGAACCGCCAGGGCTTTCACACAATACAGACCATGACTGAATTTAATGGAAACAGCATGAATCCTGACGGCAGGTTAAAGCAGGTTATACCACTCTCGGCCTGACCACTGTGTCGCTGGACACATCTGCAGAAAGCTCTGTCGGTGAATGTGAAATACTGTGCTCACTGGATGATGATGCTGGTTGCTGTGTTTCTTCTTCCGGAAAGCCCATGGACCGCCTAAATTCAGAGAGATCACCTGCAGGTAGAGAGCGGCATTGCAGGGGAGAGGGTGGCCGCGGATTTTGAGGCGGCAGGTCACTTTCCGTTTTAATCCGCCGCCGGACACTACGCGGTGTCAACGCTTGAACTAATAATGATTTGTACGATAGTTTCATACCTGCCGGTAAAGAGCTGTATCGCCGGGAAGAGGGTGATGGTGTCCGCGGACTTTGAGAAGGTAGCTCACTTTCCGTTTTAATCCGCCGCCGGGCACTACGTGGTGACAACGCTTGAGCGATCGAACTGAGTGTTAAAAAGCTCTTCTTGTGAATCGTATCAAAAAGAGTCTGGAAGGAAGGTATCTCTGTATACCACCTGTCGACGGATGTCTTTAACTCTGTAAATCGGAATTTAAGCGTCTCTTGTTGATCTTCTGTGTTTTTATCCAGATTACCTTTTTGCTTTGCCATTTTGCTGAGAACATTAATGACTTCTTCAACCTCCTTCAGTCCCTGCTCATTAACATTCTTCAGTAATTCCTTTGAAACAGGCTGATATTCCAAATACCTTTTCGACTGCGGCTCTTCGCTTTCATGAACTTGTTTTTTGGGACTCAAAGCTGCTGCAAGCCGAGTCTGACGGCCTCTCAACGTTTTTATGCCTTTCTCTTTTTCCATTTTTTTAATATATGCCACGGCTTCTGACAGTTGTTTGAAAGTCTCTTTCCCATAAACAGCCTGACCAACCGTTGTTTTCTCGGAGTCTAGCTTTTCTACAGTGACATAGCTGATTCCCTCAAGCGCTTCTCTCTCTGATAACCCTATAAAACCCTCCTTTATGATGTTAATGCTTGAAGGCAATATGGTGGTATCAAGGGGAAGTTTGACAATGTGCTCCCTATTCGTCCTGATAACTCCCGGGATTTTCCCGCTATCCCTATCAGACTTCAACCCCTCCCAGCAACGCTTTAAACCCTGTGCACATTCCCACATTTTCTTATGTACATCCTTGACTGTTACCCCACCGTCAAACACTACCTCTGCAGGCAATATCGGCGCTGGCAGACCAGAGACCAACGTTGATGGCGATGGCATGAAGGTACGACATTGATCCATATATTGAATCAAAACCCTCCAGCTGAGGATTAATTCTTCAACCATATTTTTACTTGTCGTACATATTCGAAACGTCTTGTCATGAGCTGTTAATGTGGCAAATCGTTCCATCTTTATTTTTTCAGATACATTGAATACTTCCCTGCAGCTTTCAAAACGTTCTTTTAGAACCGGATAGCTCTCACTATGAACATTCTTCATTTTTTTTATTATTGTTTCTTTATACATCTCAGGGTAAACCTTACTTTCGTTCTTTATCACATAAGCAATTTTATCAGAAATGTATGTTAAATATTGATTCGCCTTTTTAGCAAACCCACATAACTTAGCAGTACTTAAATCATTAATTTGTTCATCGGTCAATCTTTTTAAAAGCCAATCTCTGAGTGTTAAATAATCAAACCCAACCTGATCTTCAGGGGGAGTCACTTCACCCAAACTGCGAATATCAGGCTTATGTCTTTCTACAGCGCCAAGAGGCTTATGGCCAATAGACGGTTCTTCTACAGTATCCATTTTAGTTGTTGAGCCTGGCACCTCTTCAACAGACACTTTTTTCAAAGCAAATTCGGATTCTTGTTGATCAGACGTCCTGACATCAGGCAAAACACCAGCGCGAGATACACCTATGGGGAAGGCTTTATTATCCATAACTTTCCTGCTGACAAATAAATAAGTCGCTTACCAGTAGATAAAAAAATTCAGTCAAGGTTCATTGAATCGTAATAACAAAATTTCTTATAGATAATAAAAAATCAAGATTTTCCCTATATAGAAACAGGATTGCATAACGATAGAAAACATTCTCTAACTTTAAAAAGTGTTATCAAATCTTTCACCTTTGTCACTTAAGCAAAGATTAGCCAGTGATATCGTTGCTGATTATTCATACACAAAACTAACCCATTTAAAAAATGGGTTTTTATCAGATTGTGAGGTCAATTTATGAAAGCAGGTGAAACAGGTAATGTATCAAACAGTTCCAGCCGTTCAGTATCGCCAGATATCACTGAATTAGCGGGAGCGCGAGTGGGTCATAGAGACGTGGCCGCCAACCCTGATGTCAAAAAAAAACAGTCGACTGCGCATACTGAAACAGACTCTTCCAGTGAAGAACAAACCTCCCTCTTGTCTTCATCTTCATTGAGCAGCATTTCACGTAGACAAGAACGCAGTGAAGAGCAAACCAAACGAATGAAAAAAAGAAAACTAAACAAGGCCGAACGGGCAATAATATTGCAATGCCAGCGTGCACTTCCAAAAGCTAAAATCGATACGATACCTGAATCATTAACATCATTATTCTCTGAACATAGAGCATTTAGAGATGTACTGTTTCAGGATATTTCATCCGATGAAAACCTCAAAGAGAAGCTTGATAAAAAAGAAGAAAACACTGTGGAAAAGATAATAAAAATCGGTTTTACAGAAATAAGAACAGGAAGAGAAAAACAATATGAGGAGATAACCCAACAGTCCGAGTCTTTCCATCAATCACTGATTAGATTGCGAGAACGTTTTGACACACTTCCTAAAGGCCAGCCAACCTCTTCAACCGATCAGCAGGAATTAATAAGCTCTACCTGTTCTGAACTAAAAACATTAGAAGAGCAATTTTCCACTCTTAAAGACCTTCTAAGCAAAGAGCCAGAGAGAAACCGGGAATTTATGGATCATGAAGCAACAAGGGTAAAACTTGAAAGTGAATTACGGTTTCTTCATACATTCTCAGACCGTTTAGAATGTTCCTCCAGCACGTCCGAAGGAAAAAGGCCTGCTGAGACATCCGCTATCGAAGAGCCTACCACCTCCAAGAAAGCGAAATTCAAGGACTCTGAATCTTCCTCTTGAAATGCGACTTAAACACAAACGATAACGGCGCATTCAGTCATGCGCCGTTATTGACTGTTTACCGTCAGGATATTAATCCAGATAACCCGCTGGCGACTTTGATCTGATGTGGTGCTTTGGATGGTTTCTGTACAGTTCATTAAGGCTGGCTCTTTCAACGTCAGAAACAGACTGAATGAATTTCATCTCGCTGGAACTTCCTGATAGCTGTCAGGTCACAGCATATACAAATAAGGGAAGTACTTTGGTGCATATTACCATTTGCATAAATAGCAGATTATTTATGGCCGGGTACTTAGTCCGATAGGCCATAAACCTGTCAGTCTTCTGTCTGTTCAACGACAGTCTACCCCTATGTTACGGAACCTCCGGTCGGTCACAGCTGTCTAATGAGTATCATGGAACAAAGGCCACGCAAAATGAAGCTAATTACAGCATCAACGACAGGAAAACCGTCAACACCATTACTTACGCCTTCAGACAATCCCGTGGATATCGCACCTACGGCTGGGCTACGTTCAGGTCAACGCCTAACCAATACCCCGGTTTTCACTGCAACTGCCCTACCGTCACAGACAGCGAGTGAATTTGCCAACACATTTCAGGCTCTGATCAACAAATACCTGCTTAGATCTTTCAAAGGCCAGAGATTGGCGCCTGGTGACATACCTAGC
This sequence comes from Kistimonas ophiarachnellae, assembly GCF_057552235.1. Classification (NCBI taxonomy): domain Bacteria; kingdom Pseudomonadati; phylum Pseudomonadota; class Gammaproteobacteria; order Oceanospirillales; family Endozoicomonadaceae; genus Kistimonas; species Kistimonas ophiarachnellae. Next base: position 97,167 of record NZ_BAAJPA010000004.1, on the reverse strand, counting down.
CCGATTCATGGCGTCATGCACAGTGTCCGAGCAGCCCTCTGGGTTCCTGCCCTTCTCTCCTGTTATCGAGATTTGCAGCATCCCGAGGCCAGTCTCATCAATGAGGATACGTTACGCGCCCTGATGATTACGGCCCTGCTTCACGATTCCGGCAGGATGGGAGATTATCACGACAAACCGGAATGGGAGCAACAAAGTGCCCTGCAGTGTGAGTCAACCCTGAGGGAGCTGGGGTACAGTCCGGAAGTTGTCTCAGCCTGTAAAGACGCCATTCTTAACAAGGAAACCGGCAAATCTTTTTTTACCCATATCCTTCACGATTGTGACTGCCTGGAGGTTATGCGTGTCAGGTCATCATTTGATGTCTCCCGACTAAACCTGTATCAGTACGCCATGAAAAAACCCATAACCCAGATAAACGAAGTTTGTCCTGATATGGCAACACTGATAGGCGCGATCCTTGACGTGATACATCAACAAGGAGACCAGCAGTATCCATGCCGTATTGATTTCAGTAACTGTCCGCAGAGTTCATCATTCCAACGGAATGTACTGTCTGCAAACTATTCACTGCCACTGAAAAGCGACTTTGAATTTGCCGAAAATGCCATGCAACAACAGCTGACATGGATGGCAGCCCATTCAAACGGTCTTTACCAGAAGATTATTCGCACAGCAGGCTTTCTGGCTATTCATGACAACATGGCATGGACGCAAGATGAACCGTTATCCAGCCAGAAAAAAACGAACGTTATACCTGTATTACCCACGTTCCGCCTTGATTCACCCGAACAGTTACCTGCCAGAATCTATCCCGAAAACACGAAATTGAATGATATGGTTGAACTCTCACTGGATAAGATATTTAAAGACCTGAAAGCCTTTTCTAAAAAGTGGCCAGCCTTCATAGAACGATTAACTGAAACATCACCGACAGCCTGCTACCGAGAACTTATTAGACAATTGCAATGGTCTGAACACATCGATGACCTGATTGAAGAACTCGAAAGCGTCTTCGATTCATCACAAAAGCCAATCGACAAAATACTTATTTTCATGGATATCGCGGAAACCTGGCTCAGCCTCAACGACAGTCGATGGATGATGTCTCGCGAAAATAATGGGTTTCGTCCTGCTTATGACTTTTATGCTCCCCTGTCCACGAAGCTATTGCAGTTAGCTAAGATTGCACACCACGCCAAACAATCGATGACTGGCAATGACCTGAAACCATTTGCCTATCACTCCTACCGTGAAGACAAGATACGTTACCGGAGCTATCACCTAAGCATACCTACCCATACGCCCACGACAGAAAAACGACTGGTTACCGTTGATCGTCTGGATCAGCAACCCTTTATCCTAAACCGGAACATGTTGCACCGTTATGGTTTCCAGCAACTCCGAATCACAGAAAAGCCGGGGCTCACCTTGAGAGAAGCCGTCACCCCTCATCACCTTTCCGGGTTCCGCCCCGGCGCCTGGGATGGAAAAATTTACCATGGAACACAGAACTACATCATCTGCGAGCCAGAGGTCAGAATCCATGGATCAAATCCAGCAAAATTCGATGCTCGGGGCAGTGGCATGCCCATTGGCTTTTATACCGATATTGATCCCTTGAATGCCCCTGTCTGGTTTGCAGCAAAGCGGAGTGATAAACCATCCTATATCGTTGAGCTCACTGCCGATTCAGCTATAGACTGGTGTTCACCGGAGAATCGTTCCCCAGGCTGGCTAGCGTTTAAGGGATATCAACCTGAACATCTTCAGGTTGAAAAAGTCTATGAACTTTCTCCGAGGGTCAAGGCATGTCTTGAGTCGTTCAATAAGTTAGATCCTTAAAGCCTTACAGGCCCCTTAACTGACTGAAAGCAAGAGCCACAGAACGTCGCCCCCCTTTCAGCCAGACCAGGCAAGGTCTCTTACAGTAGCTTGCGGAACAGTTCTTCTGTGGGAGACGCAATAACGGTCTTGTGAATCAGCATGCCGGATTCATTGGCCGCCATCACACCGGAATCCACGGCCGCGTTCACTGCAGACAGTTCACCGGTCATGGTCACGAACGACTTACCGCCAATCGCCATGCCCAGGCGCACTTCCATCATCTTCACGTCAGCCGCCTTGGCCGCCGCATCCGCAGCGATAACTGCAGACGCCACGTTGAAGAATTCCAGTACGCCGACGGCGCCGGTATGCTGGATATCGGTCATGCCGCTCAGGCCGGCAATCAGTTCTTCGTGAATGTTCGGGATCAGCAGGCGATCAACGATGGTCTGGCGACCAATCTCTTCACCGGCTTCCACGGAGGCGCGTACCGCCGCCACATCACCGGAAACGATGACCAGGTACTTACCCGGGCAGATGGTCTTGGCTTCCTGCAGACGCACGTCAGCCGCCTTGGTCATGGCGTCCGCCGCCTGGATTCCCTTTGCAATGCTGGTGAATTCCAGCAATCCCAGTGCATTACTCATTACGCATGACCTCGGGCAATAACAACCTGACTTTCATTCACTGCGACCACCTGGCCGTCGATACTGGCGTGGATCGTGGAGCCCAGCTTGCCTTCCGGAATGTTACCGATCACCTGGCCTCTGACCACGGCGTCACCCACCTTGACCGTCGATTCACTCGGCGCGCCAATGTGCTGCCACAGGGACACGGTGACCTTGTCGATGGCCACATCGCGGAATTCCTTCAGCGGCTGATAGTCATAGCTGCCGAGATCCAGACGTGAAATCAGACGGTGCGGCGGCACCTTGCGCATTTCACGGTTTTCACGGGCGATCACTTCGCTGCCATCGTGCTGGTAGCGAATGCCTTTCTCGCGCAGTTTGCCGGCGATATACAGGTTCACTTGGCGCGGAGAGATACCCATCGGGCAGGCATACATTTCGCAGACACCACAGGCGCAGCACAGCAGCGCTTCGCTCAGGGATTCATCGATCTCCTTCGCGTACTTAACGGCCTGCATCATCTTGTGCGGATGCAGCGGGTGGCCGATCAGGTAACGGGGGCACTGGTCTGTGCAGTAACCGCAACTGATGCAGGCACGGGCGCGGTTGAGCATCTGGATTTCGGTTTCATCCGCACGCTCAACCAGGTAATGGTCAGCCGGGATAACAATCAAAGCGCCATCAGTCTTGGTGATGTACATGTCCGCCAGTTCGTGCTCGTGCACCATGCCGCCCATCATCGGGCCGCCACGGATAATGCAGAACTTCGGAATACTGACGCCACCAGCCGCCGCCAGACACTCTTCAAAAGAGGTGCCCACCGGTACCTTGATCACGCGCGGCTCATTGACATCACCCAGCACGGAAACGTATTTCTCAGTAACCGGGATATCCTGGGTCGCTTCGAATACGTTGATCATGGTCGCGACGTTGGAAACGACACAGCCCACGTTCAGCGGAATACCGCCGGGGGGTACAGAACGTCCGGTCACTTCGTACACGGTCATCTGCTCGTCACCGGCCGGGTAGAAATTCTGCAGTTCGAAAATCTCTACCGGGGCATCCAGCCGTGCGATGGTGTCACGCAGCGCGGCAATCTCGCGGCCGTACTTACCCTTGACGGCAATCACGGCTTTCTCGGCCTTGATCTGCGCCCGGGCCAGCAGGACACCGCCAATCAACTCTGCCGGACGCTCGCGCATCAGGAACTGGTCGGTCTGCAGCAACGGTTCACATTCCGCTGCATTGATAATCAGGTATTCCGCTTCGGCATTCAGTTTGACGTGGGTAGGGAAACCGGCACCGCCGGCACCGACGACACCGGCCTTGCGGACGAGTTCAACTAAGTCCATGGCTCTCTCGTGGCTATCCGGTACAGCTGTGGCGGACAGAGAATCACCGGGACAGCCATACAGAAAATTTTCGATGGTGGCGCATGGTAACCGCAGTGCCAGACCCTCAGATTGAACCAAGTCAAAAGAGGACGGTTTGCCAGGGGCAAACCTGACTGAAATATCACCAAACCGTGACATGAATCAATGGGCGCTGCGTGTGCCTATCCCCCTCATTTCATTACGGTTTTCCGATGAACCAAGCCGCCACTCCAAGAGACAAAGCCGGATGCCTCCGGAAACTTTGTGCCGTTTTTGCAATCAGAACCGGTAGTTACCACAAAAAGGTTTATTCATTATGTCCGGATTATCTCGAAAGACGCTTTGTTGCCTGCTTGCCCTGCTCAGTCATACGGGTAATGCACAGGATAACGTGAACACCTGCCAGGCCGACGGTGCGCCTTATATTGTGCCAACAGGCGAGCCCATCAATCTTATTCACATGACTGATTTGCTGAATGTTTCTGCAGATAACGAAGTCGTATTCAACACGCTGCGTCATCATGTTATCGATGAGGGCGAGAAATACCTGATTGATGCCGATGACCGGCAAGCCTTGCGCAATACTGTCGAAATGCGAAAGGCGGTCCAGAATCTGCTCGGGATAGTCTTTGACCAGGACCGGCTTCTGGTCAGCCGTTACAAGGGGCAGATGCTTTATACCCCATACAACAGCCAGGATGACATCGAACTGCCAGAATTGATTGCAAACCTGGATGCGATGGACAGGGATGCAACACCTTCAACGCTACGGGAATACCGTGCCCGCAACGGTGCCGGTGAACAGACGTCCCTGCCTCACCTGGCCTTCTACATCAACCTGTTTCATCCCATGTCCGTGCAGGAATGCACCTTCCCTGTCTCGCACGTCTGGCCGGAGACGGGCACGGCCAACTTCTGTGAACGAGCCAATATTTCCCTGGTCTACCGGGTAAACTGGGAGCGCTCCCTTCAGTACGGAACAACAGGCTCGGCCACGCCGGATGCCAAGATTGTCCGCATTACCCTGGACGATGACGTTTCCGGGGCAGGTATCCACCTCAACGACTCACTGGACTTTCGTGCAACCAAACCAGGCTATACCGGTGTCAACAGCTATTACCGGGACTGGAGCACCGATGCTTACGCCCAGCGGTACCGTTTCTCGGTAAAAGCCTCCAATAACAAGGCCGCCATACTGAAAACCACGCCGTCGAGCAATATCAACCCGCAATATGAAAAAACAGAAGCTTCAGGATTCAGCCTCGGCGTTTCGGCTGAGCTGGGTACCGAGGACTCCCAGGGCGCGAAAGGACTTCTGATTCCTTCCGCCGTGTATGAGCAAAGCCATTCACTGACCTTCAATACCGAGGAATACAGCATCCAGAAAGCCAACCCGAGTGACCGGGAAGTCATGTTCACCTGGGAACGCAGCCAATATGCCAGCCGTGATTCACTGTTATCCCAATCAACCAGCGCGGTGTTCGATTCCCATGTGACGTATCCTGTGGACACCAGCAGGATCAGCCCGATTGCCTACTCGAATTTCACCCCAAGATTCGATGTAATTTATAAGGCCAAAAGCAATGAAACAGGCACCACCACGTTTTCGCTGGATGCGTCAGTCCTGATGAGACCCTTGTATACAGGAGGATTCCTTTACTTCTACTTTATTGGCGCCCACATCGCCTATGAAGCCTTTGAAACCGACGACCTGGATCAGCTGGTCACGGCCCACGCCGGCTTCACGGTGGACTGGAATCACCCGGTATTCACCGGCGGTTACCCGGTCAACCTGCAACTGGGCAGCTTCAATAACCGCTGCCTGGGTTATGATGATGATTTCAACCTGTCTGCGCAGGAATGCAGCCTGATCAGCAAACACCAGGCCTTTATTTACGATGCCATGGGACGGTATTTGAGCACACTGGATACCGGCATGTGCCTCGATGGTGACGACCTGTCCCGGCTGAAACGCTGTGATGCCCGTCTGAGCCAGCGCTGGCAATGGCTGGATGATTCAGACCATCTCCAGAACACGCTTTCAAGTGATATTCTGTCGCACAATACCGGTTCAGCCGCATTACGCATGACACCTACAGGGTATGAATCCAGCATGACCAGCCAGAGGACCATGACATCCTTCACCAGCATCTATAACACACCCCATTGCCATGAATGGCAGGAAGCACCCAACAATATCGGGCAGGCCGGTGATATCTATTATTTCAACAACCCAATGAATAATCCCACTGAAACACACTATTTCAAGTTACTGACACCGGTGTATGGTTCGTTTCCTTTGGATCAGACAGGCAATGATGATTGGGAGTACCTGGGTCAGGCAATGGCATGCCAACGTTAAGGGATAAACAAACGAAAAACTACGCTGTGAAGGGCTGCGGCTGATACTCATTATAGATTCCATAGTATATTTATAAATCCGATAGCCCCGTTTACCTACACACATCCTTATTTAAAACAAACCAATATTAAAAATATCAAAAACAACACTAACCATCGCTTTGTTTAGAAAAGCAACACAAGCATCTCAATCATGGATCATAATAGGCAATAACATATGCCTGTATAGGTACACGACATACTGGACAGATAGAATTTTGCTTTTCATTAAAAATCAACAAACAGGCTTTACAAAACACCCGATGTTTACATGGCAACAGTGGTACATTCACTTTATCGTTTTCTTTGCAGACAGCACATTTAGGACTGCTGTCAAGCTTACTAGCCAATTCCAATACACCTTCAAGTGATTTTTGATCTGCTCCTCTTTCACCGACCTGGACCTTTCCAGAGGCGGCAGCTATGTCGATACTCGCTATATCAGCAGATAATACCGACTGATCGTCACTCGATATCTGACTATCAGAGCTTGAGGAAGAATCTATTTCCTGATACTCCGCTGGAGAAACTGAGGAATCAGCACTGGCATAGCAAGCTGTCAGCTCTCGTTCCAGACGGGTAATAAATTGACGCATCATCTCGTAATATCGACATTTCTCATGTCCAAACCTGGCTTTAGACATTGATGCTTTATCAATAACTCTACCGTCCTCGTTGAGAGATATTGCGTTATCACAAGCAAAACAACGGACTGCTGAAAGCGTCCCGACAGGTTTATAAAAGCCTCTGAACACCAACCTTATATCTTCTAACGTCTTTTCATTGAACGTATCGATTCTACTTTCACATGTAGAGTGCAATTGTGACCACACCTCACCAATGCCAGCATTAGCATTGCGAATCAGTACCTCTGAAACCTTATCACATTGTCTTATCCAGCAATCGAGAACTTGTGAACTATCGTCAAAATGGGAATATCCAGATGCTCCTATTGCTAGTGCTGGTGCTGGTGCTGGTGCTGGGACTTTAGATTGATGCAAGGCTAAAGAAGCAGGTCTGGGATTTATTCTATAACTCATGTTTTTCCGCAACAATGATAGATTTGATCTATCAAAACTCGCTGTTTTCTCGCCTCCAGCTAATGCTCCTGTTTCTGCATCGACGACGCGCCCAGTGGCGGCTCCCTGTTTAAAACCATTCAGCAATCTACCTGGTGGATAAGCATCTTCTTCATCATGTTCTGCTGAAGTTTCTGTCTGTCCCTCCGGCCCTTCTGGTGGATAAGCTGCGCAAGGAAAATCTCTTATACTTTTACCATTCAGGCAGTGCCCTTGAATTCCGCCACGCTGCTTCACATCCTGAGATACTGAACATTTAGATATATGACTTTTATTTTTAGAGCCAAATCCGGGGCAACAATAGATATTAAATCGAGAACGATTAACATCATTATCTGTCCTATCTACCTGTTTATTCGTAGCACGCAGAGTACGAGATACTTTTGGTGTTTCCATACTAACTCCAACCTCAATTTTCAATATCCTGATTTAACTATGCGACAGAGCAAAAATTAAAAAGTTCATTAAATACCCATAAACATCAAGAGCTACAGCATAGAACACAGACTTTAAAGATATCTTCTGATAACCACTGGATAGGTAAAAAACAATGCAACAAACAACAATAGATAGCGATACTGACCAAGCCTGTTTGCTCATCCAACAATCAACAACTTGATTTTAAAACAGCAAAAATTATTTCTAACATGCATACCGGCGCTGCCAGACAATAAGAAAAGCAACATATGTACCTAGAAGCATTAACATTATGAGATGATGATCAAAACCAGGAAAAGTATATTTCTATATAGATTGTTTTCAACATGATAAACCCATCAGTTACTTGCAGTAGATCCATCCAGATCAGAAATCATCATTAACATACAAGAACAGAAAAAATAACGGGCAACACTTAACTTTCCATTGATGCAGAATATCTTTCGATTATTCAGCATATGGAGTCACTACACTAACTGCCTGATTCAGCAACTAGCCGATACACGGCAAATAGGAGATATAAAAAAGGCGGCCATAAAATGGCCGCCAAAAAATGCGCAATCTTGCGCATCCCCTCAAAAGATGGGTCAGACCGTCACAACATCCAGCTCAGATGTCATGCGGATGTAGTCTTTTGCCAGTGGTGTCAGCAGGCTGTCAGGGCCCAGCGTGATGTGCGTGAAGCCCTGCTCGAGGCAACGACGCAAATCCTTCTCACCGACAACACGCTGAGTCAGTTCACAGCTCTGCCCGGTAACTACCGTGTCAGTCATGCTGACCTCAGCGGGCGGCGCCACCTGGTAGGCAATCTCATTGATGCTGGTCGCCTGCTGTGCCGGAGCCGCTGGAGCATCCTGGCCACGTAATGCTGCTGCCAGGTTATTCAGGCAGGACACCTGCATACCAAACGACAGAATTTGTGCTTCCTTGTCCTGGAATACCTTGTAAAACGCCGGCTTGGCCGTTTCACGGAAACGACGGTAGGCAATACCTTCTTCCAGGATATGCACGGTTTTGCCCAACAAGAGGGACTCAACCAGCACACAACCTTCACTGCCACGCTCAAGGCCAATGGTCAGCGCTGATAACAGACTGTTAGACAGACTGGCCAGTACAATATGATCAAATGCCGCAGGTTCCAGGGTTTCCATATCTGCGGCAAAACTCAGGCAGAAACCCTGCCCCAACGCTGCAGCCAGCCCATCACGGTCATCGCAGTCACCAACCACCAGAACCGTTTCCTTTTTAACGGCTTCCGTCGTCAGGTTGCCGGAGCGTGCCAGCAGTTCTTCCAGTACGCGCCGGGCGATCAGTTCAACCAGTGCATCCATGTTCATGCTGCATTTTCCTCAGACGTCTCAAGCGCTTCCAGCGCACTGATGGCAATACCCAGTGGCGTCACCAGGAAAGGATTCTTCGGCTTATGGGTACGTACGCCGGTCTGCTTTTCCACCACCGCCTCAAAGTCAGGCAGGCAGGTGGTACCACCGACCAGGTAGATGTCTTCCACGTCATAACCCTGAATATGGTCACGGACAATGGAACCCATTTTTTCAATCACGGGGCGGACAATGGTCACCACATCACGGTGGTTGGCCGGGTTCTTCTTGAACTCTTCCGCCTCCTCGAAACTGGTCTTGTAGTTGCCCGCCAGCACCAGGGACAGATGCGTGCCGCCTGTCGCTTCATCCGCGGTGTAGATCACTTCACCGTCACGGAAGATGGACAAGCCGGTAGTACCACCACCGATATCCACGACAGCGCCATTCTGGATACCCAGCACACGGTTCGCGGCGGTCGGCTCATCCAGCATATTGACGACTTCCATGCCGGCCCCTTCCACCACATGTTGGTGGGTCTTGCAGCTGGATTCATCGGAGTTGGAAGGCATGGCGATTGCCGCTTTATCCAGCGTGACGCCCAAGCGTTCTTCCAACCGTTCCTTCAGCTTGCGGACAATGTGCAGCGCGCCGACATAGTCCACGACCAGTCCGTCTTTCAGCACCTGGGCGAACTGCATTTCTGTCGCCAGTGGCTGCCGGTCACGATCCAGCACCACCAGTACGATATACGCGGTACCCAGGTCGACACCGACCACCAGTTCTTCCGGATTGGTCACCTTGCCTGTACGGGTCAGGCTTTCTTCGACCGCCTCGATCAGCACATCAGCGTGTTCGGTATTACATTCAGACATGGTCGTTTACCTCCGTTTAAGCGACCAGCTCGCCCTTAGCGCCGCTCGGCAGGCCAACGGCATTGGCTTCATCAAAGTCGATATGCATGGCCAGATTGAAGCTGTCTTTTACCCGTACCAGAACTTTGTGGAACGTCACCGGACGATCCGTCTCAATCTTCACATCCACTTCCTGTTTGTCCTGCACACCCAGGCGGGCGGCATCGCTGCTGGTCATGTGGATATGGTTACGGGCAACGATCACGCCCTGCTTCAGCTGTACCATGCCGTTATCGGACAACAGGAACAGACCGGGAGTCGCCGCGGTGTCACCGGATTCGCGCAGCGGTGCGTCCACGCCCAGCTGACGTGCGTCAGTGCGGGACACTTCTACCTGGCTTTCCGGACGGGCCGGGCCCAAAACCGCAACATTCTTGAACGAACCCTGTGGACCAATAATGGTGACCCGCTCTTCGCACAGGTACTGACCCGGCTGGGACAGTTCACGCTTCGGGGTCAACAGGTGCCCTTCACCGAACAGGGCTTCCACATCCTTCTGGCACAGGTGAACGTGACGGGCGGAAGCCTCGATCGGGATCATCTTCTTGCCGGCGCTGGCATCAGTACAGTACTCGCCAATCACCTGATTGATGATCTGTTGCAGTTGGTCTTCGCTCAGATTCAGGGCACCGCTGGTATTCATCGTTTCACTCACTTTTCACCTGAGCAGACGTGATTCGTCGTTGAATCGTGTCTGCTGCAAGCCGTTAATCAATCACCTGCCGGCTTAATGGGACAGTGGTTGCGCAGGGGCAAACTCACCGGCCTGTTCCCGTACCATCAGCTGGTAACAGTGGCCTGACAGGTAGTGCAGCGCCCGGAGCATGTCCGGACGTTCACACCGCTGGCCCCGCTGATAAGCGTGCACAGCCGTCAATTCCGCTTCACGGATACCGGCGCGCAGCCGGTTCAGGCTGACGAGGGTTCTGCCCATGCTGTAATGGGGCAAACCATCCTCGCTGCCATTTAATGGTGCAGGCTCAATGCTCTGCGCCTTGAAAACGTCCGGGTCAAACGCTTCACCCGGCACGATGGCGATGGTCAGCTGGCGGACATAGTCCAATACCTTCTGCAGTTCGTCGCACAAGGGTTTCCGGCCTGACTCAGCGCAATCCACCTGGAGGCAGAGAATGTCAGCCTGCAGACGGTCAAACTGTTCCTGGAGTGCAATGCGGGGGTCGGTCAGCAACACAAGACGGTTGTCGCCCAGAACCGCCATGCAGTCCGGTTTTTCGGTGAACTCACCACCGGTGTAATCGCAGATAAATCGGGGTGCCGATGGTGCGGCGCTATTGTCGCCTTCATCGACATTGGCCGGTATCAGGGATTCTTCGACAGGCGTTACATCGTCCTGTCCCCGGATAACCAGCGCTATGCCCTTGTCCTGGATGAACTGACGGGCAGACGGGGTGATGATGTCTTTCGGCTCCACCTCAAACGTGGTGAAGGCCGCCTTGCGGTATTCGCTGCGAATCCGCGCTTCTGTAACAACACCCATGGAACTTCCTTAGCCTGAACAGCAGACTCTGGCAGAAAGGCCGAATCATGCCGGCCTTTCCTGCGTCAGTTGACGTGTGCCGAATTACTCAGCTTTTGCCTGGGGCAGGATCACTTCAACTTCACCGTGAGGACGTGGGATAACGTGTACGGAGATCAGCTCGCCAACACGCTCAGCAGCAGCAGCGCCAGCGTCGGTAGCGGCTTTAACAGCGCCAACGTCACCACGTACCAGTACGGTTACCAGACCGCCACCAACCTGCTCTTTGCCAACCAGAGTCACGTTGGCGGCTTTGACCATGGCGTCAGCAGCTTCGATTGCGCCAACCAGACCCTTGGTTTCGATCATGCCCAGAGCGTTAGAGATAGCCATTTTCAATTCTCCACTTTGTAATCAGAGATAGTTTGTTGAGGGTTCGTTAAAGAGACTTCAGTCGTTCAATCACCAGACGGGTGATTGCTTCGATATCAACATTCGCAGTCGTGCAGGCAACAGGCTGACCTTCAGGCTGTGCCAGTGCTTCCGGCTCAATCACACCGTAAGCCACATACCGCTTGGTAAACAGGTTCAGCGGGGTCACGTTGTCGGAGGTTGCAGAACCACCGACACTACCGCAGCCCAGGGTGAACGCAGGCGCCAGGTTAGTGGTCGCACCCACACCACCGTGGGTGGAAGGCGTGTTAACCACCAGGCGGGACACCGGCTTCTTCAGGGCAAATTCGCGCACCAGGGCATCGTTCTGGGTATGGATCGCCAGGGTATGGCCCGCACCTTCAAAGTGCAGCAGTTCCATGCACAGCTCGCAGGCGTCGTGTGCGTCGCTGACACGGTAGAAGCCCAGCAGCGGAGACAGTTTTTCCCAGGAGAAGGGATACTTCTTGCCTACGTTGTTACGACCTTGCTCACCCACCAATACGCGGGTGGTTGCAGGTACGTCCAGACCGGCCATACGGGCGATTTCCACCGCAGGCTTGCCGACGATACCGGCGTTCAGGCCGCCACGCTGGTTGACGATGACTTTCTCAACTTTCGCAATTTCCGCTTCGCTGAGGAAGTAGCAACCCTGGGCGATCATCTCGGCCTTCACCTGGTCAGCAATGGCGTGTTCAGTCACCACGTGCTGCTCAGAAGCACAGATGGTGCCGTTATCAAACGTCTTGCTGGTGATAACGTGGTGTACGGCTTTCTTGATGTCCGCAGTGCGCTCAATGAACGCAGGCACGTTACCCGGGCCAACACCCAGCGCCGGGTTACCGGAACTGTAAGCGGCCTTGACCATGGCGGAACCACCGGTGGCCAGGATGATGCCGGTGCCGGAATTCTTCATCAGCTCGCTGGTGCCTTCCAGGCTGGGAACGCTCATCACGCTGATCAGTTCTTCCGGCGCACCCAGGCTGACCAGGGCTTCACGCAGAATGCGAACGGTCTCGGTAATACACTTCAGCGCCGACGGATGGGGGCTGAAGATCACGGCATTACCGGCCTTGATGGAAATGATGGCCTTGTAGATCGTGGTGGACGTCGGGTTAGTAGACGGCACCAGACCGGCAACGATACCGAAAGGCACCGCCACTTCCATGACCTTGCGGCTCTGATCATCAGAGATCATGCCGATGGTCTTCATGCCCTTGATGGAATCCAGCAGAATCTTGCTGGCGAGCATGTTCTTGGTGATCTTGTCCTGAACCTTGCCGAAGCCGGTTTCTTCCACGGCCATTTCCGCCAGACGACGGGCGTGGGTCTGGCCGGCGCGCGCCATGGCGTCAACCAGGGCATCGACCTGGGCCTGGCTGTAGTCGGCCAGCACCTGCTGGGCGGCTGTCGCCTTGCGGATCAGGGTCCGGACTTCCTGTACGGATACGAGGTCTCTGTCGAGGAGTTCCAACTTACTTCATCCTCTCGGTATTTGCGCGCTCATGGTGAGCAACGATGACGCGGATCAGTTCTTCCTTCTTGGCGAACTTGATCTGGTTCTTGCTCATCCCGATATCGGGCAGTTGTCGCGCCATGTTTCTCAATTCCACGGTCCGGTGCAGTCGCAGGGCTTCTGCTGTCTCGGGCTGTGGTTCCTGAGCGGTAACGGGTTGTTCCTGTTTGGCCGCTGCTTTCGGTGCCGGCTTTGGTTTGGGTTCCGCTTTCTTCGGCTTTTCAGCCGGGGCAGTCACCACAAACGTTCTGGCAACGGTCACCGTGGTGTCACTCTTGGATTCCGCACTGGCCGGCGTCTCAGGCTTGGCCTCTACCGCCGGCTTCGGCTCATCCGGTGTGACCGGTGCATCCGGTTCCGGCTGACCGCCGTCCGGGCCGCCATCGCCATTCGGGTCAGGCTTGTCCAGCAGCGGCGCCAGGTCCGCGGCAGGCCGGGCTATCACGTGGGTGGACACCACACGCCCTACCCGGTCGGCCGCAACCGTGCCAGCTTCAATGGCCGCCTTGGTCGCGCCCACGTCGCCACGGATGATAATGGTCACCAGACCACCACCGACCCGCTCGATACCGGACAGGGTGACGTTAGCGGCTTTCAGACAGACGTCAGCGGCTTCCACTGCGGCCAGGTAACCGACAGTTTCAATAAATCCGGCTGCTTCTTGTCCTCTCATGGCCTACCGCTCCCGTCTTAGAAATGCTTCGGGTTTTCAGCCACGAACTTCACAGCGTCAGCGAAGGCATCGCAGGCTGCCTTACAGGCAGACTGGCTACCGGTCAGCAGACCGCCGCCGAAGTTGGTTTCTGAAGGAGGCTCGAACAGTTCACACAGGGTGACGTCAGCCGCTTTCAGGGCAGCGTCCAGGCCGTACATGGCTTCCAGCGGAGGAGCGATCAGGTACGCCAGGGGCTCACCTTCCTTGATGCCAGCCATGCCGGACAGGAAGGAACCGGTGCGGGAGATGCACTGCGCGTAGTACGCGATGGTGTCGTCTTCGTTCGCACTGTAGAAAGAGAATTCGTTTTCAATGAAGTCGATGGCAACGTTCAGGCCGCTGCGGACTTCCGCCGGGTTAGGACCGGCCAGCATGCCGATAACTTCACCGGCCAGCTTGGTGTTGGCGTTAGCCGCACCGCCGTAGAAGCTCTTGCCCAGACACACGGTCACTTCTGCGTTCTTGGTCGCTTCGTCCAGCGCGCAGTAGGTTACGTCGTCGCAGTCAGAGGTCAGGATGCCGACACTCTTCCAGCCCTTGGGCATGCCCAGCTTCTCTGCCATCTTGGCATCGACGTTGGGGATCATTTTTACCGCCAGTACGCCGGCGCCTAAGCGATCACCTTTCATGACTCTCTCCGGTATGTTCGGTCGTGCAGGCTGCTGCACTATTACGACAGCAGCCGTGCGTCATTAGTCGTTAGACTCGGAAACCAACACCACTGCACTTCTGTTCCATCATCTTCTTGACGATGTTGGCGATGTGCGCGCCCGCTTCAGCAGCAGGGGTGCCGCGGCGGTGGATGTTGGAGATCACGGTACGGCCGGCTTCCGGCATACCTACCTTGCCTTCATAGGTGATGTAGGCACCCATGGATTCGCCAGTGGCCAGTCCGGGACGCTCACCGACCAGCTCGACAGTCACCTTGCTGCCGACGATCTCGGTGATGTGGTCCATGGCACCGACACGACCAAACTTCACGAATACGGGGTTGCCAACGCTCATGCCGTAACCTTCCAGACCCTGCTTCAGTGCGGGCAGGATGTTCTTCAGGTTGGCGGTGATCGCGGTGGAGGACAGGCCGTCAGCGATGACGATCTGTACGTCGACGCCCTTACGGCATTCGGCGTTAACCTTTGCAACACCTTCTTCGTTCAGCTTGCGGCCCAGGTCAGGACGGGTAACGTACATGTCCTTGTCTTCACAGCAGGACTGCACGGCAACCAGACCCATTTCGGCCACAAACTCTTCCGGTACTTCGTTGAACACGGAGTCGATGGCGACAGCGTGGTCAGCACGGAAGCGCAGCATGGTTTCGGTCTTGTAACGGGGACCCGCACGACCGATACCCAGGCGAGCCGGAGTCTTAGCCTTCAGCTTCATGTATTCCGCTTCGTTCTCGGCATTCTCGATGTCGAAGAAGTCGGACATTTCAATGGCAGTGATGTCTTTCAGTTCGCTGTCGGCGACATCATCCACCTGGCTGGCCAAGGATACCTGTTGTACGACTTCAGACTTCTGACCGTCGTCAATGTTGATTTCCTTGAGGACCTTGCCGATCAGGTCTTTCAATTCGTTTTCAGAGATCATCGATAGCCACCCGTTACTTCAGGAAAATAGAAGCGTCGCCGGCACGCTCGGTCAGACGGCCGTCTTCCATGATGCCCATGCGTTCACACCAGGCTTCAAATTCCGGAATCGGACGCTTGTTGAAGATGTCGCGCATGGTGGCCACGTCGTGATAACCGCTGGTCTGGTACATCAGCATGATGTCGTCGCCCGCCGGGATACCCATGAAGTAGGTACAGCCCGCTGCGGTCAGCAGGGTCATCAGCGCTTCGTTGTCGTTCTGGTCGGTCTTCATGTGGTTGGTGTAACACACGTCAACACCCATCGGCAGGCCGTGCAGCTTGCCCATGAAGTGATCTTCCAGACCCGCACGGATTACCTGCTTACCGTCGTACAGGTACTCAGGACCGATGAAACCAACAACAGTGTTCACCAGGAACGGCTTATAGTGACGGGCAAAACCGTAGCAACGAGCTTCCATGGTCACCTGGTCAGCACCGTGGTGCGCATCAGAAGACAGCTCGGAACCCTGGCCAGTTTCGAAATACAGCACGTTCGGACCAGTACAGGTGCCCTGCTTGAGCATCATGTCACGGGCTTCCGCCAGGTGACCGGCGTTGAAACCGAACGCTTCGTTACCCTTCTGGGAACCCGCGATGGATTGGAAGATCATGTCGGCCGGTGCGCCGCGCTCAACCGCTTCCATCTGGGACAGAACGTGTGCCAGTACGCAGTTCTGGGTCGGGATTTCAAAGCGCTGCTTGATTTCCTCGAACTGGTGCAGGCAGCGGTAGATGCTGTCTGTACTGTCGTCTACCGGGTTCAGACCGATAACCGCGTCACCGATACCGTAGGACAGACCTTCCAACGTGGAGATACGGATACCTTCAACGTCGTCAGTCGTGTGGTTAGGCTGCAGACGTGCAGCCAGGGTGCCCTGACGTCCGATCGTAGTGTTACAGGTCGCCAGAACTTCAATCTTGCTGGCCACGTAGATCAGGTCCGCGTTGGTCATCAGCTTGGCGACCGCAGCGATCATCTCGGAGGTCAGACCGCGGCTGACACGACGGATGTCGTCACTACGGGTGGTGTACTGTAGCAACCACTCGCGCAGTTCGGCCACAGTCCAGTTCTTGATCTCGTCATAGATGCGTTCGTTAACGTCATCCTGAATGATACGAGTGACTTCGTCACACTCGTAAGGCACAACCGGGTTGTTGCGCAGATCGGACAGCAGCATGCGGGACAGTACGTCCTTGGCCGCTACCATCTCGGTAATGGATTCGGCAGCTAAGCCTGCCAGAATGTCGCCAGAGCGTTTCTCGTTGGCCTTGGCGAGCACTTCCTTGATGCTGGAAAAGGCATAAACCTTTCCAAACAGCTTGGTCTTGAGAAGCATTTGTGAGCCTTTGCCTGGGGTAAAGGAAATTTAACGCTGCGAAGAGTACTCAAATGCGTCAACCGGATTGTTGATGTGCATCAGCAGCGACCCCGGCTTGGCGATTGAGCTAGGTCAATGGTTTTGCTCACGGCAAAATGTGGATCTTGGCGCTTGTCTACGATCATTAAACCAAGGATAGAATCATTGATATGTATCAAATAGCGATTTTACAGGTTGCACTCTTGCATGCCTTTTAATCAGTAAAACTGTCAACATTGTTACCTCAGAATGTGAAGTATTAGTGTCTGACTTTCCAAGAGCCTTTTTTGAATATCAACATCCATAGCGATGTATTGCATCAAAATCGTCAATGAGAAGGAATATCATGGAAAGTCATCACGTACCTGCTTCTACTGTACCGTCCTCCCCTTCAAGAACAACGCCAGTACCTAGCGGGCATGAGCAGCCAGTTGAAACGGAAACCAAAATCGCTGGCAAGGTCGATCATGACCGGTCTGGAAAACGCAAACCAATAGCTGAACAAAAAATCACGGAATCTTCAGAGCCCCCACTCAAAAAAGCGCGCCCCTCTCCCTCAGACATAGATACCGTTTTAGCATCACTAACAACAACGCTCGACAGTACGACTTTTCAGACTCTCCAAACATTAGCTGAAACAATGAAAAACCCAGAAAAGAAGTATTTATTTCTGACAGGAGAAGTCGAAGAAATCTGTCCTTCTTTTATCGAGCTTGCCAAAAAAATATGTCATCAACAATCGGTTGAACCATCAACATCTCAAAGAAGCTCACGATCAATGGATTCGGTCTCATCGTTCCTGGACATATTATTTGAAATGTTGCCAGGTATTGAATGGAGAGAATTATGGCAATACATACCAAAAACAACGACAACAAAAAGAAAAACCACCTATGAACCAATAAAATTCATGACATCTACAACCGTAAACAATATAAAACTAACATCAATATATAATACTTATTACAACTTCATGAATAGCGATAGAAAAAAGTCTATTGACTTATTAAAACAAACCAAGCATGACTGCCATAATTGTCTCAGCATCTTAGCAGATGATGTAAACGAAAACCTTCAAACCGTATTACCCAATTTAACACCTACTCAGAGACATTTTTTCATTGCATGGCTTGACTCAGTCAGTTTAACAACTGACGACAAAAACTTAAAATGGCGCAACATGTCAAAAAGGGAAGGATTAGCCCTATCCGCCTGCAAAAAACTCGAAAAAAAAACATCCAAAATATATGAAAGAACGGAGGAGAATTATAAGTTTAGTTATGACGCAGATTCGGTCAAATCCATTCTTGAAGATGCCCATATTGCCACCGAGTCACTTAAAACCATACAACATTTTCTAGAAAAAAAACTCACTGAACCGACTACAACTACAACAACTACTGTCAAAAAATGCCTGAGAGCCTGTTCACGAATTGAGACTTCACTGAAGGGATTCTACAAAAGCATGGGGATCCCTTTTGGATCTATACCCGAGGTTACATCAGAGAACGAGCGTCAATATCCCACTAAAGATACTGCACCCTATACGGCTTGCCACTGGATTACTGAATACCGCGTTCAATCCTTAAAAAGGCGCTTAAAACGCTTAGCAAAAATGAAATCAGCGTAAGTTAAAACGCTATATTTACATCCGCTTTAGATTATTTATGTGACTTAACAGAGTTTTGAGCAACAGCATTGTAGAATCAAATACTAACCGGTAAACACATAAGAACTCAGGGCATCTTAAAATGCATTGTTTCGGTCCTATCCAATAGGTTGTTCTATCCCAATACCGTTGATCACTTCAGTCACTCGAATAGACATTTCCACAGCTTGCGTAACATCATTTATACATGCATCCGTCTGTAAGGTATTAGGGTAGTGTTTCTGATTGATAATACCTTCATCAATCCATTGCTGAATGGTTTCTTTCAACCTGGGATTAGATGTATTGGCAAGGTTTAAAATACTAGCCCCTCTAATACAGCTCTGCACGTCAATTAGTGACAATTGCATGGATAGTCCCATAAAGAAATCCTTGTTTTCATGACTATATTTTCGAAGTTTGTCCGCTTGAATCCTGTTCATGCTGTCTACGTCACTTACTTTTGACCAGCCTCCTTTCGCTGGAAATGCTTCCTCCTGAAGCCAAAAACCATCTCGTCCTGAGACCGACAAGTCTTTAAGGAATACTCGCTTAAACGTTGCAATAATATTACCTTTAGATAATAGCTCCGCAATGGGCACAGCCGTTAGATTAGAAAAATCTCCCTTAATTAAACGATCTCCAAGCATTTCCTTCAAAGTATCCAACAGGAGTGTTCGGCTAGTGATAGAAAGTTCGTTATCTTTTTCGTCTCGGCGATTCCAATCCATTGTATCTGAAAATCTTAAAATGACTAACTCTTGTTGATGATCCGGATGTTCAAAAAAAGCTTTGATTTGTTGAAAGCTGTTGGCCATTGGCACACCTGCTGCCCCTTGGTACCCCATTCGTAGCGTCGTACCAATACGCGATGCTTCTGAAATATTGCCGATATGAGCCGAGAACAAATCAGATGCCCACTTTACTGGCCGCAAATCAACCTGCCGAATTCCCTCCATCAACTGTAATTGAATGTCGTAATACTGCGCTTTGGTAACATTCATTAAACCAAAGTGTGACGAGTAGCTCTGCATATACGTTCCACTATCATGAGACGCAGGAATACAAATCCTGGATAATGCCTTATCTTCTAACAGATGGCGATTGCGCCCCATCCAGTTGGCTGTTTCCGGTTCGTAGGGTTCAAAAACCCATACTTCATCCTGACCGGGTAAACCTGAATGGAGTTGTGATGCTTTTTGAGTCATATAGCCATGAGTCTGTGCATTTCGAATATAATACTCATTATTACTCCCATCGACTTCAACGAAGTGCCACTTATGCATATCGCATTTAACTGACCTTGTCATACGCATGATCGGGCTTTGGAAATATTCAGCATTGCCCTGTGTTTGAATACCATAGGTACCATCCCTGAAAGGCACCAGTTTAATCATACAATTCGGTTGCTCTGCTGATAACTTCAATGAGCATGCATTACTGCAACGATACTGGCCATTTGCCTTGTTGCGTAAAAAACCATAACGCGCATCTTTCAATACAGGACTAATCTCGTCACGACATTTAATATACCAACATTCCCTTTCGCCCGGCTCACCCTCATGGAGTCTTGCAGGATCAACGGTCATATACCCGTTGTCTTCCTTGTTTTGAATGGTGTAATAGCCAGACACACCATTTACCGGCCTTATTTTCCATAACACCTGATCACTGTTTATCCATGGCGTCATACGGCCGATACTTTTTTGAAAATACTTCTCATTCATTGTGTTCATAATGGAATAAGTGTCAGTATCTTGCGGCAACATCTGAAACAGACAAGATTCATCATCATATTCAGTTTTTAATTGGGCAGCACGATCACATCGATATCCACCACTCAATTTGTTTTGTATTGAAACATAACCTGATAACATCACTGACACCTCCGTTAAAAAGCTCTAAAAATATTGCGTTTATAAAATGTAACTATGAACCCTCCATATAACTGTTCATAAAGACAATTTATCTCCGAACACCGTATTCAATCTACTTCAACTGCCTGATGCCATTTAAGAATCATCCATGGTAACAAAGTGATAGAAAGCAGCGATAGAACCACTTACTGATGCTGATATTTCACGCGTTGATTCGCAAAGCGCCATTCGTTTTTTAGAAATCATTCTTCTTAATGCTGATATATCATCCTGGTTGTTATCGTCATCATTTTCATCGATATAGAGTCCTAAAACCCCTCCTTTATCCAAAAAACAGCCCAACAAGCTTTTCCTTATAGTCCATTTGAACTGCTTAATTTTTTCAGCTAACACTGATGACGCAGTCGATATAAGAGGTGTATGCAAAAATGCAGGAACCACTACCGCCAAACTTCTTTTCAAAGTCTCAGACTGATGGATAGACTCATGGGCAGACATAACCTCAACATATTCCTCTGATAACTCAGCTAGCGAAGCACTCACCAGTTCTAATTCTCCAATCATACTCTGCAAAAGGCATTGTTCATCCTCACCCAACAAGGTACATTGCTTACACGTATTAATCTCTTCTATTTCAGCGCCTAGAGATAACTGCAATGAAGCTTCACCAGCTTCTTCGATTTGCTTCGACAATATGGCCTTTTCAAACCGAAAACAGGCGTCCCTGACGTTCATATCCACTAGACAACATCTTAAGTAGAAATCGAGACTGTTCTTTACCTCTAGCGCTTTGAGATATGTAAAGCCATCCTTCACCAGTCGATCCATTAACTTCTGACACTCTATATCACACTGTTCAATGATTTCCTCACGAACGCAATTCAGCTGTTCAGGTAACATGACTTTTTTTTCAAATTCCGCCTGCTCCATCACAACAACTGCATGTTGACAGTACCCAGTCGATTCACCACCCATATAGTGTTTAGGCGTTCTTAATTTATAAACGACTGTATTAATCAGCTGATTATTCTCAGAAAGTCTTGGATAATCATAAAAAAGTTTTGCATTCGTCTCTGAGCGCTTTTCATATTCCATGCAACCTTCGTTATGTACGGTTTCTGATAAATTATCCACTTCCATGGTTCTTATGCCACAACAGCCACACTCAACCATCGCAACATCGACACTCCCTACAAACTTCCAGTTGTCACGAGCCAATACTTCTGGCATCAAATTATCTTCACGAAACTGTTTATTGATAAGTGTTCTTTTATTCAGACAGAATGCACCTGAATCAAAATCGTAATAAGTGGCAATTAATGACTGATTTGCGACCACATTATCTAACACTACAGTGTTCTTTTTATTCTTAAGATCGCGAATAAAAGGCTCAATACCATCTAAGATGGTTGTTTGTCGAGAATGTATGAAACGGTATTTTTCATCAATTTCCTGAATACAATATTGTCCGTTACATGTGTCAACAAGAAAAGCCTTACCTTTTTCAACCGCTATTCCTCTTTCGCCAACAGACTCAAAACAACCAGCATCCAATATTTTTCCATTTAACCAACCAGGCGTTTTACATTTGATAACTAATGACGTACTAACAGCTTTGCTGGTAAAACTTAAATACATTTCCTCACCTCATAAATCTACGCCCATTCGCCATCTACAGAGAAAAGCCATGCAGCCTACCAATAGACTCATGATAATCAGATAATATCCTGTAATCTGTTAACGACATGATCAGTATCAACAACAAGGCTGTATAGTCTCCTTTACAGAATGGTCATTTATGACATAAGTCATGATTCTTCCCCCGATTTATCTTATGATGCCCCCACTTTGCAATGGTGCCGTGAAACGACGCAGACAATGCGCCACATCCGGCCCGGTGCGTGAGCATGCTCCGGCAGACTCAACGCATCGGAGGGAACGGGGTGAAATACCCCGGCTGTACCCGCAACTGTAACAGGCGAGCCGCCACTCATATTGTGCCACTGGAGCGATCCGGGAAGGCGAGTGAAGGCAACGACCCTGGAGCCAGGAAACCTGCCCTGCAAAACCAACGGACCAGGCCGAACATCTGTTCATGTCTGTGTCATACCGGGCGGGTTTACCTGGTTGTTGAAATCATTCTCTGATTTCCTGCCTTGCAGGCGGGACAGTAAGGCGACCACAGGTCGCAGCTGCCCCACGCCTGAACAAACGACTCCCGCCTTATAGAAGCTGTGGTGCACCCAACGGTGACACCGGGAGTTGGCGACATGAAGCGAATCCTGCTGTCCATTCTGATGCTACTGGCCATCCCAGCCTGGGGTGCGGCTGTCTGTGAGCAAGACGCCACCGGTCAGTCCGTCTGCCTGGACAAGCCGGCCCGCCGTATTGTCAGCCTTGCGCCCAATATCACCGAAATGCTGTTTGCCGCCGGTGCTGGCAATCATATTGCCGGTGTCGACAGTTACAGCACCTACCCGGCCGCTACCCGCGAGATCAAAACCATCGGTGGTTTTCCCAACATCAGCGTGGAAGCCCTGCTGGCGCTTCAGCCGGACCTGGTGGTGGCCTGGGCCAATGTCACCTCGCCCCAGCTAATCGGGAAGATTGAGTCCCTTGGCGTGAAGGTGTTCCACCTTGGCCAGGAAACCATTCCCGATGTGGCAGCATCGATCCGTACCCTGGGCCGACTGGCCGGAACGGAAACGGTCGCCGACCACAACGCGGATGCGTTTATGACCCGATACACGTCGCTGCGTGACCGCTATGCCGGTCGGGCGCCGGTCAGTGTTTTCTTCGAGATCTGGCATTCGCCCCTGTTCACGGTGGCGGGAAACCACCTGGCCGGTCAGGCCATCGCCCTGTGCGGCGGTGTCAACATCTTCGCTGAACAGACGCTCAATGTGCCGAAAGTTGGTGTTGAGGCGGTGCTTGCGCGTAATCCGCAGGTAATCGTCAGCACCGATCGCGTGGGCCGAACCAATGGTATTGAGCAACGCTGGAAGAAGCTGACCATGCTCGACGCCGTGCGTAACCACCACCTGGTGACCGTGCCCGACAAGCTGATCTCGCTGCCCACCCCCCGCATGCTCGACGGCGCCGAAATGCTCTGCGAGCAATTGCAGGCGGTACGGGACAGTTACCAGAACCCAAAGCAACTGATCGCCGGAAACATTGAATAATCGGCGACATAAAACCGTTTTGACACGAACACAATCCGACTTCACAAGGTATAAGAGAATGACCAAGCCTTCTGCTCTGGCGCTGTTGCCGCTTGCCATCATGGCTGCCAATGTGCACGCTGACGATGTGTATGAAATGGATAATGTGGTGGTTACCGCCTCACGTACGGCGCAGACCATTGATGAAACCCTGGCGCCTGTTACTGTGATCAGCCGTAAGGACATTGAGCAGAGCCAGGCATCCAGCGTGCCGGAGCTGCTGAAGCGTGTACCGGGCATGCAGGTTGCCACCAGTGGTGGCGCGGGCAGTACCGTCAGCATTTATCTGCGTGGCACCAAGACCGCCCAGACACTGGTACTTCTGGATGGCCATCGCATTGATTCCGCTACCAGTGGCAGCGCATCTCTGCAGGTACTTGACCCTGATATGATTGAGCGCATTGAAGTGGTTCGTGGCCCACGTTCCAGCCTTTATGGCGCTGATGCGGTCGGCGGTGTTATCCAGATCTTCACCCGTAAAGGACATAGCGATCCCCAGCTCACCCTTAAGGCAGGAGCCGGTAGCCGTGGCACCAACGAATACGGCATCAATTATGGTGGCAAGGTAAATGACACCCGATTCAACATTGGCGGAAAGTTCTTTGAAACTGAGGGTTACGACAATACCTCCAGCAAGACCAACTATTCTGACGATGATGATGCTTACCGGAACAAATCATTCTCCGCCAGCATTTCTCATACTTTCAGCAATGATGCCGAAGCCGGTGTAAACCTTCTTCATTCAGAAGGTAAAAACGAATACGACAGCAGCTTCTATACGCGCCCTTATGACGAGTTCCGTCTTTCTACAATCAATGCCTTCGTCAGCCTGCCTGTTAATGACGTCTGGACGACCCGTTTCAACACCGGTTACAGCGACGAGCTGGGTGAAAATTTCCAGCGGATGCTTAATGGCACTCACAAGAAAAATGGTTCCATCAAGTCCATGCGTAATACCGCAAGCTGGCTGAATGACATTGCCTGGGCTGACAACCAGCTGCTGACTGCAGGTATCGACTACACCAACGACCGGATTGAAAGAAAGCCTACCAACTACTCCGTTGACTCCCGTTATAACAAGGCTGTCTTTGTTCAAAACCAGTCATCATTTGACAACAGTGACCTGCAGATTGGCTTGCGCCGCGATAAAAACGAGGCGTTCGGATACAAAACTACCGGCAATATTAGCTGGGGCGTCAACCTGAGTGACGATTACCGTTTGATCACCTCCTACGGTACCGCTTTCCGCGCACCGACCATGATGGATCTTTACTATCCTGGCAGCGAGAGTCCTGACCTCAAACCAGAGAAGTCCAAGAATGCGGAAGTTGAACTTCGCGGAAAACTGGGCGAAGTGAGCCAGTGGAGTGTCGCTGTATTCCAGAATGACATGGATGACATGCTGCTTTGGGATGGCACTGTGAGCAAAGTGAACAACATTGAGAAAGCCCGTATCCGTGGTATTGAAGCCAGCTTCTCTACCGTAGTGGCAGCCTGGGACATCACCGCATCTGCAAGCTACCTTGATCCCAAGAACCTTTCCGATGACGAGAAGACGAAAGACAAAGTTCTCCAACGTCGTGCCCGTCAGCTATTCAATCTGGATGCTGATCGCTCATTCGGCCGGTTCTCAGTGGGTGGTACCTTGCGCGGTCAGGGCAAGAGCTACGATGATCCGGAAAATGAAGATCGCCTGAGCGGCTTTGCCACCGTTGATCTGCGTACCGCCTACCAGTTTACCTCTGCCGTCAAAGGCGAACTGAAACTGGTCAACCTGATGGACAAGGAATACCAGTCTGCTCTGGGATATGAAGGCGAACCGCGCGGCGTCTTCGTTTCCATGACCTGGACACCTGAACTGTAACGTCAAGAAACCGTCATTCCTGCAGGAAGCCCGCCATCTGACAAGGACGTCAGTTTGCTGATTGGCTTGAATGTATTTAGCCAGAATCAGGCTTAAATCACTCCCGAATGACGACGTGTGATTAGCCGTGGATGATGTAAGATGCAGCATCCACGGCTCTGGCTGAAAAACAGCCTGCATCTATATGTAAGGATTCCACCATGACCCTGAAGTACTCCGGCAATATTCGGGAACTCTGCTATCCCTTCATTTATGAAGAATCCGCCCTGTGTGACTACGAGATCCTTACCGATGAACTCTGCACCCTGGTAGGCTGCGCCATCACGGAACTTGAGTCTGACTCTGAAAATCGTTTTACCGATATCCTTGAATTTCTCACTGAACTGCAGCCCAAGATGTTCCACCTTAACGGTTCCATCCGGGGCAAGGGCAGCATCCACGAGGAAGACATCCAGCGGCTGGATGCCTGGTTTGACCGGTTCGAAGAGGAGATTGGCGGCCGGATCCAGAGCTTCGTCCTGCCCCGCGGACCCCGTTCCGTGCAGCTGATTCACTCATGCCGGAGCCTGTGCAAAAAGGTGGTTCGCTGCCTGGTGAAGATTGATGCGGAAGGACGTGAAGTGCCTGATGTGCTGCATCGCTATGGCAACATGCTGTGCAACCTGTTATTCCGGGTAACGGTTGTGATTAATGGTCGACTCGGCATTACTGAACCGGAATATATCAGCCCCAACTATCCACAGCGTCCACCGAAAAAGAAACGCATGGATACCTGAGCTGACTGCAAGTTTAATTTCGCGGATCTCACAGCCAGTCTTGCAGGGGGACGTTCATCGTCTCCCCTTTATAGATTGCCAGCAAACTCAGCCGTATATTGCTTATGAAATTTATTGGCATCACACGGAATGATCGACATTTTTAGTTTATTAGCTAAGTAACCTATCTGGCTTAGCCAAGAACTATTATGTTGTCACACTGTCCAAGTACATTAATGACGGACTTTTATTACATTTGTCCGATGTATTCAGGAAAACAATAAACATTCTTCAGTAATCAGGTCTTTAAGGCGTATGGCCAGTAGTACAGCTCCAGCATCCAGACACCCTCCACAGCTTAG
Source organism: Kistimonas ophiarachnellae (assembly GCF_057552235.1). Taxonomy (NCBI): domain Bacteria; kingdom Pseudomonadati; phylum Pseudomonadota; class Gammaproteobacteria; order Oceanospirillales; family Endozoicomonadaceae; genus Kistimonas; species Kistimonas ophiarachnellae. The sequence goes on along the minus strand of NZ_BAAJPA010000004.1, from coordinate 70,332 downwards.
CTGTTGGCAACGCTTCGTGAATTGCCTCAGGGTCTTGTTCTGCTGTTTTTGCGTACAGCCTTACCGGCCCACACAACATTACGCCAGTAATTTAGCCCCATCTGCCATGCCTACGCGTGTTCGAATGCCCCAGCGCAGCACGGCTATAACCAAGCCGACAGCAACAATAACACCCTCACGAAGAGGCGCCAGAACTACCGCTACTACAGCTGCCGTAACCGCCCCGACAACAACAGCGCCATCACCCCAGACACCAGCACAACCTGCAGGCGTGGCAAGCAAACCATCAGGAACATCACAACCTGTTCCGCCGGGCGCCAGTGCCGCCGCACCTTCCGGCATTGCTCCTTTGCCTGCGGCTCCCTCTGACTTAGAAGGCTGCAAGCAAGCGCTTGAACGGTTGATTCAAGATCATACGGCTGAAATAGATCTCATGCCCATACCCAAATGGACAACGGGGGGAGGTGAAACAAGACTTGCTCTTCCAACATCTGACCAGATTATCGCCGATACAAGAACGATGTTTAAACAGGATCTTGCCTTATGCGATTCATGGTGTAAGGAAGAAATGAAGAAATGCCGCTCCGACAAATTTCTGACGAAATACCAAACATGCCATAAATATCTAATGGAATTAAGGCAGGCAAGATATTACCTGGTAAGGCTTATTCCGCCCGAAGAAACCCATAAGCCCTTTTACTGGGGAAGGACCGGGTTCCGAAATCGTGGCGCTCAGTGCGGACATATTTCAGCAACAGTTGCTACTCTCCACTCGGGGGTTGCTGACTACTTTATCCTGAGACCCCTGGAAGACCCTGGCAAGAAAGAAAGGACTCTCGATATTGAGCCGCTAAAACAGGCATTGGCCGACTGTAATCAGTCGCTTGCTGAAAAAAAACGTTTTGTAGAAACATTTAAACGCAATAAAGACCGTTATAGCAACGATGATTACGACAACATTTTAAAAACGAAAGCCGACGAAATAACGTCAGATAAACAACGTGTTAAAACACTTGAAGCTCAAATTAAGGCAAACACAAAGAGACAAAAAGAAATCGATGAAAAAAATAGCAGGCATGATCAGCTAACAAAAATGCTAGCGAAACAAAAGTATTGGCGTGACATCAGGCAGAAAACCCTTTTTGGCCATCATGACCCTTTACCATTTCGCCAATCTATCAATGATTTTCTACCTCCAGAATATCAATTGATTCGTAAGGATTTTGTTCAACCCAATCGTGTAGCTAAAGTAACAGCACATGTTTCAAGCGACTGGCGTGTACTCGGGGCGACCAGTTGCTACGCCCACGGTGGCCACTATTGGACTTACATAAAGAATGAGGATGGTACGATTGATGAGATCAATGATAGCCTGATCCAAAGCCCGCGGTTTAATGATTCAGAGGGTGTAAACAATTCTTATCCTGATAAGTACTGGACGAATATGCAGCTACAGTACTACGAGTAATCTTCTGTTATGTGCTGCATCCAGTTTCATCTGCTAGTCTATCTGCTCCCTTAGTGCGGAGGTAGCCATGAGTCTCGAACAACGTGTGACCACGCTGGAATATGAAACAAACGAACGGCTTGGTCGTATAGAAATCAGCGTTAAAAACACCCAGGACGGCATAAAAAAGTTGTTTCTACATAGCGCAAGGCATGAGCAGCAAATTAAGTCGCTTAACCAAAAAGTAGATTCGCTTGACCAAAAAGTAGATTCGCTTGACCAAAAAGTAGAGTCGCTTGACCAAAAAGTTGACCGAAACCAACAGGAAACCCGTGAACGCTTTGACCAGCAAGACAAACGCTTTGACAATCTGGAAAATCGTTTTGACCAGCTAGAGCTTCTCATTCGCCAGTCCCTCCCCAAACACTAAGCACATAACAACAGCGTGTAGCGGACGGAGCCGCTGACGGCAGAGGTTATAAAACTGACATCAAGGCAGTATGCGCTTTAGCGTTTGGTTGTGAGAAACCTGATCGTAGAAAACCTTCATTAAACTTACCCACACCCTTTGCCTGTCAACAAACACGCCATCTGTTTCACAGCCTGAAGGTAGCTACGAATTATTCACAGGCGACTGTCATCATCCCAATCATCAGGCGGTGCACGACCTTTGTGGATAGCAATGGCCTGACCGGTGTGGATATAAATATCCATAGTGCTCAACGTAACGTGCCGGGTCATGAAGGGAATTCTGATATCCGTACCCGGCACAGGAAAATCCTGCGCCATGTTGAACTGGGGGTTGGCCTTGATAATCCGGTCTCGCCACGTTTGTGGATAATTACCGTGACGCCTGGCCAGTCCTGCTGCCAGCCGATCCAGCGAGTCGGTTGCCGTTACGGTATATGTCATCCAGCTTGAAGGGGCTTCCTGCCCCCCTGTTGCCACCGTCTGGCCGGCTGTGGCTTTTTCCACAGTTGTCAAAATCGCCATACGGTCATCCGGTTCCGTGCCGGATCCAGTAGCAATCGGGATATCGAGCGTTTCTTCCCGGTTCTTCTCCTGATTTTCCTTAACAGGTGTTACTGCAGCCAACTCCGGTTGTGCCTGATCCTGAACCGTCGCCTTATGCACAGGCTCGACACTTTGCATAACCGCCGCAATTGCCTTCGCTGAGAAGTGTGGATCATAGCTGATCTCATCGGTGACGGAAGCAAAAGCCAGTACCCGATTTTCTTGCCGACGCTGCTCATTATGTCTGACCAGTTTCACTGTCTGATCAAGTTTGCCAGCGGTTTTGATCTTTTTCCTGAACAGCAGGCCCAACGTATCATCCGATAACGCAGGCAGCTCGACACTTTTGCCATACTGCGCTTTGATGGATTTCCTGAAATCAATCTGACTGGCGACCATCTGCTGATGATCGGGTTTTCCGGCATCCGGCATCCAGATATCCACTTCCTTGAGCATGGCGGTTTCGGTCGGCATGACCAGCATCAGGAAGCGCAGGTTTTCCTGGGTGACCGGTTGTGTACTGCTTAACCGGATAATGACACGGCCATCCGGTTTACGGTGCCAGGTGGTTCTGATATCAGCATTAAAGAACTGGTGGGGAATGTTGTATCGCTGGTGATCCAGTGGTGTAGCAACATCCACAATAAAAGGACTGTCAGGATCAGCCAGGCCGGATACTTCTATTTCGGCGCGTAATGGCTCATTAAATCCGGAGAGTAATTTAACGGCAGAGAATTCAATGGCATGGGCGGGAGCTGAAATCAGGAGCAATATGAATACTGCAAGGACAAAACCCCACGGTTTCGTCCCTGACTCGGAAACAAGCTTTGTTTCGAGCGCAGTTCTGGCAGTATTCATACCTTTCAGAATAGCCATCCAGACACACGAAAAGATTTTTTACCAATAAATTCATAGAGTTATTTAAAAATTTGCGACAAAGTACTGTTACTTTCACAGACCCTGTCTTTAGCCTGGCAAAACAACTATCAGTAATCTGACGCTGCTATACCGTATGCCAGATTGTGACTCATAGCCTTCTTGTTATTTTTTTTATTCAAAAAAAACATGTATAACTTTTTTCCAAAATTATTCACATGTGAATTTAATTCTTAAATTGCTTTTCCCAAACTATTCACATGTGAATTTATTTTTAAATTGCTTTTTCCAAATTATTCACATGTAAATTTAATTTTTAAATTGCTCTGAAATTTATGGCTGAATCCGGAATAAATTGACGGATTATTTTTTTATTCACAGCGCTGAAAATTATATTTTTTATCAACAGTTTTTTTATTCACAAGCCAGATATTCACAGGAAATTTATTCACATGCCAACTTAACCACAGCAAATCTATCCACATCCTCCTTACTCACATGTTTCACACATTCGATAAATTCATCGACAGCTTATACAGTTCGTGACTGAATTTGTCGGGCGATTTTCCCAAAATCCGGAACTGACTTTTTATTGACGGACAGGCGCCCCAAAATACGCCAAAATAGACTTTTCGCGGGATTTCTGGGTTTCTGACAGCATCCGTTTTACGCCAGATCTCGCACAAAACCACCTAAACAGGTACCCTGACCAAAACAATAATGAGCCCGTAAATGATGGAAAAAGCCTGCCTCATGCACGATAACGAGACAGCTGACAGACACCGCCACCGTTTTTGGTCCCGGTTGTCGCCTCTGATGGGTCTGTTTGTGCTGCCCCTTGTCCTTCTGGGCGGCTGCTCTGATACCTGGAACGATCCCCACGCACCGGAGTCTGAAGACAAAGTCACCTATTACGCCAGCTATTCCAACCAGCCGCGCCATCTGGACCCGGTACGGGCTTACAGCGCCGAAGAAGGGCTCTTTCTGGAGCAGATATACGAACCGCCCCTGCAATACCATTTCCTGAAACGGCCTTATGAACTGATCACTGCCACTGCCGCAAACATGCCGACAGTGACGTACCTGGACGACAAGCGTCAACCGCTTGGCAGTGATGCCGAATCGCCTGCCTACAGTGTCTTCACGGTCAAGATCAAGCCGGGTATCCATTATCAGCCCCATCCGGCACTGGCGCGCGCAGGCGGTCATCCGCTGTATTTCTTTGAGTACGCCAGCGAAGCGTCGGAATATGGTGCACTGGATGACTTTGCCGAAACCGGCACTCGTGAACTCGTTGCCGATGACTACATCTACGCCATCAAGCGGATGGGGGATCCTTCGAATAAATCGCCTTTGATCGGTTTTATGGCGGATTACATCGTTGGCCTGAAGGCATTCACGCAGACCATCACCGAAGCGAGAAAAGCAGAAAATACGCCATTATGGTTCGATCTTCGCCAATACGGCATGAATGGTCTGGAAAAAATTGATAATCACACCTTTGCCATCACCATTAACGGCAAGTATCCACAATTTCGCTACTGGCTGGCGACCCGATTCTTCTCGCCCATCCCCTGGGAAGCGGATCGTTTCTACCACAACCCGGGATTCAGGGAACGCAACCTGACTCTGGACTGGCATCCCATTGGTACCGGACCTTTCATGATGGCGGAGAATGATCCCAACCGTAAGATTGCCCTGGTGCGCAACCCTAATTTCCGGGAAGAACTTTATCCCGATGAAGGCGCCCCCGGGGACCAGGAAAAAGGTCTGCTGGCAGATGCCGGCCAATCACTGCCCATGATTGACCAGGCCATTTTCGTCAATGAAAAAGCCTCCATCCCCCAGTGGAAGAAATTCCTGCAGGGTTATTACGACCGCTCCGGCGACGAAAGCAGCAATATCAATTCTGCAACCTTTGACCAGGCCTTTAACACCGGACCAGATGGCATGTCGCTCTCTGATGAGCTGTTAGCCCATGGCGTCAGGGTCGATGAAGAGATTCGCCCATCGCTCTACTACACCGGTTTCAATATGCTGGATCCGGTTGTCGGTGGTTACAGTGAAAAACAACGAAAGCTGCGCCGCGCCATTGCCATCGCCTGGGATGACCAGGAGTTCATCGATATTTTCTACAACGGGCTGGGCCAGCAGGCACAGAGCCCCATTCCGCCGGGACTTTTTGGTGCCAAAGAAGGCAGGGAAGGTATCAACCCCTGGATCTTTGACTGGGATGAGGCAGGCAACCGCCCGGTTCGGAAATCCATCAAACAGGCAAAACAGCTGTTGACTGAAGCCGGCTATCCCGGCGGCCGCGATGCGGTAACCGGCAAACCGCTGGTACTTTACCTGGATACCGCCGGGAGTGATTCCGGCCCCGGCGCCGACTGGATGCGCAAGCAGCTGGATAAGCTCGGTATCCAGCTTGAATTCCGCCCCACCGATTACACCCGATTTAAGGAAAAGATGCGCCAGGGAAACACCCAGATCTTCCGCTGGGGCTGGCTGGCAGACTACCCGGACCCGGAAAATTTCCTGTTCATGCTCGACAGTCGCCAGGGCGCGCAGAAGTGCAAATGCGACGGGATCAACACCGCCAATTACCACAACCCGGAATATGACCGTCTTTTCGATCGCATGAAAACCATTGATAACGGCCCCGAACGCGCCGCCATTATCGGCAAAATGGTCGACATCATGCGCAGAGACAATCCCTGGATCATGGGTTTCCATATCAAGGATTACTACCTCAGCAATGCCTGGGTACATAACACCAAGCGTCATGGCATCAGCCTGGGCACCCTGAAATATGTGCGGGTTGAACCCGCACTGCGCGCAGAAAAACAACTGGCCTGGAACCGCCCGGTACTGACGCCGCTCGTTGTGACACTGGGCATTGTTATTGCGCTGCTGATTCCCGCGATTCGCGCTTACCGCAACCGCCAGCGCAGCACGGTTATCGGAGGTCGCCAGGAATGAGTCACCTGTACCCACGGTTGCCCGGACGCAGCCCCCGGAGTGAATGAACCATGTTTGCCTATCTGATCCGCCGTGTGCTTTATGCCCTCCCGATCTTGATCGGCGTTAACCTGTTGACCTTTGCGCTGTTCTTCATCGTCAACACGCCACAGGATATGGCCCGTGCCCATCTGGGTGAAAAATATGTCACACAGGACGCCGTTGACCGCTGGGTAGCCGAGAAAGGGTATGACAAACCATTGTTTATCAACAGTGAAAATAGTGGATTATCAACCCTAACGGATACGATCTTCTTTGAAAAATCACTAAAACTCTTTATTTTTGATTTTGGTCAGTCCGACCAAGGGCGTGATATCAGTACCGATGTACTCGATCGTATGTGGCCAAGTCTTGCACTGGCGGTTCCAACGTTTATCGTGGGCATCTGGGTGAATATCTGTATCGCGTTGCTGGTGCTGATGTTCCGCGGCACAGTGCTCGATCGCTTTGCAGTAATGGTCTTTGTAGCACTGATGTCGATCTCCTATCTCTTCTACATCATTGCCGGTCAGTACCTGTTTGCCGGACTCTGGCGACTGGTGCCTGTTTCCGGTTTCAACCCTGGGGTGGATGCCTGGCGTTTCCTCGTGTTGCCGGTGATTATCGGCGTGCTGGCAGGGCTCGGCACCGGCGCCCGATGGTACCGCACCCTGTTCATCGAAGCCTCAGGGCAGGATTACGTGAAAACAGCCAGGGCCAAAGGCGCCAGCGAGATCAGGGTACTGTTCCGCCACATTCTGCCCAACGCGCTGCTGCCCATCCTGACCGGCGTGGTGGTGGTGATACCGCTGCTCTTCATGGGCAGCCTGATCATGGAATCCTTTTTCGGTATTCCCGGGCTCGGCAGTTACATGCTGACCGCCATCCAGGCCCAGGACTTCGCCATTGTCCGCGCCATGGTCTTTGTCGGATCCGTGCTTTACATCATTGGCCTGATCCTGACCGACATCTCGTACACCTGGGCCGACCCCAGGGTTCGCCTGAACTGACAAGGATGACGCCATGAAACCGGTACTACTCTGGAGCGATACCCTGGTCTACCTGATGGTGGCGGCGCTGGTCGGCTTTGTCTTTTCCATCCGCCGTAATCCGGAGACCTGCGCACGCTGGCGGGAAGTGTTTGCCACACGGCTCGGCATGGTGACCTTTGTCATCATCATGGGCTATGTCAGCGTTGCCCTTCTGGACTCCCTGCATTTCCGTAAGGCGCTTCCACCAACGGAAGGACAGGGCAACCAGCAGGTGTTCTACAGCAACCAGGTTTACAGTGTGCTTGACCTGCTGCTCGGAGAAATGGGGGAAAACGATGAAAGGACATATTCCGCGCCGTTCGCCCTGAAATCCTTCGTCAAGGAGAACCGGCACACCGACGATGGCGGAACAGTCAGGGATTACCCAAGCCTCAAACACGCAGGCAACCACCTGGATTCACCGGATGACCAGATCAACGATATCGCCATTAACAGCGTGATTGCCCTGGGTAAAGGCCTGATTATCAGCGCGCTGCTTATCGGCTTGCATCTGGCATGGAGACAGCAAAAGAAATCCATAAATGGTAGCGAACTGCCATGGAAAAGCGCCTATATAACTCTAACAATCACGATATGCCTGCTCACCTGGCTCATCGACATCGGCAACCTTTACCATGTATTGGGCACTGACCAGGCTGGCAATGACACCCTCTATAAAACCCTGAAAAGCATCCGCACCGGTATCCTGATCGGGACTCTGGCCACCGTGATCATGATGCCGATTGCCATTGTGTTTGGCATCTCAGCCGGGTACTTCAAGGGCTGGGTGGACGATGCCATACAGTATCTCTACACCACGCTGAGCTCGATTCCCGGCATTCTCCTGATCGCCGCTTCCGTGTTGCTCTTCCAGGTCTTCATTGACAATAACCCCGACTTCTTTGAAGTGGGACTTGAGAAAGCAGACGCCAAGTTCCTCGGCCTCTGTTTCATTCTTGGCGTTACCAGCTGGGCTGGCCTCTGCCGGATGCTGCGTGCCGAAACCCTGAAAATCAGTCAGCTGGAATATGTCCAGGCTGCGCACGCCTTCGGGGTCAGTCACTGGCGTATTCTGATGCGTCATATTTTGCCCAATGTTATGCCGATCATCCTGATTACTTTTGTGCTCGATTTCAGCGGATTGGTTCTGGCTGAAGCGGTGCTGTCTTACATCGGTGTTGGCATTGATCCGGCCATGGCCAGCTGGGGCAACATGATCAATATGGCCCGCACCGAACTCTCCCGGGACCCGGTCGTTTGGTGGAACCTGATTGCCGCACTGCTGTTTATGTTCACGCTGGTACTGGCCACCAACCTGTTCTCCGACCTGGTGAATGACGCCTTTAATCCAAAGGCCCGGCTGGAGGGCAGTGCATGACCGGCAACACAGGACAATCTGTGGATAACCACAAGCAACCCGCTCTGGCAAGGGATTCAGAACAACCTGTGGATAATCAAAATACCCCGCAGACACCCCGACTTTCCGTCCGCAACCTGAGTGTACGGCTCACGGGAAATGGCCAAACCGGCATTCTGGACGATGTCAGTTTTGATCTTAATGCGGGTGAAATTTATGCCCTGGTGGGTGAATCGGGCAGTGGCAAATCGGTGACTGCCACAGCCATCATGCGCCTGCTGCCGGATGCCCTGACCATCACCGCCGGCGAGGTTTTACTGGAAGGCGACAACCTGTTTGCACTCACCGAACAAGCCATGACCTCCGTGCGCGGTGCCCGGATCGCCATGATCTTTCAGGATCCCATGAGCGCTCTCAATCCGGTTCAACGCGTCGGTGATCAGATTGCTGAAACGCTGCGCCTTCATGCCAGGGATAATGAACAAAACATCCGGAATCGCGTTGTCGAACTTTTGACGGAAACCGGGATTCCTGACCCGGAACGGCGGGTTGACTGGTATCCCCACCAGCTCTCGGGCGGCCAGCAACAGCGCGTAATGATTGCCATGGCGCTCGCCTGTGAACCGGACATCCTGCTGGCCGATGAGCCCACGACAGCACTCGATGTCACCATCCAGAAGCAAATCCTGGCCCTGGTGGCTGAACTCACCCTGAAACGTCGTCTGGCCGTTCTGCTGATTACCCATGATATGGGGGTCGTGAGAACCACGGCGGATCGTGTCGGGGTCATGTATCAGGGAAAAATCATCGAAGAAGCAGCCTGTGAAGACTTCTTCAATCATCCCAAGGAAGCCTATAGCCGTCGACTGATTGACAGCCTGCCGGATATGTCTGCCTACCGCTCTGAAGAGCATGAAACACCACTGCTCACGGTTCAGGATCTGAAAGTCCATTTCCCGATCCGCAAAGGCATCCTGCAGCGGGTGCACGACCACACCCGGGCTGTTGACGGCATCAGTCTGGATATTCGTCGCGGCGAGACCCTGGCGCTCGTGGGAGAATCCGGTAGCGGCAAGAGCACCACCGGACGGGCCATTCTGAACATGGATCGTGTGACGGCCGGCGTTATCCATTTTGACGGCCAGGACATCACCAATCTCTCGCGCCGGGCCATGCTGCCCCTCAGGAAACGGATTCAGGTGATCTTCCAGAGTCCCTATGCATCAATGAATCCCAGGATGACGGTTGGCGCCATTATCGAGGAAGGCATGATGTCCCTGCTGCCTGGGCTGGACAAACCGCAACGTCAGGCCCGTATCGAAGCCCTGCTGGAGCAGGTTCAGCTGGAACCGGAGCATCGGCTGCGCTATCCCCACGAATTCTCCGGCGGTCAGCGCCAGCGCATTGCCATCGCCCGTGCTCTCGCGGTTGAGCCCGACCTGATCATCTGCGATGAACCCACCAGCGCGCTGGATGTGTCTATTCGTGCAGAAGTCCTTGAACTGCTGCAGACGCTCCAAAATAACCTGGGGGTCTCCTACCTGTTTATCACCCACGATCTATCCATCATCCCCCAACTGGCGCATCGGGTAGCAGTTATGAAAGACGGTTTGATTGTGGAGCAGGGGAAAACGGAACAGATCATGACCAGCCCGCAGCACCCCTATACACAAGTGCTACTGGCCTCCTCCCAGCTACCAGGATAAGACTTTGGTCGAATGTTAAGCATGAATGGGAGACATAAACCGCCCCCGGTCACGACTTATGTCCCATTTTTTCATCCCACTCAATGCCATAACATTGTGATTCATCACTTGTACAAGGAGGGTACATTCATGCCAATTCAAACCAGTGCACTCGTCAACCTTGCAACCCAGGTTTTCAGTTCTACAACGGGGTGCTCAGAAAATATTTTGAATGTTTACGACAAGCATAAAGGCAATCCGAAACTACTCAACCTGCCGCTTACCCCTGCCAATGTAGAAAGGATTGTACAAGCCGAAAATGTAGCAGCGCTTAATGGTCCTTCCAAAACACTGGCTGATAGATTGGCTAAAGCGGCTACACCATTCAGAAGCATGCTTGCACATGGCGCAGCCCAGCAACTGGTCACTTCGCGCGAAGGACACTTTTCCGACAATGAATATTCACGAGCAGCCGTTGAAGGCATCACTGCCCTATTTTAATCGGAGGACATGACAAGAGGCTGCTATCTACCTGCTATTCAAACGTTGAAACCTTTACCAGGGTAGAACATCGCCTGACCAGTCAAGGAATTGACCCGTATCGTCCGCCGTCAGCCCCGTCAAAACGCTGACAATGCGCTGTGCGGACAGTTCAGGTGTGTACAGTTTGTCGTCTGGGGTATTCGACGTGAAGGGGCGTGAGAGGTTCGAGACAGTCGTTCCCGGGTGTATCGCTACGACAGCGGCTTGTTTGTGCGTTCTGCCAATTTCGATCGCTGCCGTTTTGACCAGCATATTCAGTGCTGCTTTTGAGGCCCGGTAGCCATACCAGCCACCCAGTCGGTTATCACCAATGCTACCCACTTTGGCACTGAGCGATGCAAATACGGTGGGGGTGTTTTTGGGCATAAGACCGGAAAAATATTTCAGCAGTAATCCCGGAATGATGGTATTGATTGCAAAGTAACGCGTAAGAGAATCTGCCGAAATATCCTGCAGGCGCTTTTCCGGTTGCAGGTGGTTATCGTCATGCAAAATGCCGATTGCATTGATTATCAGGTCATAGGAGTGACCCTGGGTTTTCATCGTGTTAGCGACAAAACCCAATGACTCTTCACTGTAATCAGATTCAATCAGTGTCTGAACAGTATCACTCTCAAACGCAAGCGCATCCCTGACAACACCGGTCACCACATAGTCACTCGCAAGGGTATCAGCGAGGGCACGACCAAGGCCGCCGTTAACACCGAAGATCAGTGCCTGCCTTTCTCTCATGACAGCCTCCTCCCAGAAAGTGTTTGTTATCCCTGAAGCTGTATTCGGGTCAAAACCTCAGCATTAACAATACTGATTACTGAATAGTTCTGTCAGGGTTGGCATGAACGACAAGTTCACGATAACCGGATAACGGACAGTGCTCTCTTGTCACCCTGACATCCGTGATTGGCATCAGTGCTACTTCGGCCGTTGTATGGACGATGGCGCCGGGTTTCAGGTGCCCCCCAACGACACGCCCTTTCTGGTCTGCAAGGCTGGCATGAATATGACTGCCATCATCTGTCAGCACGCCAACCAGGGACACAATTTCAAAAGATCCTTCCAGCGGTGTGACATCCTGCTGATCGGCAAAACGAATCATAGCCCTGGACAGGCTACCGACACACGTCATGATCGCTGCTGCACGGATGTTGTTCCGCGCAATAAACTGCTCCATACCATGATACAAATCCTCTCCCGGCTTAAGACGGAAAAGTAAACACGACGCCATTGTTCACCCCTGAAGTCACTGTATCGCCTACTTTTCAGCATAGTGTTACAACACATCATTGGCCTTACATCCCCATGAACAGTCATGCATAATGCAAGAAAGACGCCGCAATGCATTACAACAATAACGATGCTGAAACGGACTTAGTGACATGTTACCTATACAACAAGCCAGCCTCTTCTTTTGTTTGTCACTGACCCTGCTGAACCTGATTCTGGTGACAGCGTCTGGCAGGCGTGAACCCGTCACCCACTGTTTTGCACTGCTGCAACTGTGCCTGATCGCTTATCTTCTTCAGCCTTTAACCCTGCAACTGGATGCAGGCTTTTTCGTTGACTGGCTTGTGGCCCTGGGAAGAAATGCACTTCCCTGCGTCTTCTGGCTTGTATGCCTATTGACGTTTAATGACGAATTTAGACTAAACCGTCGTGTATTATTAATTGCGTCAATTGTCGCTTTATTTAGTCCGATACTGAAACTGGTCTTCCATGTCGTCGGTTATCAGCCTTCTCTCTGGATCAATTTCTTCAGTCACTGGATACCGCAATCCATCGAGTTTTTACTGATAGGGCACGCACTGGTAACGATTGGTCGTTACCTTCGTGAAGACTTAATACAAAACCGTCGTCGTTTGCGAGGATGGCTTCTCGGCTGCACTGGTTTTTACATAGCCTCTGTCGTATTAATGGAACAGCTTGTCGGATTAAGCGACAACATTCGTGTAATGAACAGCATTATGCTGGCTGCATTTCTTCTGATATTTAACGCATTGTTGCTTCGTTTCAAAACCGATCTTCTCTATCCTGCACGCCGACAGAAACAGGATATTGTCTTTACCTATAACAATAAAACGACAAGTGTCGCTGATGAACCGACAAAGGCCACATCTACTGATCACATTGAAGACACTACATTCAGTCGACTACAGTCGTTAATGGAAACCGAGCTGATATACCGGGAAGACAGCCTGACGATTGGTGAACTGGCCAGCCGGCTGAACATGCAGGAATACCGCCTCCGGTCTTTGATTAACCGACAACTGGGATACCGAAACTTCAACGACTACCTGAATCATTTCCGCATTCGGGAAATCAAGGAACGGCTCTCAGACTCGAGTCAGAAGGATATCCCGATCCTGACCATTGCTTTGGAAGCCGGCTTCCACTCCCTGAGCGCCTTCAACCGCGCGTTCAAGAATCGAATGGGAATCACACCCAGCCAATACCGCGAAGAGCGGCAGAGACTGCCTGAAAAGCCCACCAACTCACCCCTGACCGATTCTGAAACCACTGACTGATTTCCAAAAAATAACGACTTTCTGTCGCCTTCACCACAATCAGTCATATTCAGGGTCGTTGTTTCATGTAATTGGTGCTTATAGCCAGCCCTGGGTGCCAACACAGCTTTCCCCTGGCTGACCCAAAATCCGGTTTGCCCGAAAATCTGCCAGAAAAGCCCTCTGACAAGTTCCGGACACAAGCACTGACTCATTTCTGAACCATTGACTGATTTCTTAAATTTCCGCGTTTTTTAAACGTTTCGTCATTTATTTGGCGCCTTAAATCTCCAAGCACCACCGTCATAGAGGAAGGACCCTGCCGACCTAGAATTAGTTAACAACCGATCAAATTGCTCTTTGACCATTCGGAGATAGAAACCATGAAGTATCCGTTGTTACTGGTTCTTGCTCTGTGCTTCTCAATTAACACCGCAACGGCTGACGTTGTGGATGATCTCAAGGATCTTCTTGAGCAGTCAGAAACCTTCAAAGAAACAGCTGTCGACTGTTACCTGGCCATGAAAATCCAGAAATCTGATGGGTGGAATACGAGTGCCTGTAACAACTACAAAGCCCTCGCCACCAGCATCTGGGATTACAAAACGCAGGTTGAAGTGACAACAAAGTCTTTCCGCCACTACGCCAAGGCGGGCGAGGGATCACGCAGTCGTATCAAGCGGGGGCTTAAATACCTGATCATTATGGAAGCCAACATGGAAACACTGGTCTGGTTCTCCAATAAATTCAAAGCCCTTGGGAAATAGCTATCTCACATGCCTTCTTTATCCTCCTCGCACCATGGTGGGAGGGGGAGGCACAGCCTTCGTGGCCACGACTGACTCATTCTGAAATTCCCTGACCGATTTCAAAAACGCCTGCTTTTTTCCAATTTTCGCCGAGTTTATGACGCCTGATATCCGTAGAGTGAGCTTCCCGGGCTACTGAATAAACTGTGACCTCAACTTTCTAATGTCTCTCGTTGAGCGCACACCAATAAAAAGTAATGGAGAGAGCCGCCGTGTCCTATTCACGTTTTATGATTCCCGCCCTGGCCTTGTTACTGGCCGGCTGCAGCGAGGATCCCTCATCATCCGCACAGGTTCCGACACCTGAGAAGAGTTTTAGCAAAAAATTGCAAACCCAGCTGGTCATGGCCAAGCCCGGTGATGTTATTGAGATTCCGGAAGGGTTTTATGAACTGGATCGCAGCCTGACACTCAGTGTCGATGGCGTCACCATCCGCGGAGCCGGCATGGACAAAACCATTTTGTCCTTCAAGAACCAGGTGGCCGGTGCTGAAGGCATGATGGTCACCGCGAGCGATTTCACCCTGGAAGATCTCGCCATTGAAGACACCAAGGGCGATTCCATCAAGATCAACCAGGCAAAGAATATTGTTATCCGGCGGGTTCGTTCGGAATGGACCAATGGCCCATCCACCGAAAATGGTTCCTATGGCTTTTATCCGGTCATGACAGAAAACACGCTGATTGAGGATTCAGTCGTCATTGGCGCATCAGATGCCGGTATCTATGTCGGTCAGTCTTACAACGTCGTTATTCGTAACAACCGGGCGGAATACAATGTGGCCGGTTATGAAATCGAAAATACCATCGGTGCTGATGTTTATAACAATGTCGCCACCAACAATACCGGCGGCGTCCTGATCTTCAATATGCCTTACCTGACCCAGCCCGGTCATAGCACCCGTATCTACAACAACGAAATTTACAGCAATAACACGGAAAATTTTGCACCCAAGGGAACCGCTGTCGCCAGTGTACCGGCGGGTTCCGGCATCCTGATCAATTCCAACGATAATGTTGAGATATTTGGTAATAACCTGAAAGACAACGACACCGCAAACATTATCGTCAGCAGCCTGCTGACGGCGGATTACCAGGAAGAGTACACATCGTCCGATAACTTCGATCCGTTCCCGGAAGGTATTTTTATCTATGACAATACCTACAGCGGCGGCGGCGCATCACCCGGTCGTATTGAACTCAAGGCATTGAAAGTCGCTCAGTTCGGCCTGACTGGTCGTCTGCCTGACATTCTCTGGGATGGCGTGATCAACCCCAAGCATCTCACTGCGGGTAAAACTTCTGTCGAAACCATTCTCTGCATCGATGATGCGGCCGCAGGCTTCATCAACGTTGACGCTTCCAACGATTTCAAAGGCATATCCACCGACAAATCACCCCACAACTGCCAAATGCAGAAGTTGGCGGCCATTAATCTGGGTTCCCTGGATAGCAAACAGGAAAGCACGCTGTCGACCCTGGAGACTTCCGAAAACACCAGCAAAGAGGGCTGAACCATGCCGCGCATAGCTGTTATTGCGTCACTCCTGGCTTCCCTGTTTCTGGCCGGTTGCAGCAAGGAGCCGCCCCGGCTGATGCTGACCGGTTCCAATTACCCAGAGCGCCTCAGCGAGTGGCGTATCCTGGCTATAGACGACGGCCATCTTAAAACAGGCCATCGGGTTGTGCCCTATGACCTGAACACAGCCCTGTTCACGGATTACGCCAGCAAGCTGAGAACCGTCTGGATGCCAGAAGGACAGGCAGCCGTTCCCGGCGAAAACGATGAACTGGTTTATCCTGACGGCACCCTTATCAGCAAGACCTTTTACTACCCGATTACCGACAAAAATGATCGTAGTCGTGTAAAAGCCTCTGACGGTTCTGCCGTGCTGTATGACAACAACGACGGTCTGCCGATGGATCAGGTTCGGCTGATGGAAACCCGGGTACTGGTCAAGCTGAAAGACAGCTGGGTTGCGCTGCCCTATATCTGGAACGAAACGCAGACAGAAGCTTTCCTCGATGTCGCAGGTGACAGCACAAACCTGACACTGGTGAAAAACGACAGTGATGAAAAGTTCACCTACATCGTACCCGATGCCAACGAGTGTGCCGGCTGCCATGCGGACGGCAAAAGCCGCAAGCTGGTCAAGCCCATTGGTCCTCGTATCCGTCACCTGAACCGCGATCTTGTCTATGCCGATGGCAAGCAGAACCAGCTGGATTATTGGACTGCACACGGCCTGCTCACCGGTGTCGATAGTGCAACCGCCACCCAGAATGCCCTTTGGCCTAATGGCCGGCCCGGTGAAACGCTGGAACATCGCGCCAGAAGCTACCTGGATATCAACTGCGCCCATTGCCACAACCCGAAAGGCGCTGCCAAGAACAGCGGCCTGTGGCTGACATGGGACACCACAACGCCGGTACGCCTGGGCTTCTGCAAGCCTCCGGTTGCCGCCGGCAAGGGCACGGGTGACCGCAAGGTTGCCATCCAGCCCGGTGATCCTGAGGGTTCCATCCTGCTGTACCGGATGCAGTCCAACGATCCCGGGGAGATGATGCCGGAACTCGGTCGTTCAACATCCCACGCGGAAGGCGTGGCACTGGTCAGCGAGTGGATTGCCTCTCTGGAGGGGGACTGCTGAAAACCCGCCGCACTGACCGTCATGGGAGGTGCGGCCTTGAAGTAAAAGAGCACATAGCCTGACTAACAATAATGATAAAGGCAGGAGCCAATAATAATGATAATAAAGAAAACCAGACGACGATTTACGCCTCTAACCCGCTGTTCCAGCGCGGTACTGGCTGCAGTACTGAGCAGCCCTGTGGTTGCGGCTGAAATAGAGCTGCTCGATGGACAAGTAACCGGCAACCTGGACAGCCGTATTTCATGGGGTGGTACCTGGCGACTCGAAAGCCCGGATTTGTCCGATGATAACGGCGATGTGAACGAGAATGATGGAAAACGTGCCAACGACACGGGTCTTGTTTCCAACGTTTTCCGTTTCTCCGCTGATCTGGAGCTGAACTACGAAAACTATGGTGCGTTTGTCCGCGGCACGGCTTTCTATGACAGCGTCATTATGGATGGCAAAAATGACTGGCTGGATACCAATGCCCGCCAGACCGCCAAGGGCATCCCGGATCAGACCGGCACTTACACCTACGGTGACGACTGGTCCGACGGCGTAAAGGAAAACCAGGGTAAAGATGCCAGAATCCAGGACGCTTACGTTTTCGGTTACTGGGATATCTTCGATATGCCTGTCGATATCCGCTTCGGCAAGCAGGTGGTGAACTGGGGCGAAGGGCTTTTCTATGCGGATGGTATCAACACCAGCAATGCCTTCGACCTGGCAGCCGGCACACTGCCCGGTTCCCAGATCAAGGACCTGCTGATTCCCCAGACAGCCCTGCTGTTTGATATCGGCCTCAGTGACAAACTGTCGCTCAGCGCCTATTACCAGTTTGACTGGGAAAGCCATGTCCTGCCCGGACGCGGCACCTTCCACAGCGGCCAGGATGTGTTTATCGAAGGCTCTGATTTTGCCTATGACAATATTCCTGCCGACTTTGCCGATGTTGCCGCAGCGTGGCC
The DNA here is from genome assembly GCF_057552235.1 of Kistimonas ophiarachnellae. NCBI lineage: Bacteria > Pseudomonadati > Pseudomonadota > Gammaproteobacteria > Oceanospirillales > Endozoicomonadaceae > Kistimonas > Kistimonas ophiarachnellae. Next base: position 52,468 of record NZ_BAAJPA010000004.1, on the reverse strand, counting down.
TGGAGGAGACGCTAATTTCTATGAAGCTGTCGGTCTCAACCATACGGGGGATTTTCTTGTCGTTGCGGATACATCAGGCAAAAAGAACGCCAGTAATAACGGCCAGTTTGGTGTGAGCTTGAAGTACCTGGCGGAGTCGCTGAACGATACAGAATTTGGTTTTTACTATATCCAATACAACTCCCATGCACCGTATATTGATGCGCAAATAACCCAAGACGCTGTTACCAATGCTCAAGGTCAGATCGCACAATGGACTGCAGATCTTTCAGATGGCAACCCCAACGGTATGGGTGACTTTCTATTTGCAGCCGTCGGGGGCGACCCTGACGCCTTCGAGGCATTGGCAGGCGGTATCGCCGGCGCAGGCATTCTTGGCAGCGGCACCTATGCCGGTGTGATCTATCCGGAAGATATCCGGATGTTGGGTGTAAGTTTCAGTACAGTCATTGGTGGTACATCAGTTGCAGGCGAATTGACTTATCGCCCCAACATGCCCATCTGGATAGATGATCCTGACAACCTGATAGACCGGACTAGCAGGGCCTTCGGCACCATTCTTGGCGGCGGAGACTGCTTTGGTATTTCGGAAGCCGATCCAGGCAGGGAATACTGTATCAGTGGTCCTGCATATAACAACTACACCCGTGTTGAGCTATGGACCGGCTCTCTTAACTTTATTCACAGCTTTGGTCCAACGGGTTTCCTGAGCGACCTTAACGCTATCGGTGAAGCAGCTTTTGAACAAGTCAGCGGCCTCGGCGGTGATTACGACCGCTATGTCTCCACAGCATCCGGCCCCTGGAGTGAAGATGGCGAAACATTCTCCTACGGTCATCCGGATGACCGACTCGACCGCTTCGCCTGGGGTTACACCCTGGGGGTTTCCGGCACCATGTCCGATGTTTTGCCGGGTGTGAACCTCTACCCCGGTGCCACCGTCAAGCATGATGTCAGCGGCAACTCCCACCTGACCGGTAACTTCAAGGAAGACAGCAAGGGGCTGAGCCTGTCACTGGGCGCAGGCTACCAGGATTTCAGGGTTGGCCTGAACTGGTTCACCAATTTTGACGGGGACAAGGAGCATATCTCCGCGTCCATGAGTTACTCTTTCTGACCGGCAGGCACTTTGAGAGGATGCATACCATGATAAGAAACCACCTGCTCCTGGCCGGCAGTCTGGCCCTGACACTGACGTCGGGCGCCGTTTTGGCCAGTATTACCCCCCAGGACATCAGCAAACTGGGCAATGAGCTCACGCCACTGGGCGCTGACAAACTCGGCAATGCAGACGGCACAATTCCCGGCTGGGGAGAATCCACCAGCAGTGAATCCGTTGCAGCTGACAAGCCCCTGTTTGAAATAACCGCGGCCAACCTTGACCAATACCGGGATAACCTGACCACCGGGCAAATCGCCCTGTTTGAACGCTACCCGGAAACCTTCCGGATGCCGGTCTATCCCAGTCAGCGAACCGCAACTTATCCACAAAGAATCTACGAAAACACACTAAAAGCCGCTAATACTGCCGAACTCCTTAATGGTGGTAACGGATTCAAAGGCGCCTATGACGCCTACCCGTTCCCATTACCGGAAAACGGCCTGGAAGCGTTGTGGAACCATATCGTTCGCTACCGGGGTGAGTACATAAAGCGCCCTACGGTTGAAGCGACTGTGGAACAGAGTGGCAGCTATACCTACTCCCGTTCAGAGGACGAGATTCTTTTCAACTACAACCAGCCTGGCGGTAGTGAAGCGGAACTCGAAAATATCTTGTTCTACTACTTGTCTAAAAACGACGATGGCAGTGCCCAGCTGATTCACGAGACCCAGGATCAGGCCGCCGAGCCCCGACTCGCCTGGGGCTATCTGCCAGGTATCCGTCGTGTACGTCGGGCACCCATTCTCTCCTATGACACACCGGTAGGCGGCGGTGGTCTGCGCACTGCCGATGACACCGATCTGTATAACGGTGCGCCCGATCTGTATGACTGGACGTTGAAAGGCAAAAAGGAGATCTACATTCCCTACAACAACCAGCAGCTGCTGAAAGAAACGCCAGAGTACGATGACATTTTCATGGCCGGTCATATCAACCCGGATTTCACCCGCTATGAACTGCACCGGGTCTGGATCGTCGAAGGCAAGCTGAAGGATGACAAGCGTCATATCTATTCACGCCGGACACTCTATCTGGACGAAGACAGCTGGGGTGCCGCCATCGTGGATCAGTACGATGGTCGTGATCAGCTCTGGAAGGTGAGCATCGCCTACCTGGCCAACTACGAGGATGTGCCCACCACCTGGACGACGTGGGATGTCTTCCACGACCTGCAGTCACGTCGCTACCATGTGCAGGGCCTGGTCAACCAGGGCAAAACCGCCATTGATTTCCCGGAAGTCATGCCAAAGAAAAAGCACTTTACTCCGGCATCTTTGCGGCGGATGGGTAGACGATAGACCTACCGCTTCACACTCTCAGTCGGCCAATAGGCCGACTGTCAGCAATACTCCGAATCACGCACGTCCAGACGGGTTTCTGATACACTCAAAAATAGCTTTTGATTTTATAAACAGACTAACGAAGGAAGCTGGCCAAAATGGATATTTCGAGTATTGTCACGCTACTGATTATCGTAGCTATCGTTGTTTATATCATCACGATATACAACGGTCTGGTATCTAAAAAGAATGGCTATGAAAACGGCTTTTCCCAGATTGAAGTCCAGCTCAAGCGCCGTTATGACCTGATTCCCAACCTGGTGGAAACCGCCAAGGCCTACATGAGCCATGAGCAGGAAACTATGGAGAAGGTGATCAAGGCCCGAAACCAGGCATCCGAGATCCTGAAATCCATGGCCGGCAACCTTACCGCTGACAATGTGAAAAAGTTCAGTGGCGCCGAGCAGGCGTTGGCAGGCGCCATGGGCAGTCTGAACGTGGTCATGGAAAACTACCCGGACCTCAAGGCCAACGAGAACATGATGCAGCTTTCCGAGGAGCTGACCAGCACGGAAAACAAGGTCGCCCGGGCGCGTCAGTTCTATAACGATGCCGTGACGGATTACAACACCTACCGCCAGTCCTTCCCCCAGATCCTCTTTGCGGCCAAATTCGGCCATGGCAAGGATGCAGGCCTGCTCGAATTTGAAGACAGCGAGCAGCTGCAGGCAGCGCCTAAAGTCAGCTTTTAAGACCCGCCAATGACATTCTTCCAGTGGCAGAAAGACGCCCGGCGTAAAACCGGGCGTTTGGTCGTGTTAATGGGCCTGGCCGTATTCAGCCTTATTGCCGGCTCGAATCTGGTGTACGCCTTGTTCCGCGGTTACAAGTCTGAACAGCCCTGGACCACCTGGTTCACACTCGACACCTTTTTCATCTTCAGTTGCCTGATAGGCTCCGTCGTCCTCTCCGCCAGTGTGATCCGTACCCTTTCATTGCGCAGCAAGGGGGGTAAGGCAGTGGCTGAATCCCTTGGCGGCAAACGGGTTGATCCCGCAACGGAGCATTTCCACGAGAGAAGGCTGCTCAATATCGTGGAAGAAATGGCCATTGCCTCCGGTACGCCTGTGCCTGACGTTTATGTGCTTCATGGCGAAAAAAGTATTAATGCCTTTGCTGCAGGCTTCACACTGCAGGATGCCGTGATCGGTGTAACGAAAGGCACCATGGAACAACTGACACGTGATGAACTGGAAGGCGTCATTGCCCATGAATTCAGCCATATCATTCATGGCGATATGCGACTGAACATTCGCCTCATCGGTATCGTTTATGGCATTACCATGCTGGCGGAATTCGGTTACATCCTGATGCGTGCCGGCGGCAGCTCGCGCTCCCGGGATGGCACTCCGCTAGCTATCGCCGGACTGGGTCTCATGATCATCGGTTACAGCGGGGCGTTTTTCGGCAACCTGATCAAAGCCTCCGTCAGCCGGACCCGTGAATACCTCGCGGATGCCTCTGCGCTCCAATACACGCGCAATAACGAAGGCATTGCCAATGCGCTGAGCAAGATCGGCGGTTCAGCGCACAGCTCTTTACTGCAGTCCGCCCATGCTCCAGACGTCAGCCATATGATGTTTGGCAAATCCGTCGGTGGTTTTTTCAATGCGCTGTTTTCCACGCATCCTCCACTGGAGGATCGCATTCGTAAACTGATGCCGGACTGGGACGGTAAATATATCACTCCCGTTCTCATCGAAGCGGATACCGATACACCCACGGCAACCGCCACAGAAACGAGCACAGGTACCGGCTCAATCAAGGCAGAGGCGCTGACCGCCTCTCTCAATGCCATGGGAGCACCGAATGCGTCGCACATGGCCTATGCGACAACATTACTCAGTGCCCTGCCAATGCGACTGGCTGGCGCCGTTCATCAGAAAGACGACTCGGTTATGCTGCTCATGGCCCTGATGCTGGATGATAACCCTGACATGGTCGAGAAGCGGGCCACGATTATTCGAAAACACTATGATGAAGAAACTCTCAATCAGACGATCGAGCTCTACAACACCATCGACAGCAACAGCGTGTCAGACCCACTGGTATTGGTTGAACTGACATTGCCCACCTTGAGAACACTCCCTCGGCCCCAACAAAAACAACTGTTACAGACCTTACAGGAACTGGCAAAGGCCGATGGAAAAACCAGTCCCCATGAATGGGCTTTATTGGCCATTGTTCAGCATCATCTGGGCAGCAGCCGACACAAAAAGACTCAGATGCCATTTGACAGCTACGGCGATGTTCGAAAGATTGGTGCAGAATCCGCACAGATTGTCAGTGCACTGATCAGCATGTCTGGCATGGATAAAGCAGCGAAACAGGCATGTTATAAGAAAACCATGACATTACTGGGGCTTGAACTGCAAAAGCCGCCCGGCAAGATGAGTTATCGGGATCTCTCCAATGCCCTGGAAGCGGCCAATCGATTACAACCGGAAGCCAAAGAAAAACTGCTGCAGGCCTGCTGCCAGTGTATCGAACATGATGGGCAGGTTGAGCTGGCTGAAGCACAAACGCTACGCGCTATGGCAGTTGTCATGGAATGTCCAATTCCTCCATTAACAACATCCTGAAAACACTTAGCCATCATTGCATTGACCGGCATTGATTGACCGTCATTAAAACTCAAGCTGGGTTAATACAATACCCAGCCCGTAACAATAACCTAAGCCATGATCCAACTGCCCTGCGCCCGATAGCGCTCAATCGATAACGGCTCAAAATCTTCCACAACCGACAGCCTCACGGATTCCCGGGCGAGCAACGCATCACTCCAGCGCTGCAGCTTTGGATAAACCTTCAGCAATTCCGTCGAGAAGTTACGATCCAATGTCCGGGTTCGCATCATCAATGGGGCACCTGATGTATCGACCAGGGAAAAGCGTGCTCCGGCGAACCATGGACCTTCATCATCCAACTGCTCTTCCAGCCGGGAAAGTCCACCCACAAAGGTATCCCGTTCCCGTTCAAATTCGGCCTGATCTTTCGCCATAATCAGTCGATACTGGCTCATAAACAGTGTAGAGATATATTCAACCCAGCCGCGGTGATGGGCTTTTTCCAGCGGGTCGGATGGATGCAGGGAAGGCGGCGTCACTTCATCCAGGTATTCATTAATGACGGCCGATTCAAACAGCACCGTATCACCAATCCGCAACACCGGTACCTTTCCCGTTGGCGAGATTTTAAGGAACCAGTCAGGCTTGTTGGCCAGGTCGATGTAGGTGATATCAAAAGGCACCCCTTTCTCCAGCAATGTGATCACTGAACGCTGAACAAACGGACACAGCTTAAAGCTGATCAGTTCAATGCTATCCGCCATAACTCTCTCCTGTAAGCCGCCAACGCAGTATTAGACAAGCCACCCTGTGACTCAAGTCTGGGCTAATAGTTCCAACTTATTAAAGCATCGTAGCGAACGACCCGATGATACGTTAAGGCCCTTTACGTTACAGACAATGGAACCCGCTATGTCGACTGCAAAACTGATGGGATTACTGCTGATGGCGCTGTTCCTCACCATTTGCCTGGTCGCCGCTGCGGGCTACTGGTGGGTCAGCAGCAACCTGGAACACTACACCAACCTCTATGAAGCCGTTGTAGAAGAAAGCGCAGGCAGCTCGGCAGAAGACTGCGTCACAAAAAACCTGGAATGGTCACAGCAATGCGAATGGTCTTCCCTTTCCTGCCGCGTCGAGGCCCGGCTGCGCACCCAGGCCTGCATGAGCGTCGCCACCAATCGCGACTGGTACTGTAAGCAGACACCTGGTGAGGAAGAAATCCTCAAGCGTGCATACTGGGTAGTGGAATCCTGCGAAAACCCGGAATACCTCAACTACCCCCTGTGCTCTGACATCTTTGAAGGGGTCTTCGAAGCCTGCAACGACGAACCGGAAACCCCTTAGTCCCAATCACTGTCTACTATTGGTCAAAGGTGCCCGGTGGCAACCCGGGCAATGCCAACAAAAGCCAACGGTGACATGACCCTTTTACGGTCGTTCAGGGAATTGCCATGGAAAACCAGGTTCTGACCAGCATTCTGATCCTCTCCATCGTTTCCGAGTCCATTGCCGGCGCCCTGTCGGCCGGCCGCAAGGGGATGGATCCCTTTGGCGTGGTGATCATTGCTTTTGCCACGGCGCTGGGCGGCGGCACCCTCAGGGATGTCTTTCTGGATAATTTCCCACTGCTCTGGATACGCTGGCCTGAGGTTATCTGGATCTGCCTGGCGGCGGCCCTGACAACCATCCTGATTCGGCGCTACCTCAATCACCTGCTGCGGGTTTTCCTGTTTTTTGATGCCGTGGGGGTTACCGGGCTCTCCATAATCGGCGCTCATATTGCCCTGCAACATGGGCATGGATACACAATCGCCACCCTGTCAGCTCTGCTGACCGGTGTCTTCGGAGGGATTATCCGGGATGTGCTGTGCGGTGATGTCCCCTGGGTCTTCAGAAAGGAGCTCTATGCGACCGTCTCAATTCTCGCGACCGCCCTCTATGTCGGCCTGACCCATACAGCACTACACCCGGTACTGATCATCGCTATCGTGATGGTGTCTGGTGTGACCCTGCGTATGCTGGCCCTGAAATATCATCTTGCGCTCCCCATATTCCTGTATGATGGCCCTTCCTCAGACTGATGCTACTCTGGAGCTGTTTCATGGTATTGCTGCGCCGTTGTTTGCCATTGCTCTGTATTGGCCTGATTGGCTGTGAATCCTTCTCTGACAACACCCTGCCGCCTAATACGCCACCACCCTGCTCTCCGGAATGGAACCGGATGGTCGAACAAAAGATCGGCACTGGTGATGGCCATGGCCACGGGCCCGATATTGGCTCTTCTGAGTGGTATTACGTGATTCACCGAAAACTGCGCTGGTTAGAACCTGCCAAACCCCAGCCTGGCTCTCCGGACTGGTGCCAATGGGCAGATCAGGCTATTCGGAATCAGAAATAATCTGAAAACACCCCACGTTTGATCTCTGTATGCAATAAACGGCGTTGTGGGTAGTCAGAATAGGGAACTTTATTGTCAGTACACAATCAAATAGAAAACACTTGCGCAGGATAGCCAAAAGTGAGAATCCAGCAGCAAGTCCAGCACAAACAGAATGTAAGTCATTCACCATGGAGGAATTATTATGTGGTCACGGATTCACTCAAGCCTGGCAGCGGGCATTCTGCTAATATCACTCAGTATCACAACTGTCATGGCGGATGATGCTACAGATATTGAGATAGCCGAAGATAATCACCAATCATCTTCCCTTCTCCCGCTTGACGGCACTGACTCAGGAAAAACAGAGAAAAACTACCGGATGGCAGATTATCACTATTTTGTGAATACCAGCGATCACATAATCACCTTTTATGTCGGTGACTTTATACCTGAAATTGTAACGCTATACCCCGGGCAAGCGCGCTATATCAATATGTCGACGCGACATCAAACCATTGAAATAAGGCATGCATGGTAATATTTTCTTAGGCATATCAGGTTTATAATTATTTTATTATTTTTCAATAAATCCAGATTTGCCTATTCATTGTTTATATCTTGCCAGAACACAGCTTGCAGCCAGGAATCCCAACGCTGCGGTCGCTCTATATCGCTCTCCAATGTCAGAGTGGCTTTTTCATAAGCCAATGTTTTCAAATCTTCAAATATAGCTTTCACTTTTTTTGTATAGGGTTTGCTTACACAAGAATATAGTTTCACATGCAATTTTAACACTGAATTTAAACCAATCGCTGCTTTTCGTTGTTTTGCCTTTTTCCTTCCAGACAGCAAGCCATCACATTGTTGCTTCAGTTGTTTGAGATTCGCACCATCAGCAAAATAAGCATTTCGATAATGAGAAACCACTAATTCTTTTAAAGAGGTTGGACGAGATTCGAAAATACGTTGACGATTTTCAACGCTAAATGCAGGCATAACTGAAATCACATCATCCATAGTGAAATAATCGTTATTCGCCCAGAATTGATGTGGGCTATCACTGTGCAATTGATTTAACATCTGCGCAGCCATTTTATGGAGTTCCTGAGGACGTTCTGAGGCAAACATTTTCCCATCATAGTATTTCCAGATTTCACATAAAAATGGTATCGATATAGAAATATGCTCAAAGCATACAGGATTATTCCAAAGTGGATGGTATTTTGGGCAAGTATAGGTAGAATATTTCCCTGCCTTTTCTTCCTTATATTCCACTTTTCCAAGTATGCTTGATAAATTATCTTTTCCTGACAACAGTGCATTTTCATATGCCATAACACGCATTGCAGATTGAAGCCTTTCTCCCTCTTCTGACTTAACAATGGCTTGATACTCTTTATGTTGCAAGCCTTTGTCATGATCAACTCGCCTCCTGCGTTGTTGGACGCGTCTAAGCTCTTTGATATATGTAAATCCTTCCTTAACTGCATCAATCTGATTATTCATATGCCTGTCTGGTAGATTATTTACAACCAAAGAGATATCGTTCATTCGAGATGATTCGACAGCAAGACAAAAATATGTTCTGTAAATATCAGCTTTATTCTCACAATCACCCATAAGTCCAAACAGGTAGTTAGCACATTCCATATCTTCAACAGGATCAACACTGCACGGATCATTAGCAGACGATAACAGTTCCTCAATTAATACTGCCCATTGACCTAATATCTTCGAATCAGTACATTGATGAAAATCAGGAAAGATAATTTCGGCCTTTGGCCTTTTGGAAAACTGCTGCACAAAACATGTTTTCGCAAGAGCGAAAAGGGTCTTTGCTTCATAGCGTGGCTCTGATTGCGGACTTAAATATTCATCAAATTGGGTTTCCAAATAATCTGAACATTCTATTGATCCACGACTGGAAGTCTCATATATTTGAGCAAATACATCTAACATAACCTCATAACTAAACCATTTTTGGAAACCTTGTTTTAAGCACCACTCCAATCCATTAATAAAAACACAAAAACACTCTACTTCATCCTCATACAAATCTTCACCACCTGCTAAACGCGATATATTGTCTATCATCTGATGCGTAAAGAATCTGGCGCAACGCCTATGGCGATCTTTATCTGTAATTCTTGGTATGGCGTCCTGAACAGGACTCAAAGCATCCGTCAAAGCATCACTATCACACATTTCGTAATCAATACGTAATATATAATTCAACATTATACCGGCATGGTCACGAGAAAGGTCACCTTCCACAAAGCACGATTTATACTTATCGGAAGAATGGCCAAGATCCGTTATCCGGACTTGGTTTTCGAATTCCCTTTTTTCAAGAATATTATCAACATAGCTGTCGATATCAGCTATCTCAATGACAGTGCTTTCACCACTTATACCTGGTAAAGCTGATGCCTCAGCAACATCACTGAATGGCTCTGGCATTGTAGGAAGCCTGGTATCTCTCCCTTCTTGCAGAACCGCCGGTCCAGCAGGCATAACAGCAGCCTCTTTGTGCTCAAGTACACCAGACTGTTGCTCAAAAAAAGCTGTCTCTTTCGAGCTTTGGATATGACGCATCCTTGCTTCAACAGATTCTAAAAGTGATTTCGCTTCTTCACTCTCTTTTCTATTAACAATATATCCAAGCACCTCATGTAACTCATCGAGTTTTTCATCAGACAATATCTTATGCAAATCACTACCGATAGCGATTTTTAGTACTTCAAGCAATAAATCAAAATGTGTATCAAAATCATCCGAACACTCTGGTAGTATCATGAAATCTGCAATTTGTACTAATCGCCGTCCCAAAAGTTCCAATAACAAAAGTCTCTTATCAGAGTCTTTATCTGCTATGGAAACAGTATTAAAATAAACATTTCTCCATATTCTCAGCCTGGTTTCATTTGGAATTTTTCGATACCAACAAAATAACAAATAAATAAAATGATCATTTAATTCAGCATCACTGAGGCTGCCTCCTGATATTGGTATAGGTAATATAAAATCAACTTCAGCTGCTTCCGTTAGACCAGACAGTTCCTCGTCCTCAATCGACCCATCCAATAACTGCTGAACAAAGCTGATTGTTTGATTTAATTGTTGGCTCTCTTGTTCATTAATTGTTTCCCCTGATAAAGGTGAATGCCCTACCTGCAGAGATTGAGGTAATGCTGAGCCAGTCCTCTCAAATGTTTGCGTTGCAGTAACATCATAACTCCCTGTAACGTCGGACGCTTCTTCGTCTGAAGTTTGCGTATCTGACTCAGGTTCAGGTGGCATTACGGATTGAGAATTGTCTGACAAACTTTTCATCACATCACGAACAAATCGGGATAATACGCCAGCTTCTTGCTTCCATTGGCTAACAAAATCCAGTGCCGCATCTAAAACATCAAGATCGTCGTATAATAAATTTCTAAGTTCACCTTTATAAACCGCGATATCAATTAACTTATATACCCGCTCAAACAGTTTAATATTTTTATATATTTCTGGTTTATCTGTTACAACATCAAACAGTTTTATTAATGAAAAAAGCCATATCCGTGTTAACAAGCCTACATCTCCGAATGGTATCTTATTGTCCGATAAATTATCTTCCGCCAGCTCTAAAAGCTGAATTCTGGATAATATGTCTGGAGGATCGCACCATGACACCACCATCATTTCATAATGTCTGATAAGCTCACGTCGATTAGCAACAGCTCCTGATATCATCAACGCCTTCGTATAATCGCGCCTGTATGCCTCTGCTTGCTCTTTCGCCTTCTCGCTATCAGTCTTGTCCTTTACAATATCCTCAACCTGTAACCTGATGGAATCTAATTTTTTCTCTGTTTCCAACTCAGAAAGTAAAAGCAAACGCGTGTCTTCACACTTATGCCCCATAACCTTTAAAAACTCCAAATGTTCGACGGTTTTCTCCAGTATATTTATTCCGAGATAGTGTGAAGCGAACTCATTCTTACAACGTCTCTTTTCCTTACGCAAGATTTCAATAGTTTCATTGATACACTTTCTGACAGTCGCAGACTCGATAGCAATACCTGTAAAAGAACCCAGATATTCAAAAACCCTGTAACACCAGAAAGCTTGAGCCAGTACCCTATCCTCATGTGCTAATTTATCGAAGATTCGCTTTATATTTTTCAGGGCTCTTATCACGTGAGCATGTTCAGTGATTTCTTTTCCTATTAACCATGTATATTGTAAAACATAGGTTGCGTCAGGAAAAAGATTACCCTTTTTATCCAGAAAACGCTCTAGCTTTGGTAATAATGATATATCAATGATATCTTCCAGATCAGAGGCGCCCAGCAAATTGATGACGTTTCTCTTTGTACTTTCATAATCCCATCCCTGAGGTACCTCTTGAAATGCAATAGCGCTTTCAGCTTGCGCAATATATTCGTTTAGCTTTTCAATGATTAAGCCGCTAAATTTAAGCGTTTCCTCCTCGGGCCTTTCAATATTTAAATATTCCAATACTTTTTTTAAAAGCACTACGGGAAGCAAAATATGTAAATTATTATGACAGCCATACAACATCATAGACATCAGTTTATTAACCCCTTCCTCGGGACAACAACCTGGCTCACCATCAACAATAAAATCCTGAAAAGATAAAACTACCTTATAAAACCATACTTTCGCAAAAACCTGTTTAAACTCAATAAAGTTGACACCAGGCAAATCACCTCTTATTTCCTCCAGTCTATTTATTCGATCAATAGCCCCATGATAAATATTTTCAAAACGTGCAACATCAAATATTTTTCTTACAACATCACTTTCAGGGTGTTCTCCCGGTGTTTCATGCTCTTCAACAATAAGCACTTTATCTGGATTTAAGTTATTTTCATCAATGGCTTGAACCATGTCCAAAATAGCGTGTTCTTTCTCTTGATCCAGCCATTCACATTTATGCGTGATGTATTCTTCCACGTCGATTAATGCGTCATTATGAAAAACCTTGTATTCACTCTCTATTGATACGCTTGCCTTCGGAAGCTCACCTTCCGAAACACCTGCAACCTTTCTTTCCTTCTGCGGTAAAACTTCCCTCGCTGAAGGACCTACACTTGATTCTGGTGATAAACGTAACGATTCAATTTGATGTTCAAATTCAGGTGGTACACTAACACTGGTCGTTTGCATGCGTCCCTGCATTGCTGATTCAGATGATGTTTTTGATAACCTTGGTCGCCTCTCTGGCGATGGTGTTTTTGGAGGGGTTACTGGTGGCGTTCTTGGACCTTGAGCCTGTTCCATTTCAATATCTCACTATTAGAGTTTCACAAGCATCTGACAGACAGCCAATGAATTAGTTCAAACAAGTCTCCATACTATTAACAGCCATAAAAAAACCAGCCACATGGGCCGGTATAAAATCCCTGGCATTGGAAACAGGGGTCACTGTTTCCCGCCTTAACTACCTCTCTCTGTCATTCCATATTTTAGAACCTAAACACCATCGACAATAGTTATAAGTTGTACAACCTTATAAATACTATCGCCTTTTTTGTGGTCGGAAATACAAATGATGAGTCATTCCTATCACTTGCCGTTAAACATTGAAGCCTGCCAGTGAGTATCACAAGCCTGTTATGCGGTAAATTTCAAGTGAACTAAATGAGAAGGAATGGCTCTCTTGTGATGATGGATCGTTTTTAAAGGCTTATATCATGCAGCAAGTAGCTTCATCCAGACAAACAAGACAACCGTCAGTCAGACAGAAACAGCACCTACCGGCGACTGGCGTCAGGAAACAGTATCGTTACATTAAACCCATGGGACTCAACCTCGCGCCTGTCGTAATACCTTGTACAAAACTCGTCGCATGGTCAGCAGGCCTTACCAGCAGATTTGTCAGTCTCGCTGGCATTCTCATATCCGGCCTACTCGGCCATGTTACTATCCGTACATTAGTATGGCTAAAGGCGATACCTGACGAAAAGCCGCTCGCTGGATTTCTTAATTGTGATTTGCAGCACCTCATCATTGCAGGTTCGATGATGACGGGAAGAGTGGCTTCAACCAGGCTGGCGTCAACACTCGAGAACTGCTCTGGTTCGTTATATGAATACGCAGAAAGGTATAATTTATACCGTGCGCTTAATGTCTCCAATGCATTTCGGCCTTTTGCAACTAACATTAAAGCAAAACATGCCCGCAAAATTTTATACCCTGAAATACAACGTAAAGTCGAAGAACACTTAAATGACTTTATCATTAAAGTATATAAGGAACTCTTAGAAGGGTTAGACAAGAATGATTCCTTCTTCTGCGACTATAGTTTACTTTACCAATACGAAAAGCGTTGTAAAGAAGAATTAAAAACCATGTCAGACAATCAGGAAATAAAGAAAATAACGTCAAAATTTTTCACGGATATCCTTTTAGATTGTGCACCTGGCAAAAAATTACACACACAACTCCTTGATAACATCCCAAAGCGGGAAAAAGACAAAATATTTTTATGTGCATCTGAAAATAATCAATCGGCAGTTGACATAGCATTCCTGCTATTCACATCACTATACGAATGGTTAGATGAGCACCTTTCTGAAACACAAGATAAAATGGAAGAATTCACCAGAACAAAAACACCAGTAATGATAGCTAACCTCAACAGCACAACAGAACAACAAATGACAAACTTAAAACATAAATTAATAAATGAACAACTATCAAAAAAACAAAAACCCAAGAAAAAACAAGAACCGTCAAAAACAAGCACATCACAAGAAAATAGAGAAATATTAAACAAACTCACAGACTTCGAAAAGTCCTTAGCAATATTAGAACACACTAATTTTACCCCTAGAGATTTTAAGACACACAAAAAAATAATAAATAAAGTTATAAACAATCTCGACCTGAAACAAAAAGCAACGAAGTTTTATGGCGTTGCAAAGATAAAAGCGGCCGAAACTTTAACTACTTCAAGATAAGGGCTAATGAGGTTATCTCCCCCTATTTTGTCTATATATTGACCTTCTGTCCAATATTGCAGACATCAGGCCCGATGTTACCTCTACATAGGAGCGTAAACTAATAAGGCATACAGATACCTCATTAAAGATGGATAATACGGATTCACCCAACATCTTTAAGAGTGAGCATACCAACCAGTCTGAATACTCGAATTTAGGGTGTCACAAATCAGGGATGTTTACAGTTTTACACAGACAAATAATTTGACCCCGCATATGTGGACCTGCAATGGGAAATAACACTGTATGGCAACGAGCGAAAGTCTTGAACTAATTTCAGATTTACCGGTTGATTATTCAATCGGTGAACAACAGGCGTTTTCTCTATGATCGACAATCTGAAAACTTGCGCACCCCATGTGCTACGATTGGGAGTTCCCCTCGGGCTGGCTGCAACTACAGGCGTTTTTTTGTGCTGGACTGTAACAGCGGTTGTAACGGGGGATATTAAAAAGGAAGACATCAAAACCTGGCTTGGCACGGGTATTCTGTGCATTGCATCTATGGGCTTAGCTTTTATCATACTTCGTCAGGGTAGCCGGGATTTATTAGCAGCGCGCAGGGTGAATCAAAGAGAGGTTGAAGCAATTCAATTGGCAGAGAGAGGTCTGCGTACTTCTACTCCGGCAGTAAGAAAAAGAAAAGACGAACACAGCAATATCCCGAGATCCAAGAGAAGATAACTGAACACAGGTGATTTTAAAGCGACACAGAAGGCCAGATGTGGATGATCAGTCCTATCCGGAGATCAGCAAAGACTATTGATTGTCTCCAAATTTGATGTGTATCGCTGATCACCCCGGCTCAAAATATATAAAGAACTCCCACTAATCTTAACCTCCATGGAGACCTTTACAGATCTTTATGTGAGATGAGCAATAGCTCACTGTCATTCAGTAACAGACGTCAAAGTGTCCCTGAGCCGTCTCCTTAAAATAAAGGTAGTGAACCTAAACCCAGTGATCGCATGACGGAAGCGTTTGGTACAGCATCATCCCGACTCAGTATTGATCTGTGAACTGGCCAGCCCATCAAACCATTTCCGTTCCATGGAGTGATCCGGACTCGCTGACAACAGTCTTCTTGTATAAGGGTAGAATGGGAGGCTGAACAGCTTGTCCGCCGGTGCCATATCGACCAGCTAACTCCAGCTACACATCACATCATCGGCAAAGTGCTTCACCACCTAGAGGTTGTCGGTGATATTGAGCCCGAAAAAAAACCGGCCACATGGGCCGGTATAAAATCCCTGGCATTGGAAACAGGGGTCACTGTTTCCCGCCTTAACTACCTCTCACAGTCATTCCATGTTCGGTAGCCGACAGTGTCACAAACACTGCCGGGCTTGTCCTGTTGCCTTTACATAGTCGCAGTAAAGGTACGGGTAATAACGTCGCGCTGCTGCTCTGGGGTCAGAGAGTTGAAACGTACGGCGTAGCCGGACACACGGATGGTCAGGCTCGGGTACTTCTCAGGGTTCTCCACGGCGTCTTCCAGCATTTCACGGTTCAGAACGTTCACGTTCAGGTGCTGACCACCTTCACGGTTCTCTTCGTGGTGGAAGTAACCGTCCAGCAGACCGGCCAGGTTACGCTGACGGTTGCTGTCGTCCTTACCCAGTGCCTTAGGCACGATGGAGAAGGTGTAGGAGATACCGTCTTTTGCGTAAGCGAAAGGCAGCTTGGCCACGGAGCTCAGGGATGCAACCGCACCGCTGGTGTCACGACCGTGCATCGGGTTGGCGCCGGGACCGAAAGGCTGACCTGCACGACGACCGTCCGGCGTGTTACCGGTCTTCTTGCCATACACGACGTTGGAAGTGATGGTCAGGATAGACTGGGTCGGTACCGCGTTACGGTAAGTCTTGTGGGAAGCCACCTTCTTCATGAAGCTTTCCACCAGTTCACAGGCGATGCTGTCAACGCGGTCATCGTTGTTGCCGAACTTCGGATAGTCACCTTCGATTTCGAAATCGACAGCGATACCGTTTTCGTCACGTACCGGCTTGACCTTGGCGTACTTGATAGCAGACAGGGAGTCAGCAGCGATGGACAGACCCGCGATACCACACGCCATGGTGCGATAAACGTCACGGTCGTGCAGCGCCAGCAGGGCGGCTTCGTAGCTGTACTTGTCGTGCATGTAGTGGATACAGTTCAGTGCAGTCACGTACTGAGTTGCCAGCCAGTCCATGAAGTTGTCCAGACGCTTGTAGACGTCGTCGTATTCCAGTACTTCAGCAGTGATTGCGTCAGTCTTGGGACCGATCTGAACCTTCAACTTCTCGTCCACACCGCCGTTGATTGCGTACAGCAGGGTCTTGGCCAGGTTGGCGCGGGCGCCGAAGAACTGCATCTGCTTACCGACAATCATCGGAGATACGCAGCAGGCGATGGCGTAATCGTCGTTGTCCATGTCAGGACGCATCAGGTCATCGTTTTCGTACTGGATGGAGCTGGTGTCGATGGAGACCTTCGCACAGTACTCTTTAAAGCCCTGGGGCAGCTGCTCGGACCACAGAACAGTGATGTTCGGCTCAGGGCTCGGGCCCATGTTGTACAGGGTGTTCAGGAAACGGAAGCTGGTCTTGCTGACCAGGGTACGACCGTCCAGACCCATACCACCGATGGACTCAGTCGCCCAGATGGGGTCGCCGGAGAACAGCTGATCGTACTCAGGGGTACGCAGGAAACGAACCATACGCAGCTTCATAACGAAGTGGTCGATGTATTCCTGTGCTTCCTGCTCAGTGATGGTGCCGTTGTCCAGGTCACGCTGGATGTAGATGTCCAGGAAGGTGGACACACGACCCAGGGACATGGCCGCACCGTTCTGGGACTTAACAGCCGCCAGGTAGCCGAAGTAGGTCCACTGAACCGCTTCACGGGCGTTGGTCGCAGGACCGGAAATGTCGTAACCGTACTTGGCCGCCATTTCTTTCATCTGCTGCAGGGCACGGTACTGGTCGAAGATCTCTTCGCGCAGACGGATGGTCGCTTCCAGGTCTTCGCCGGCGTTCATTTTCTCTTCCAGGGAAGCGTGTGAACGGGCCTTGTCTTTCATCAGGGCGTCGATGCCGTACAGGGCAACACGACGGTAGTCGCCAATGATACGACCACGGCCGTAGGCATCGGGCAGACCGGTCAGAACACCGGACTTACGGCAGTCACGGATGGACTTGGTGTAAACGTCGAAAACACCCTGGTTGTGAGTCTTGCGGTACTCGGTGAAGATCTTCAGGGTTTCAGGATCCAGCTGACGGTCGTACGCTTCGCAGGACGCTTCAACCATGCGGATACCGCCGTTCGGCATGATCGCACGCTTCAGGGGCGCTTCAGTCTGCAGGCCGACGATGGTTTCCAGGTCCTTGATGATGTAACCGGCATCGTGGCTGGTGATGGTAGACGGCATGCTGGTATCGAAATCCAGCGGCGCGTGGGTCTTGTTCTCGACCTTGATGCCTTCCATGACGTCAGCCCACAGCTTGTCGGTGGCTTCAGTCGGGCCGGCCAGGAAGGAGTGGTCGCCTTCATAGGGGGCGTAGTTCTTCTGGATGAAGTCACGTACGTCAATGGACTCGTTCCACTGACCCTGTACGAAACCTTCCCAGGCGCTCATGGTTTCAGTTGTCATGGCTATAACCTGCTGTGCTTCTCGTTAACTCACGGACGGGGCAACCGGCGGTTGCCCTGTCTGCTATTACTGTTGCCCGGCGTCGGCCTGAATCGCAGTCAGGGCGATGGTGTAGACGATGTCGTCTACCAGCGCGCCGCGGGACAGGTCGTTAACGGGCTTGCGGAGACCCTGGAGCATCGGGCCGACACTTACGACGTTGGCGCTACGCTGTACCGCCTTGTAAGTGGTGTTACCGGTGTTCAGGTCGGGGAATACAAATACGGTGGCGCGGCCGGCAACATCGCTGTTAGGCGCCTTGCTGCGGGCAACGTCTTCGACAGACGCGGCGTCGTACTGCAGCGGACCGTCGATCATCAGGTCAGGACGGCGCTCACGGGCGATGCGGGTCGCTTCACGGACTTTCTCAACATCGCTGCCGATGCCGGAATCGCCGGTGCTGTAGCTGATCATGGCGACGCGGGGGTCAACACCGAAGGCGGCGGCGGAATCAGCGCTCTGGATGGCGATGTCAGCCAGCTGTTCAGCGGTCGGATCCGGGTTAACGGCACAGTCACCGTAAACCAGCACCTGTTCCGGCATCAGCATGAAGAAGACGGAAGAAACGTTGGCGGCATCCGGACGGGTCTTGATCAGCTGGAACGCAGGACGGATGGTGTTCGCCGTGGTGTGGACCGCACCGGAAACCAGACCGTCAACGTCGTCCATGGCCAGCATCATGGTACCCAGAACAACGGTGTCTTCCAGTTGTGCTTCCGCCATCGGTGCAGTCAGACCCTTGCTCTTACGCAGCTCAACCATCGGCTCAATGTATTGAGTACGAGTGGTTTCAGGATCCAGAATTTCCAGACCTTCCGGCAGGGTGATGCCCTGGCTTTCAGCAACGGCTTCAATGATGTCACGCTTACCCAGCAGGACACAGTTGGCAATGCCACGCTCCTGACAGATAACTGCCGCACGAATGGTACGCGGCTCATCACCTTCCGGCAGAACAACACGCTTGTTAGCCTGTTGCGCCTTGCGAACCAGCTGGTAACGGAATGCCGGCGGAGACAGACGGGATTCAACGGTGGTGGCAATGGCGCTTTGCAGCCAGTCCACGTTGATGTGATCAGCAACGGTCTCCATGACCATCTCGATCCGCTCCAGGTCATCGGCCGGTACGCTGTTGTGCATACGGTCCATGCGGGTCGCGGTTTCGTAGGAGCTGGATTCAGTCATCAGCACAGGCAGGCCGCTGCTCAGCAGGGACGGCTTGACCAGGTTGATGATGGATTCTGCCGGCTGGTTGCCGCCGGTGATCAGCAGACCGGCCAGAGGAACACCATTCTGGGCAGCCATGGAGGTTGCCAGGATGACATCGTCACGGTCGCCGGGAGTAATAATCAGGGTGCCGGGCTTCAGGTGGTGTGCCATGTTGGCGGCAGTGCGCGCGCACAGAACACGGGAAGTCACACGACGCTGGTTGATTTCACCTTCGAACAGGATTTCAGCACCCAGGTTGTTGGCGATATCGCGGGTACGGGCTGCGGACAGCTCTTCACGCAGGGGGATGTAACCCATGGGCATGGCACGTTCGCAGGTGATGTCCGGCAGCGGCTTGAACTCACCATCGGGGTTCAGCTCAGCCAGGCTTGCTTCGTCCATCTTGTTCAGGACATAGCCCAGGACATTCTTGCTGCACAGACCACCGTAGTTGTCTGCCGCGATTTCCAGCTGGTCAGCGACGTCTGCCAGGGTTTCGTCTTCGTCACGCTGGCCGACCAGAACCACCTTGCTGTTCAGGGTCTTGGCGATTTCGCTGTTCAGGCGTGGCACGTAAGGTGCGTCGCGAGTCGGGATCAGACCTTCAACGATAACAACATCCGCACCGGCGCAGGCACGGTCGAAGTTGGCGACGATCTCTTCCATCAGGACGTCGGACTTGTTGTCACCCAGCAGGTCTTCCACACGATTCATGGAGATTGGCTGAACGGTTTGCTGGCTGAGTACGGAACGGGCCATTTCCACGGACCGCTCAGGACCATTTTCACCCGGACGGGGCTGGGCTACCGGCTTGAAGAAACAGACACGGCATCCGAGCTTATCAAGGGCACGAACCATACCCAGGGCGACGGACGTGAGGCCAACCCCATAATGCGTGGGTGCAACAAAAAACGTGTGCATACTGACTGAATAGAGACCTGATAACTGAGAAACAACTGTAGTCGTTAATTGTCGTTTTTGACGCAACAACGACCACACCGATTTTGAAGGCTGATGCCCGGTCAGGGACTAACCTTCTCCGGATTTACGCTGTCGTATGTACAGGTAGACGGTGTGCTTGGACACGCCGAGTTTACCTGCAACCAGCGGCACACTTTCCTTGATATCAAAAATACCCTTGTCGTACAGGGCCATGATGATGTGCTTGTTCTTCACCTTGTTGGACAGCTGGTGATCGCTGTTGATTTCCGCAATGGTGTTGTCGACCGTGCTCTCCACCAGGTCATCAACGCTGGAGGGGAAGTGCTCGGTCACCGCCATTTCACTGTCAACACCACCCACGAATGCCTGCAGGAAGTCCGCGGCAGGAATGCTCATGTTGATGTTGATACAGAGCATGCCAATGGGACGATCCTGACCGTTACGAATAACGCTGCTTGTGGATTTCAGCAGACGGCCGTCTGGCGTGCGCTTGAAGGTGGTGCGGATATCGCTGCCCGGCTGGCTGGCGATTTCATGCAGCTGGCGCAGGGCGCCGGCGGTAATGGGATTGTGGACGCTACGACCGGTCGTCATGCCGTTGGCAATCTTGACGATGGACTGGTTCAGGTCTTCGAGGGAGTGCAGTGCGACTTCACAGCTCATACCCAGAATAGCGGCAATACCGTCTACCACGGTTTCCATGGAACGGATAATCTGGCGGTCTTCCTCCGTGAAGGGACCACTGCGCCACGCGGGCTCGTCATCCGGCAAATGCAGCTTGCTAGGTTGAGTCTGAATGTCTTCCAACACAGTGACAGCTTCTCCCGAAGACGTTTGGTCGTACCTGACCTTAAAACTGAAATAATCAACTACACAATGTGACTCAACTATAGTTGAACGACTTTTGCACGTAGTTGTTTTAGATCAATAGTTTTTGAGTTTTTAACGTCATGTTGAATAAGGAAAAACCACATGCCGCATATCAAGATACGAGGTCTGGATCAGCAAACCATCAGTCGATTCAGTAAGGAGTTGATTGAACGTGTCGCTGAAATAATGGGTTATCCTGAAACGCATATCACCCTTGAGCAACCGCTGTCGCACTTTTTTGTCAGTGCCGGGAATCCGGCCCCGTCCCCGGTTATCGAAGTCTTCTGGCTGGATCTCGGCAGCTTCATCAAACAACGCACCGTCAACACCATCACCAGCATCATACGACGAAAGACAGGTATTACCGGCAATATCACGATTATCTTTTTTGACAAAAGCAGTCAGGAATATTTCATGAACGAAAAATGCATTGAACCGCCTACCTGCAAACAGCCCTGAAACGGCTACGTCAACATCGGCGAATACATAACATAAAAGCAAGACAGGCAGTACATGGAAGGATGGCATGACTGGCGCTGTTGTCATATCCATGCATTCACACATGACTCACCTGTAAAACAGGTGATTCTTTAATCATCACAAGTCCATTTCAACCCATTGACAGCCCTGACAAATTCCTCCCTGACAACCTTTGTCACTCTTTTGATGAAACCAATTCCCCTTCAGCTTGCCGAAACCTAAGTCTGTGCGTTTACAAACCTATCGCCTGACAAAGACAGTTTCTTTCAATCACATGCAGAACAATTTCTGCCAGGGAGACACCATGCCAAAAGTCAATTCATTAAGCAGCACTTGCACTGCAAGTCGTTTAAAAAACCATTATCAACCCGCCATTTCCAAAGCAACCAGATTCAAAATGCATTCAGTAAAAAAAGCAAAAGAAAAGGCAACTGGAGCATTGAGTCATATCGGCTCAAATACGCCCAAACTGCTCACCAAAGGCGTAAAAAAGGCCGTTGAATTCAATCGAACTTTTCAAGTTGCAGTTGCAGAGCAAATAATGCTTGGCTTTTTGATGAAAGGTGCAATGGTTGTCGCGGCACCCATTGTGTCACATTTAATGGCGCCACTCTGCAACCCGACCTGGACCCAGTTTCACGACAAACTGATCAGCCTGTTTGGCAGCGAAACAGAGCTGATCAACAGCAACGGGACTGACTTCATTGCGGCACTGGACAAGATCGCCAGGGATGAACCCGAACTGACGAGAGGCCTCTACCAATACCTGATGTCATCAGAAAACATCAGGCCGGAAATCACGTCGAAGGTGATAACAGGACAACAGATATTATCTGCTATCAATTATGCCTACGACCGGGCCGTCAACGGCGCACTGACCAACGACACCATTCCGCGAGACCTCGGACACTTCCTGGGGGATGAAGCAAAGCTGGCCGGACCCCTTCCGGATTACCTCAAACGCCTGCTTTCAGCTGAGTGTCTGCCCCTCAATGCCTTAACCCTTGCCTGCGAAGACCTGACCCAGGCACACTTCATCCAGATGCTTGCCTTTGGGGTCAATTGGGACACACCTATCTACAATGGTAAAAACTCCAGCACCTCGATCATTCCCAAACTGAATTCGCTAAAAAATGGCGATCTGGCCAGTGCTGGACATCAATGGCTTACTGATCCCAACGTGTTAAAGGGTGGTGTTAAGTCCAAAATAACAGGTGCACCTCTTACCACGATTCTTGAATATGCCAAGGATCGGTTTGACTTCGATGGGAAACCACGCACACTGGCCCATGTCTTTAACGATGAAATAAAACCTGACCAGCCCATTTTTGATTACCAACTGTCCGCGATACGTTCGCACTGCCTGAAAACCCCCTCCGCTCCGACTGTACCTCCAGTACAAAACGAGCCCGCAAACTTATTCGGCTTAATGGTAGGTGCAGGGATCGTCAGTGGAGTCACCGGTGTCGGTCTTGCCGGCGGTATCTGGGCATTGAAGAAAGGCTATCATTACTGGCAGCAATCTCGTGAGCAGGCGCCAACCGATGCATTTGATCTAGAGGGTCAATTAAGCCGAAGTGGTAGCCAGGTGCAGCTTACCAGTGCCGCCCGCGCACCGGGATCACGTGATGAACCCGAAGTTGCTGTGTTGGGAATGGAAGCAGAGGGACCTGCTATATCTTCTGAGACTGAGCATGGAGCATCTACTTCTACCGCCGCACACCCGCTAGATACAAGTATAATGGCGAAGGCTGCTTTGGCATCAGTATAATCACTTCACGTAACAACATAGCCCAGTTCATTCGATATTTATAAAAACCAGCCCCTCAGGCTCTTTTGAACCTGTGGGGGCTGCTATAAATAGTCACAAAGTACAGAATTTACCGACACACAACCGTGTGTTCAGTATCGATAAGAAAATGATACATCTACGACCGTCTTCCTCAGCCGCCAGAAGCCAAGCCCTCCAAGTCAACATCAGTAGCGCCAGCCAATGTATATAAGTCGCTCAGTATTGTGCTACCGGTACATGCTACCGTTCATCAATACACCACTGTGTCCTTGAACGCTTATCTGCCCAGCATTTTCGAACATGTTAATCCTCCGAACAGGCAAGTGCAGGAAAACATGCTATCTTCACGCGCCTATCCGCTTGAACTGAGATCAGGTAAACATGCCACATATCCGAATCCGAGGCGTCCAGAAAAACCAGGTTATGATGATCAGCAAGGAACTGGTCGATTCCCTGTCAGCACTGGTCGGCTGTCCCCGTGATCATTTCACGCTGGAGCACATCACCTCGACGTTCATTGTTGATGGCGCAGAAGATGCCGGTTATCCCTTCATTGAAATGCACTGGTTTGACCGGGGGCCAGAGGTACAGGACAAAGTCGCCACCAGCCTGACCCACATGATTCGTCGTGTAACCAGTGAAACCACCGATATCGCCGTTGTTTTTCACAAGCTGATTGAGCGGGATTACTACGAAAATGGCGAGCATTTCTGAAACGAAAAGCGTTTCAGGCAACACCCGCCCATAACTGATGTCGTATCAAACGGACAAATTGCCCGTAATATCCAGCGCTTCCAACGCCTGCTTCCAGGTGCTGATATCACCAATATTGGCGGCAACCCAGTCAGGGTTGTAATACGTATCCAGGTAACGCTCACCGGCATCGCACAGCAGGGTAACAATGGAACCCTGCTCACCCCGTTCCTGCATGCCGCTCGCAATTTTGAGTGCGCCAAACAGGTTAGTGCCTGTACTTGCACCAGCCTTGCGGCCAATGTTCTTTTCCAGCCAGTAAATCGTTGCAATAGCGGCTGCATCCGGAATGGTGAGCATGGTATCCACAACTTCCGGAACAAACGACGGCTCCACCCTTGGACGACCAATGCCTTCTATACGGGATGATTTATCCAGTGTCAGTGTGCAATCACCGGTTTTGAAATAGTCATGAAATACCGAGTAATCCGGATCTACGACACACAGTCGTGTATCCAGTTGCCGATAACGGATAAAGCGTCCGATCGTTGCCGAGGTTCCGCCAGTGCCTGCGCTCATGACCACCCAGGAAGGCTCAGGGTACGGCTCTTTTTTCATCTGGCTGAAGATGGAATTGGCGATATTGTTATTACCACGCCAATCTGTGGCCCGTTCAGCAAACGTGAACTGATCCATGTAATAACCATTCAGTTCAGACGCTAGCTGTTCAGACTCACGGTAAATATCCGCAGGCTTATCCACCAGGTAACACTGACCACCATAAAACTCGATCTGCTCAATTTTCTTTTTCGCGGTGGATTTCGGAATCACGGCAATGAAGGGCAGGCCAATCAGCCGGGCAAAGTACGCTTCGGAGATTGCCGTACTGCCGGATGACGCTTCAATAATCGGCATACCCTTCCGGATTCTCCCGTTACAGAGCCCATAGAGGAACAGGGAACGGGCCAGGCGATGCTTCAGGCTACCCGTGGGATGCGTGCTCTCATCCTTAAGATAAATATCGATACCGGTCAGGCTCGGGATATTGAGTTTAATCAGATGGGTGTCTGCCGAACGCTGGAAGTCGGCCTCGATGGCACGGATAGCCTGGTTGACCCATTCTCTCTGACTGACCATAAACAGTTACTCTCCACGAATAGCGATAACATCATTTTCTGCTATTCATACTATCGCCCGAAAGGTAAAAAAATATTGCAAAGTCAGCTGGTGATTTAAGCCTGTTTGGAAAACAATTTTAAATAATCCATAGTTATTAGAATTATTTTTCATGGACAAAATTGATCGGAAAATACTTATCCTTCTACAGGAAGACGCCACCCTGCCGCTGACCGAGATTGCTGCGCAGGTAAACCTCTCCCCCACCCCCTGCTGGAAGCGCATCAAGCGCCTGGAAAACGAAGGCATCCTGACCCGTCGCGTCGCCCTGCTTGACCCGGACAAAGTGAACCTGGGCGTTTCGGTCTTCGTGCATATCAAGACCAGCGGCCATAACAGCAGCTGGCTGAGTGATTTCGCCCGGAAAGCGGCCTCGTTCCCGGAAGTGGCAGAGCTCTATCGGATGAGTGGGGAGTGGGATTACCTGTTGCGTGTCGTTGTCAGCGACATCCAGGCATTTGATGTGTTCTATAAGAAGCTGATCGATTCCGTCGACGGGTTAAGTAATGTCACCTCCAGCTTTGCCATGGAACAGATCAAATACACCACGGCACTGCCACTGTGAGGTACAGATTCAGGTATCCGTTGCAGTAAAGCGGATGGATTCAGAGAGAGGCCCGAGCAGGTAACCCAGCAGCGTCCGTTTACCGGCCAGGATATTCAACTCTACGGTCATCCCCGGGATCAACTGGCTGTTTTCATCGAACCCCGAGTTTTCGGTTTCAATCATGGCCTTGTAGTAATGCTGGGCTGTGACTTCATGTTTGTAGGTGTCTGCACTCACTTCCAGCACCTTGCCTTTCAGGGAGCCATAGGTGGTGTAATCGTAGGCCGAAACGCGCACATTAACGTCCTGTCCCGGCCAGACCTTGGCCCGGTCATGGGGCGCCACCATAGCCTCGACCATCAACGGCACCCCATCCGGTACGATCTCCGCTAAAACCGTTCCCGGCGGCACCACCTCACCAATCGTATTCACATGCAGGGTATGGAGAGTACCGGTAACCGGTGCAGTCACATTTTCCCGCACTTCCCTTTCCCGTGAAGAGCGGATCTGCTCCTGAATCTGGGCGATATCCAGCCGCGTTTTGTTGTAATCATGCTGCGATTCTTCGCGAAAATCTGTGATTAGCTTACTTTTCTTCAATCGCAGCTCGGACAGTTTCGCTTCAATTACCGGAATTTGTTTGAGTGACTGGTTGATGCGGGTTTCGATCTTGAGCAGTACCATCTTCTTTTCCAGCTGGTTCTGCACGGAACCGGCGCCCTGCCGCAGCAGGGTCGACAGGATATCCAGCTGCTTCTGCGCTACGGCCCGCTCATTGTTCATATCCTTGATAACCTGATCCAGCTCAGACAACAGCGCGTTTTCCTTGGTGATCTGCTGGCGGACGATGGAAATCTGTTCCTGAAGTTTCTTTTTTCGTTTCTTATAGAGCTCAAGTTCATTGAGATAATATTCATCCTGCTCTGCCACCTGCTCAATGGAAGGAGACAGTGCTTCACCTTTCATTTCGGCATAGAGCCGCTGTGCCTTGGCCACCAGCCCGTTTAGCTGTTGTTTCCGGATACTGATGTTTTCAGTCAGGGTAGGGTTCATCACCGCAAAAAGTTGCATATCCTTGACAACCCGCTGGCCTTCCGTGACATGCAGGCCGGTCAGAATGCCACCTTCCAGATGCTCCACCACGCTGTTATTGCTGAACGTCGTGACGCGGCCATCACTTTTGACGACCACATCTATTTCGACAATCGCCGCCCAGATCAGGAAAAAAAGAATAATGCCCGTGATACAGAGCACGATGGAATAGCGTGACAGGAAACGGTGGTTCATCCGGCTAAATAAAGGTTTCATGACTATTCACTCTTAACCTTTATGACAACTTCATTGCGTTGATCATCTGGACCAGAATCATCCAGTCGAACCTTGATATTCTCCGTAGGGAAACCTTTATCAACCAGTATCTTGCGTATCTGGGTAATCCTGTTGAATGCCACTTCATAGGCGACCGTCTTTGCTACGCCCTTATGGGTCAGGAGACTGATGATGAAAACTGGTTTTTCCTTGATTTCATCGTATTTTTCATCAACCCATGACTCAAGTTCTTTCTTGGCATCTTCGGTCAGGCGGGAACTGAAATCCTGGTACTTGATACGAATCAGTTTCTCTTGGACTTCTGCTTCGACCTGGCTTTCAAGAATGACTTCTGTGGCCTCTGAGACAATTTCCCGTTCTATGTCTGCATCCACGGTAGCTTGTTGCCCGGATTCCAGCGCATTATGTTTCCCTGCCGCCTCTTTTTGTGTCTCCAGGACCGCCTTGGCGATATCAAAGCCCACCTGCACACTGAGCGCGGTGACAACCAGGATAAGGACAACAACAAGGAATACGAATACCAGCAATGTGGTCGACAGGGCGTCTACGAATCCGGGCCAAGGGTTACTTTCGGGTTGTTTCGCCATTGCGCTCCACCGGCGGATCAACAGAATGAAAACCGGCTACGACCCGGGAAACCGGCACGATTTCTCAGCAACGACGTATTACAGCAACAAGTCTAAGTATCTATCGTCTGGCCCTGTGGCTTCTTGATATTTCTGCAGGCAGGATAAATCCATTGCCTTTCTACAGTTCTTCTCCCAAAAGCCGATTCAGCTTGAAAGCCTTCCCCATAACTACATCAGACTCAGGCGGAACTGAATGGTATGAAGCTGAAATGTCTGCTTGGGGGCTGTACGTTGTTATTTCTGACCCCGGGCAATGCCTTGACGCTGACAGAAGCGGTCATCAAGGCACTGGAATTTAACCCTACCGTAAAATCCTTAGAGGCCTCGGTCGATATGGGAGAGGCCCGGCTTGACCAGAGTTATGCGGATTATCAACCCAAATTGTCTTACCAGTTGGAACGAGGGCTCACCCGTAATACAGGTAACGACTGGCGGGACAAGATCAAGTCATCGGTGATCCTCAGCCAGGTTGTCTACGATTTTGGCCGTATCTCCAACCAGGTGGATGCCCGGAAACATAAACTCAATGCCACACGCCAGACATTGAGCGATGGCAGGGAAAAGCTGGCTCTGCTGACAACCAAGACGTTTCTGGAAATCCTCAAACTGGAACAGGTCATCGGGCACGTGAAAGAAAACATTGCCTTCTACAAGCGCTTTCTGGGCATTCTTGAAACCCGGGAAGCTGCGGGCGCCTCAGGAAAATCCGATGTCCAGCGTCTGACCAGCCTTGGGCAGAATGCCGAACTGGAACTGATCCAGTACAAAACCGACCTGACCTTTGCCCGTAAAACCTTCAAGAGCCTCACCGGCATTGAACCAGACAACCTGATCATGCCCTTGCTGGATGACCTGGTCATTGAACACACCCTGGACGAATTGGTGGAATTTGCCATCACCCGGAGCTACCAGGTTCAGGCATTGCATTCCTCCATCGAATCGGCCAGGGAAGAGAGAGACAAGGCCCGCGCAGACCTGTATCCCACCTTCCAAATGAAGCTGGAAGTTAACCGGGAGAATTCCCTGGACACGTCGGAAGAATGGAAAACCACCGAGGCTGGCACCATCACCATGAGCTATGACCTCTGGGATGGCTACAAGGCTCGTCGGAAAGTTGACGAAAACAATGCAAAAGTCATGCAGGCCGATTATCGGATGCGTGAAGCCACGCTGTCCCTCGAAAAGAAGGTTCAGGAAGCCTACAGCGCCACGATGAAGCTGCTGGACGAGAAAATGGTGAACGACGAAGCCCTGAAGACCAACCAGGAAATTGTCGACCTCTATTACAAGGAGTTTGAGCTGGGCGAGAAAACCCTGCTGGATATCACTACTGCACAGGGTGATTACCATAACAGCCGGGTCCAAAGCGCTGTTTTTCAGTTCGACTTTTATAAAAGCATTCTGGACATCCGTTTTTATACGAACGATGTCATCAACACGATCAGGAACCTGGAAGACAGCTGATTGTGCTGTGATGAATAAAGCAAAAGTAGAAAACGCCGAGGCAACTCCGGCCAGGGAAATACGCAAGCAAAAGGGTATATAGGGGCATGTCTGAGCTGCATATTGCCAACCCCAGGAAAATCGTGGGGTTTATTCAGCGGATGGCGTTTGTCGTAGCAGCCACCATCGTTTTGGTTTATTTCACCAAGGACTTCTTTGGCCCGGCGTTCATGTCCAACGTTGCCTTGAACGGCACCATTCTGTTTGTTTTCCTGCTGGGTACATTCCTTTGTTTCCTGTATGTCTTTCACCTTCGGGATGACGTGCTGGTCGTTTCCAAGCTGGACGAGATCCTCTTTGTCGATGACGAAAACGAGACGCCTCCGCCCAAGCTGAAAATGCACCTGATGCCGCCAACGATGACCCTTCTCAAGAACAATGTGGCATCCCTGGGAAGGATCAAGCTTTCGGCGCCCGCCACCAAGGCGTTGATCGACTCCCTGCAGGACAGCCTGGATGAAAAGATTGCCTTTGTACGTTACTTCACCGACCTGCTGGTCTTTATCGGACTACTCGGTACCTTCCTGGGTCTGACCATCACCATCGGCTCCATCGGCGGTATTCTCGCCGATCTGGCCCAAGGCCTCGGTGGCGATGTCGATATCATGGTCACCTTGGTAAAATTGATCAAAGGTCTGGAAGGACCACTGGGCGGGATGAGCACCGCCTTCGGTTCCTCACTGATGGGCTTGAGCACATCCATGGTGCTCGGCATCCTCCTGCTCCACCTCAACAAGGCGAGCAGCTACTTCACTTCATCCATGGAGAACTGGCTGGCCCAGCATACGGTTGAGCACATTATTGGCAGCGGCGTTCCCGGTAACGGGGAGAGTTCAGGCAGTTCAGCCCCCGCTGCCGACAACGGCCAACTGGGGCAGATCGCAGAGCAGCTCCACACCATCTCCGGCATCTTGCAGAAAATCTCTGACAAAGGCTCTATCAGTGATGGTCAGTGGCGGGAGCTGACTGATCTGATCAGTCACAACCATCAGGAGCTGTCTGAACAAACCACCCAGATGTCAGACACCGTGAAGCAGGTCGGCAGCCACATTGAAACCATGACAGAGCTTCAGTCCAGCCAGCTGAATCAGGCAGAACTGCAGCTGAAAGAAGCAGAAAAACTGCGCCAGCTGTTCACCACCCAGACCAATGCCAGCGTCGAAGCCCTGGGCGCAGTCAAGGAGAGCAAGCACCGGTTGGTACAGATTGTCACTGCCCTGCTCAATGAGCAGAAAACCCTGCACAGAAGCCAGGTGAAAACTACGGAACAGGTCACCGGTCTGAAAGACACGCTCAAAGAAAAAGTGGTTACCTCAACCAAAGAACTCAAGGTGGTGTCTGATCAGGTCAAGGACTATTCCGGGAAAGTTGAAGACTGTTCAGAGCAGATAGAATCACTTTCTGAGAAAGTAGAGACAGAAAGCCAGTCAAACCAGGTTCGTCAATCGCGGCTGGAAAAGATGTTCAAAGTATTAACCAAAGCTGTCACCGACCTGAAAAGCAAGTTAAAAGACCGCTAAGATGGCTCCATTACGTTGGCGATTCCTCTTGTTATTCAGTCTCGCAACAGGTCCCAGCGTAGCGGAAACGCCATCATTCATCTTTCCCGTCGACTGTGACTATGGCGTTGAGTGCTTTATCCAGAATTATGTGGATACCGATCCCTCGACTGCTTACCGTGATTACCAGTGTCACCATCAAACTTACAATGGTCATTCCGGTACGGATATCCGCCTGATAAACCTCCCGCAAATGGCATCCGGTGTCGCCGTTCTGGCTGCAGCGGAAGGTGAAGTCGTCGCTATTCGGGAGGGTGTTGAGGATATCTATCTCAATCCCGAAAAACGGGCTCAGCTTGAAGCCATCGGGCTGGGCAATGCAGTAATTCTGAAGCACCCGGACGGTTGGTTAACCCTGTATGGACACATGAAAAAAGGCAGTCTGAAAGTATCGATGGGCGATTGGGTTGAGCAGGGACAGGTTCTCGGGGATATAGGGCTATCAGGCCTGACTGCATTTCCTCATGTGCATTTTCAGGTGAAACATCAGGATCAGACGATTGATCCCTTCACCGGTACCACTATGAACGAGGATTGTGGAAATACCGGGAACGCTCTCTGGCATCCCTCCCTTCTTGAACAACTCACTTACTTTCAAGGATCCTTGCTGGATCATGGCTTCAGTGGTCAGCGGCCACCTGACTATCAGGCGATAGAATCCGGCACATTCAACCAGGGCGCTGGAAAGGACAGCCCACACCTGTTCTTTTGGGTACGATTGATCGGCCTCAGCTCGGGAGATCAAGCCACGCTGCGCCTGATTGCCCCAGATGGACAACTTCTCAAGAAACACACCTTCCCCGCCATGACTCGCAGCAAGGCACAGCAGTTCTATTACATCGGCATGAAAAACCCGGCTGGTCAACCGGGTCACTGGCAGGGACAATTGACGCTTCAGCGGTCAGGTTTACCAATCATGGAAAAAACCTTTTCCTACATGGTAGAAGCCACGGGTCGCTGAGTCAGCTCAGCCAGCACCCGGTTACGGCTACCATCAGCAATAATACGCCCCTCGGCCATCACAATAATGCGATCCACCAGCTGTAGCAGGTTATGCCGATGGGTAATGAGGATCAGCGTCTGGTGCTCCTTCAGCATGTTAGGTAATCGCTGGCAGAACAGGGTTTCACTGTAATTATCATAAGCACTGGTTGGTTCATCCAGCATCAACAAGCGCCCGTGCCGTAGCAGCGCACGGGAGAGACACAGTGCTTGCTTCTGCCCACCCGACAGATTGCTCCCACGCTCCTGAATCGGGTGGCTGTAGCCCTTGGAACACTGTCGGACAAAGCCATCAAAGCAGGCGGCATGACAGGCTTCATCCAGTTTCTCTGTGGTCGCCGAACTTTTCCCGAGCATCAGGTTACTTTTGAGCGTTCCCCTGAACAACGAAGGCTTCTGGGGGGCCACTGCACAATGACTGCGATACTGATCCAGATTCAGATGGTTAAGATTGTGGCCATCAATCAGGATATTGCCTTCTGTGGGTTCCACCAGTCCCTGAATCAATCGAATCAGCGTGCTCTTGCCGGAACCGGATGCGCCCAGTATCGCGACCCGCTCGCCCGGTTTGATACTGAAGCTGATATCCTTCAATACCTCAGGTTCTGACGGTTCAAAGCGATAGGAAACCTTATCGAATTCAATATGCCCCTTCAGCGTAGGCACATTGAGTTTGTCATTACTGTCATCCTCACCTGTCAGCCCCAGCAGTTCATTGATCTCCTTGAGCGCCTTGATGGAGAAACTTAGCCGGTTGACCGCCATAGCCAGGTTCATTAACGGGGCAATGGCACGGCTGCCGAGAATAATGCAGGCAAACAGGGTGCCCGGCGAAATACTGCCGCTGTAGATCTGGAACACACCCAACACCAGCATACCGATGACCACACACTGGGTAGCGCTCATCACCAACGTATTCAGCAGCACATTGGATTGTTTGCTCGCCAGAGAAGCACCCGCCGTGTTGGTCACCAGGGAACGCCAGCGCGCCAGTGCTTTTCGGCGGGCCCCGAGTGTTTTGATGGCTTCCAGTTCTGAGCTGACTTCGTACAAATAGGCAGTCCTGGCGTTATTGGCCTGGGTCAGCTGGCTGGCATAACGGCGTGTCCGACGATAGCTATAAATCGTGACGGGTATCAGACACAGTGCAATCCCCAGGGGAATCAGCGCCATTACACCGGCAATCAAGGCAATCACAAGGGTAAACAGAATAAAAAACGGAACGTCCAGCAAAGACAGCAATACCGTTCCGGACAGGAACTCCTTCACCCGGGCGAAGTTTTCTACCGCATGGGTAATCCGGCCGGGCGAGTCGGGCAATGCGCTTTGTTTCAGTTGAATCAGGCGCGCCAGGATGAACTGTTCACTGCGTTTTTCAATGATCCGGCAGGCATCATCGACAAAATAGCTGCGCAGCCAGCGCAGGATGAAATCAAATACCACCACGCCCGCCATGCCAATACTGAGCGTCAGCAGAGTATCCGTGGCAAAGGTCGGAATCAGTTTGTCAAAGACCATGTTGGTGAACAGAGGCAGCGACAGTGTCAGCAGGTTGACCATCACCGTTGCCAGCAACACCTGTGCATAGTGTGGCCAGAGTTCGTCCATCTGTGACCGGAACCAGGCCGGCATGAGGGAACGGTATTTCTGCTTCTCGGCGCCACCTTCCTGAAACCGGTAAATCACACCGGAATACACCGCTTCCAGACGTTCCAGCGGCATCCAGATGCCCTTGTTATGCTTGCCCGAGGCAACAAAGCATTCACCCTCACGGTAATCCGTGATGATCATGAAGTGCTTTTTCTTCAGCTGGACAATACAGGGAAAGTCGTCTTCTGACAGGTCAATGAGTTTCCTTCGACTTTTTATCGCGCTAAGGCCGCAATAGCTGGCCGCCCGCTCCAGACAGCGCAGATCAAAATCCTGGCCATCCCGAATCAGTGCTTCGATATCTTCATTGACTACATCCGCCCCGAGATAATGGCAGATAGCGAGGAAACTCTCTTTCAGTGTGAATTTGAGCATAACAGGCGCTGCAATCCATTGTCTGTGCGCCCTCTGAACCGGCTTGTCTGAACAAATCAGAGGAAGTTAACGGTTATTGTGTTGCCACTGCTGTCAGTATAAACATCCTGGTTGACGTTGTTCACGACGTTGTCGTAATCATTCACGGTGATGCCGTCGGTACCGTTGTCAACATCAATGGTCAGGCTGTTGCTACCCGTAATGGCGCTGACATCATTCATGGAGATAGTGATGGTATCGGCATTTCCACCGGTGAAATCAATTTTTTCCATGTTGTCGATGAGATTGGTATAGGAACTGAGATTGAAGGTTTCCCCCTCATCCAGATTGAGGATGTCATTATTCGCTCCACCATCCATCCGGGTGGAGCTATTCTGCAGGGCTGCCAGGTTGGTGTTGAGAATATCGTCGCCAGCACCACCGATTAGCTGGTCGGCCGCAAACCCCGTCAGGGTGTCGTTACCGGCATTGCCTTCCAGTACGTTGGCAATGGTGCTGTGGGCTGTCAGGGTATCGCCTATCAGGGTGGAATTGGAGCCCAGTACATTCTCAATACTGTTGAGAGTATCGGTATTGCCACCACCATCCGTCCCGCTGCCAGTCTGCAGGTTCACGGTGACACCGTTGGTATCATTACTGTAATCCGCAGTATCCGTATCATCACCACCATTGAGGGTATCATCGCCGAGGCCGCCATCCAGAATATCGTTGCCGGTACCGCCATTAAGCGTGTCATCGCCATTATGGCCACGAAGCGTATCGGCACCCTGGCCACTGGTTAGCACATTGTTGGCATTATCGCCGATCAGGGTGTCATTTCCGTGATCCGTGTTGACATTTTCGAAACCCTTGACCCTGTCAGTACCGGTATTGGTGCCACCACCGTAACTCTTGTTAACGGTGATATAACCCTGTGCATCCGGAGTTAAAGAGAGATCTACCGTGATATCGTCCGGTGTATCGCCCGGTCCTGTAACATTACCCACCATGTCCAGCGTGTCACCCAAAGCCGTATTGGACCCTCCATCGAGCGTATCACTGCCGAACCCGCCATGGATCAAATCATCACCGGCATCGCCGTTGATCGTATCGTTGTCCTGATTGCCGTTGATGGTGTCATTGCCAGTGCCACCATTAAGGGTGTCAGCCCCTGCGCCGCCCTGGATGTTGTCATTTCCACCACCGCCATCGATGGTGTTGGCTTCACCATCACCACGCAGAATATCACCCGCAGCAACATCAGAACCGATGATGTTTTCAATATCTGTCAGCATATCCGTGGATCCGCCGCCATCCTGGGCGAAGTTGGATGACAGATCGACAATCACAATACCGTTATCCTGACTGTAATCGACCGTATCACCAGCGGAGCCTTCGGCACCACCATTGAGCATATCCCAGCCTGCACCACCGCGGAGCGTATCATCACCCGCTCCCCCCTGCAGTATATTAGCGACATCATTACCGATTAACGTGTCCTGGCCAGATGTGCCTGTGGCATTCTCCATGTTTCTCAGGATATCCGTACCATTGGTCTTGGTCGCAGAGCCGTCACCGGTATTCACCAGCGTCACTGTGACACCACCGCTGATGGTGGAGTAATCGACGGTGTCAGTGTCAGCCCCCCCATCCAGCGTGTCATTCCCGGCACTACCAAAGAACGTATCGTTGTTACCATGCCCTTCAAAACTGTTATTGCTGCCATCACCCGTCATGGAATCGATACCATTGGTACCGATGATATTTTCAATATTACGGACGGTATCTGTATTCCCCCCCTTGGAGACCGAACCGTCAGACGCACCATTCAGGGTGACGGTCAGGCCGCTGGAGTTAGTGCTGTAATTGAGGGTGTCACTGCCGCTGCCGCCATCAATGGTATCGGTTCCGGCGCTTGAGTGGATGGTATCGTTCTGGGCACCCGCATTAATGACGTTATCTTTATCATCACCGGTGATGGTATCGACGCCATCCGTGGCTGTGATGTTTTCGATATTGCGGAGCGTATCCGTAAAGGTGCCATCATTGACCGTTCCGATACCGCTGCCATTAAGCACTACGGTGATCCCTGAATTGGCATGCCCGCTGTAATCGGCGGTATCCGTATCAGCGCCGCCATCCAGCGTGTCTGTACCAAGACCGGCTTTCAACGTGTCATTGCCACCAAGGCCTGTCAGGGTGTTATTGGCACTATCACCGGTGATTGAATCGGCATTACTGGTGCCTATCACATTCTCGATATTCTTAAGGGTATCGGTATCACTGCCATGGGTTGCTGAACCGTTGGACGCACCATTAAGCGTGACGGTTATGCCAGTACCCGAGCCATTGAAATGTGCCGAGTTGTAATCGACCGTATCGCTATCACCGCCACCATCCAGGGTATCACTGCCATCGGTTGCATAAAGGGTGTCGCTGCCGGTGCCCGCGTCAATCGTATTATTGGCCGTGCTTCCCGTCAGAGTATCTCCTTGATTACTGCCAACAATATTTTCAATATTATTCAGGGTATCGCTGCCCTGGTCCGTACTGCTCCCCGTCTGGCCTGCGAGATTGACAGTAACAGCCCCTGTGGCATCACTGTAATCCACGGTGTCACCCAGGCTGCTGTGATCACCACCATTCAGTACATCATCACCCGCTCCCCCTTTCAGGGTATCGTCACCGTTATTGCCATCCAGGTTATTGGCGCCACTGTCACCAATCAGCGTATCGTTCGAGAAACTGCCGATAACGTTTTCAATTTCATAAATACTGTCATTACCTTCCCCCGTGGCACTGTTGGTTGACAGGTTGACGGTAACAGCACTGGCATCTGCATAGGTGACTGTATCATCACCTTCACCACCATAGAGGGTATCGTCGCCACCATTGCCTTCCAGTATATCTGCCCCCCCATCACCATAGAGGGTATCACTGCCATTCCCGCCTGAAAGACGGTCTGCAGCACCACCGCCACGCAACGTATTGTTCGCAGCATTACCGGTAATATTGTCAGCCTTTGCACCACCGGTGACATGTTCAATACGTATGATCGTACTGTCGGATGAACCATAGCCATCCTGTACCGCTTCGCCATCACCCAGGTCCAGGTTGATGGTATGGGTGGCGGTGCTCAGATCAAGCAGATCATTATCACCACTGCCGCCATCAATGTTGTCATCACCCTGGCCGCCGTTCAGCGTGTCGTCATTATCGCCGCCGTCCAGGGTATCGTTGCCGGCACCGCCATTGATGGTGTCATCACCGCCATTACCCGTCAGGGTATTCGCGTCACCATTACCGGTCAGTACATCGTCACCACTGCCGGTCACGGCACTTTCGATACCTGAGAGATTGTCAGTGACTGCACTGACTGTTGCAGTCTGTGACGCAGAAGCGAGATCCACGGTGACCGCGGCAGTCTCACTGGCATAGTCAACGGTATCGTTATCCCCGGCCTGCTCACCCCCGTCGAGGGTATCCGCACCCGCACCACCGGTAAGATAATCATTACCATTACCCCCTTCCAGATGATCAGCACCGCCACCACCGGAAAGGATATCATCACCACCATTACCTATAAGGTGGTTGGCATTGGCATCACCGGTGAGATCATCAATCTGGGCACCACCACGAATATTTTCGATATTGCTGAGGGTATCACTGGAGCCTTCACCATCCTGGGCATTGGTGCCAACGGTATCACTGAGGTCGGCTACAACATTACCGGCGACACTGCTGTAATCCGCCCAGTCTTCTGTACCCGCGCCGCCGTTCAGGATGTCATCCCCGGCACCGCCAATCAGCGTGTCATCACCGGCATCCCCATTGAGGGTATCGTCTTCGGTACCACCGGTCAGGGTGTCATTATTATCACCACCATTCAGTGTGTCCGCCCCCGCACCACCGTCGAGATCGTCATCACCGGCATCGCCGTTGAGTTCATCCCCACCGGCGTCGCCTCTCAGGGTGTCGTTGCCATTTCCTCCATGGAGGAAGTCACCATCATCACCACCCTCAAGCGTATCCGCCTCATCACCCCCTTCAAGGGTATCAACACCTTCATCACCGAATAACTGATCCTGCCCTCCATCACCACGCAGCGTATCGTTGTTTTCTTCACCGCGCAGGATATCGTTTTCCGATCCCCCTTCGAGGATGTCATCTCCGGCTCCCCCCTCCAGGGTATCCTGCCCGGCATCGCCATACAGCCGGTCATTGTTTTCATTACCGAGGAGGGTGTCGTTGCCGCCGTTACCATGGAATTCATCCACGCCCGTGCTACCAGTCAGCACATTCACGCCGGTTGTGCCGGTTACAACACCACCATTGCCGCCCAGGGTGACATTTTCGATAAAGGTGATACTGCTGTCGCTGGTGCCATAGCCATCGTTGGCCGCCATATTGCTGCTGAGATCGATATCTACTGCCTGCGTTGCGCCGGTCAGCAGCAGGGTATCGGTTCCGCCACCGCCATTAATCGAATCATTACCCGCGCCACCATCAATGGTGTCGTCATTGTTCTCGCCCCAGAGCGTATCATCGTCGGCTCCCCCAAGGAGGGTGTCATTCCCATCGCCGCCTCTGAGGAAGTCCTCTCCCTGGCCACCTGAGAGGGAGTCATCAGCTTCATTGCCCTCAATGGTGTCGTTGTCGGCACCGCCGTCGATGGTATCCACACCACCACCGCCAATCAGGGTGTCATCACCGGCATTACCGTTCAGGGTGTCAGCACCGTCGCCCCCCTCAAACCGGTTGTTGTCGGTATTTCCGGTAATACTGTCATTACCGCTGGTGCCAATAATGTTTTCTATTTCATTAAGGGTGTCCTGTCCGCCCTCACCATCGTTGCTGACATGGTTACTACCCAGCGTCATATCAACGGTGATAGCGCCCTTGCCACTGTAATCAACCGTATCGCCGTTGATCGATTCAGTACCACCATCCAGCGTATCGTTACCGGTACCACCGTAAGCGTGTCATCACCGGCATCACCGTTCAGTGTGTCATTGCCGGCATCACCATAAAGCGTATCGTCATCATTACCACCATTGATGGTATCGCCATCGCCGTCGCCATGAATGGTGTCAGCACCTGCATCACCGTTAAGAATGTCGGCACCGGCACCACCATTCACGGTATCTGCCTCACCACCGGCATTGATGGTATCCACACCACCATTACCATTGATGGTGTTGACCTCATCATTACCGGTCAGCGTATCGCTGCCAGACGTACCATTGATGTTTTCAATGCCTTCCAGTGTATCCGTATCGGTGCCATCAAACGCTGTGCCATTACCACCGGCGCCCAGTGTGACAGTGACACTGCTGCCATGGGTACTGTAATCCACGGTATCGCCGACACTGCCATGGGTCCCGCCCTTCAGGGTGTCAGAACCAGCTTCACCATAAAGTGTGTCATCACCACCCTGGCCATCGAGGATATTGACTTCCGCGGTACCGATCAGGGTATCGTTGCCGGAGCCACCGTTGGCTGATTCAAAGTTGGCAATAATATCCGTGCCACGACCCACATCCACAACGCTGGAGGCGCCCAGATCAATGGTCAGACCTGCAGTGGTATCAGAGTAATCGAGGGTATCGTTGTCGTTGGTGCTTTCACCACCATCCATGGTATCGCTGCCATCGCCCCCCTGGAGGGTGTCATTGCCTTCATCACCATTGAGGATATCATCGCCGCCTCGACCTTCGAGGGTGTCATTCCCGATACCGCCGTCATAGCGGTTATCGGTGTTGTCGCCGATGATGTGATCATTTCCTTCACCCAGCACCAGATCTTCAATGCTGATCAGGGTATCGACATTACCGCCGCCCAGATCCACCTGGAAGGTATCGCCGCCGGCAGACCGGTCAATCACCAGTGAACCGGTGAACGCACTGTAGTCGACCCGGTCATTGCCAAGCCCGCCATTCAGCGTATCGACCCCCAGACCACCGTCGAGAATGTCATTGCCCTCACCGCCAAACAATTCATCATCACCGCCATTCCCTGTCAGTGTGTCACTGCTGTTGCCACCTTCAATCCTGTTGGCATTGTCATCACCAGCGATGGTGTCACCATTGCTGGTACCAATCACATTCTCAATACCGACCAGAATGTCATTGGAGCCGTCACCATCATTTGAAGCGACACCTCCCAGCAGATTCACATTGACGGCACTATTGGCACTGCTGTAATCAGCCGTATCAACGGTTCCCGCATCATCACCGCCGGTTAGCGTATCAACACCACCGGCACCATAGAGGGTATCGTTACCATTACCGCCGGTCAGATGATTGCTTACCGCATCACCACGAATGGAATCATCATGTGATGTCCCTATGACCCGCTCAATGCCAATGACATCATCACGGTTCCCGAAGCCGTCATTGGTGGCTTCTTCACTGGCCAGGTCAATGGTCAAAGCACCTGTGGCGCCGCTATAGTCAGCCACATCCGCATTACTGGTATCAGTACTTTCGTTACCACCACGCAGAATATCAGCGCCATCACCGCCCTTAAGCGTATCCGCACCATCACCGCCATGGAGCACGTTGGCCAGGTCATTACCGGTTAACGTGTCATCACCACTGCTACCGGTCAGGTTTTCTATGCCTGCAAGCGTATCGGTATCGCTGGTACCCGCATCCGTCGCCGTACCACTGCCGGCGCCGCCATCAGTAAGCGTTACGGTTACGGCACTGCCATGCCCGGTGTAATCTGCCGTATCGCCGGTTCCACCACCACCATCCAGCGTATCACTACCGGCACCGCCCATCAGGGTGTCATCATCGGCATCACCAAAGAGCTGATCGACACCGCCACCACCACTCAGTACGTCATTACCCGCATTACCATGGAGAATGTTGCCGAGGTTATCCCCCGTCAGTGAATCATTATTGGAACCACCGGAAAGGTTCTCGACACTGTTCAGGGTATCTCTGCCGCCCTGGCCATCATTATTCACAGACTGGTTGGACAGGTTGATGGTAACGGCCTGCGACTCTGCACTGTAATCTGCCGTATCACTGCCAGCATCACCGAACAGGTTATCGTTGCCAGCGCCACCGGTCAGGGTGTCGTTATTGTTGCCACCACGGAGTGTGTCGATGTCGTTACCACCGTTAAGGGTGTCGTCGCCATCACCCCCTTCCAGGGTATCGGTACCACCCAGACCATTCAGTGTATCGTTCTGCAGCCCACCCTGGATAAGGTTCGCGTCACTGCTGCCGGTGAGGGTATCGGCATGGTCACCGCCAATGATGTTTTCAATAGATTGCAGGGTATCCTGTCCACCCAGCGTGTCATTCACCAGTGCAGGACTCGATAGATCAACCGTCAGCCCGGAAACTGCACTACTGTAGTCAACCGTATCAACATCGCCATTACCATTGAGGGTATCGTCACCGGCACCGCCGGCAAGCTTATCATTGCCCGCACCACCGTCGAGGATATTGTCCTGCGTATCACCGGTCAGGGTGTCATTACCCGAACCTGCTGTAATATTCTCAATATCGATATGAGTATCCTGACCACCATGTCCATCATTGTTATTGGTGTTATCCGCCAGATTGATCAGGACATCGTTCGTCTGGTAGCCATAGTCCGCCGTATCACCGCCAGCACCTTCGGCGCCACCATCCAGGGTATCGTCACCCGCATCGCCAACCAGCCGGTCATCACCCGCACCACCGGCCAGCACGTTATCTTCGCTGTTACCGGTAATGTCGTCGTTTTCATCGGTACCTGTGACATTCTCAATATCAATCAGGGTATCGATATCGGAATTACCGCTGAAAGTGACTGAACCGGTATCGCCACCCGAACCATCATCCAGATCAACCGTGAGTTCATTACCCACTACGGAACTGTAATCAACGGTATCGACGTCTGTGCCACCGTCAATGGTGTCACTACCGGAACCTTCAAAGAAGGTATCCGCACCCTCGTTACCGAACAGCTGGTCATCACTCGCGCCACCGGTGATGTTGTCATCTCCCTGGCCGCCTTCAATGCGGTTCAAGCCACCACTGCCGATCAGCGTATCGTTATGATCGCCGGACAGGATATTCTCAACTTCATTCAGGGAATCGGTCAGGACTCCGCCTTCCCGGGCCCGGTTAGTCGTGAGATTCACTTCAACATCGCCGGTGGCATCGGTGTAATCCACCGTGTCTGTACCTGAACCGCCATCGAGCGTATCCGTGCCTTCACCACCCTGCAGGCTGTCGTTCTGATCACCACCGTAGAGTTTGTCATTACCATTGCCACCGATCAGGGTATCGGTACCACTGTTGCCATAAAAATCATTGTCTTCGGCATCACCCGTTATCTGGTCATCCCCGGCGCCACCGCGAATAATTTCAATACCGTTCAGGGTATCCACACCACTCTGGCCATCGTTATTCAGCGCCTGGTTGCCGAGATTGATAACTATGTGTTGTGTGCTGGTGTTCGAAGAGTAGTCGGCAGTGTCACGGTCAGTGTTGTCGCCGCCATTCAGTGTGTCGCTGCCCGCGCCACCGGTCAGGGTGTCGTCACCCAGGCCTCCGGTCAGTACGTTAACCACGGCATTACCGGTCAGGGTATCGTTGGAATTGGTACCAATGATATTTTCAATATTGCGTAATACATCAGTATCTGCTCCGGAGATCGCGGTACCATCCCCCCCCAGTACCAGGGTTGCCTGAACAGACTGCCCGGCGCCAAGGTTACTGTAATCAACGGTATCCGTATCATCGCCACCATCAATGGTGTCGCTGCCGGAACCTTCTACGAAGGTGTCATCACCCTCACCGCCATTGAGTGTGTCATCGCCATCACCGCCCGTGATGTTATCGGTACCGGCATTCCCTGTGAGCGTATTGGCTACCGTTGTACCCACCAGTGTGTCATTACCACTGCCGGTACTGGCAGCTTCAAAGTTGCTGATGGTATCCACATCATCAGCACCCGCATTGACCTGGGTGAGATTGAGGTTAACGGTCAGGCCATTGCTGTAATCACTGTAATCCAGCGTATCGAAATCAGCGCCGCCATTCAGGGTATCGTTTCCTGCACCACCGCTGATGGTGTCATCATTGGCATCACCATTGACGGTGTCATCACCCGTGCCACCAAACAGGGTGTCGTTCTGATCACCACCGTGGAGCGTATCCGCTGCACCTTCGCCCCGGATGGTGTCAGCACCATCCAATCCTTCTATGACATTGGCAACACTGCTTCCGGTCAGGGTGTCATCATGGTTACTGCCCTTGAGGTCCTCAATACCGGTCAACGTGTCATTACCATTGGCGCCGGAGGCGGTTCCTGTCGTCAGGTTGACCGTGACACTGTCCGTGGCATCATCATAATCCGCACGATCGGTTGTGCCGCCGTCATCACCACCGATGAGTACATCGTTACCCAGGCCGCCCTTGAGGACATCATTGCCTTCACGTCCCTCCAGCCGGTTGCCCAGATTATTACCGGTCAGTGAATCACCCTGGGTACCACCAATCAGGTTCTCAATATTCTCAAGGGT
Source organism: Kistimonas ophiarachnellae (assembly GCF_057552235.1). NCBI lineage: Bacteria > Pseudomonadati > Pseudomonadota > Gammaproteobacteria > Oceanospirillales > Endozoicomonadaceae > Kistimonas > Kistimonas ophiarachnellae. The sequence continues at coordinate 9,067 of NZ_BAAJPA010000004.1, read as the reverse complement.
ATCCTGACCGCTGTCGCCATCACTGGTCGCTTCATTATCCAGCAGGCTGGCTGTCACAATACCTGTTACACCGCTGTAATCGACCGTATCGTTGCCCGCATCGCCTCTCAGCGTGTCATTTCCGCTGCCGCCACGTAACGTGTCATCATTGTCTCCCCCTTCAAGGGTGTCGGCGCCAGCTTCACCGGTGAGGTCATCATTGCCGGCACCTCCCAGTAAAGTGTCACCACCGGTGCCACCATTGAGTGTGTCATCGCCGGTGCCACCCTCCAGGGTATCTACACCGCCACCACCGGAAAGGTTATCTGCACCGCCCAAACCGGTCAGTGTGTTATTCAACGCATCACCAGTCAGACTGTCACCGTTCTGGCTACCGATGACATTCTCAATGCTATCCAGTGTGTCGCTGGAGAAATAACCGTCGTCTGACGCTTCGTTTCCCACAGCCGTTAAATCTACGGTGACACCATTCAATGCATCGGTATAGTCGGCTGTATCTGTGCCATTTCCGCCACGCAGGATATCAATGCCGGCACCACCGGTCAGGGTATCGTCATTGTCCCCGCCTTCCAGGGTATCGCCACCGGCCATGCCATTCAGGGTGTCATTGCCACCACCGCCCTGCAGCAGGTTATCTTCAGTATCTCCGGTCAGAGTGTCGCCGCTGCCGCCACCAATCAGGTTCTCAATATCAATGAGTTCATCCGTACCGCCATCGCCATCAACAGTTGCTTCAGAATCACCCAGGTTTGCCACCACCACACCGGCAGCATTACTGTAATCAGCCGTGTCGACATCGGCGCCACCGCCACCTACCAAACGGTCGTTACCGCCACCACCGGCCAGTATGTCATCCCCATCATTACCTGTGAGGACATTACGGCCACCATCACCGGTCAGGGTATCGGCACCAGTACCCCCTGTGATGTTTTCCACGTTCACCAGGGTATCCTGACCACCGTTACCATCATTATTCAGTGCCTGGTTTTGCAGATTGATCGTCACAGCAGTGGTTCTGGCGCTGTAATCGGCAGTATCCCCTGCTGATTCGCCACCCGTACCACCATTGAGGGTATCTGCCCCGTCACCGCCAACCAGCACATCATCGCCGCTTTCACCATAAAGCAGATCGACACCGCCATTGCCGGTCAGCGTATCACCGGACGATCCACCATAAAGGTCATTGGCATTGTTATCACCGGTTAATGTATCGACATGGTCACTGCCACGGAGGTTCTCAATGCTGATCAGCGTATCGGTGGCATCGCCACTGACGGAAGCCTGAGGTGTGCCAAGGGAAAGGTCTGCATTGACAGAATCGGATGCACTGCTGTAATCGGCGGTATCACCGTCCGTTTCACCGGTGGTGCCACCATTAAGCGTATCACCGCCAAGACCGCCAATCAGGATGTCATCACCACTGCCGCCCAGCAGATTGTCAGCACCGGCATTACCGTTGATGGTGTCATTGCCATTCTGGCCTTCGATGACATTGGCATTAAGATCACCGGTCAGCGTATCACCCAATCCACTGCCCTTGATGTTTTCGATATCGGTCAGGGTATCAGTATCCGCCGTGCCATCCGTGGCAGTACCGGCACCGAGATCAACGTTGACGGCACGGCCATGGCTGGTGTAATCCACCGTATCACCGTTCGTTTCACTGCCCTCACCACCATTGAGCACATCACTGCCACTGCCACCAATCAGCGTATCATCGCCATCTTCGCCATACAGTTCATCGTCTTCGGCATTGCCATACAGGGTATCGTTGTTCGCATTACCGCGTAGCACGTTCACATCGTCATCACCGGTGATGACATCAGCGTGCGTACTGCCTGTAATGTTTTCAATACTGGTCAGGGTATCGGTGTCACTGCCCACAATGACAGTATCGGTTACACCGGAAATATCGGCATTCACACTGCCCGATGCCAGGCTGTAGTCCGCCGTATCGTTCCCATCACCGCCATTCAGGGTGTCGCTGCCGATACCACCATCAAGGGTATCGCTACCATTACCACCGTTCAGGGTGTCGTCACCGGCATCGCCATAGAGGGTATCGGCGTTATTGCCACCTTCCAGGGTATCGCCGGCGCCGCCACCCCGTAATCTGTCGTCGCCATCCCCTCCTTGCAGCAGGTTAATCTCATCATCACCGGTAATCGTATCGCCACCGGCACTGCCGATAATGTTTTCGATGCTTTCCAGCGTATCGGTAGAACCTGAGCCATCGGTCGCATTGGGAGTCACTGCTGCGAGGTCAACGGTTATGCTGTTGGCATCATTGCTGTAATCAGCGGTATCCGTTCCATCGCCACCTTTGATCTGGTCAGCACCGGAGCCACCGTCAATGCTATCCGCATCATCCCCGCCTTCCAGGATGTCATCGCCACTGCCGCCGGTCAGGATATCATCGCCAGCATCCCCCCGAAGCGTATCCGCAGCCTGACCACCATTGAGGATATCGGCGCCCAAGCCGCCCTCCAGCGTGTCATCACCACCTCCGCCACTGAGGATGTCATCATCGTCATTTCCCAATAACGTATTGGCACCACCATCACCGGTGAGGGTATCGGCAAACGCGCTACCCGTGATATTTTCAATGTCAATCAGCGTATCTGTGGCATCGCCATCAACAATCGCGGTATCAGTAGAGCCGGAAAGATCCGCCGTTACAAAACCGGACGCCTCGGTATAGTCTACCGTGTCACCACCACTGCCTTCGGTGCCGCCATCCAGCGTATCAGCGCCAGCCCCACCGGCCAGGATGTCATCCTCCAGACCACCGGACAGGCTGTTAACACCGGCATCACCGGTCAGGGTATCCTTGAAGTTACTACCGATGACGTTTTCAATGTTGTTAACCTGGTCAATGGCACCACTGCCGTCAGTCGCATGATCGGACGCGGCGGAAAGATCCAGAATAACGCCCACTCCATCACTGTTGGCATCCTGATCAGTGGAGTAATCAACGGTGTCGATTCCCGTTCCGCTGCCACCATCAATGGTGTCCGCCCCTTCTCCTCCCACAATCGTGTCAGAACCGTCACCCCCTTCGAGCGTATCGGCTCCGCCACCACCGTTAAGGGTATCGTTCCCATTCATGCCTTTCAGAGTGTTGGCGTTATTATCACCGGTCAGCGCATCGTGGGAGCTACTGCCGGTAATATTCTCAATCTCTATCAGATCATCCTGCCCGGAATCACCGTCATCCGTAGCTTTATTAATGGTAAGGTTGGCGTTGACTGCATTGGCGGCCAGGGAGTAATCAGCGGTATCTCCCACGGCGGTATTCGCACCACCTTCCAGACGGTCATTCCCTGCACGGCCCTTCAGGTTGTCATCACCGGCACCGCCATAGAGATCATTGGCATTTCCATCCCCGGTCAGGAAGTCATCGTTGCCACTGCCACGAAGGTTATCAATATCGACGAAGGTATCCTGACCACTGTCGCCATCATCCGTTGCCATGCCATCGGTCAGGTTCGCGGTAACCGCGCCTGCTGCATTGGTATAATCTACGGTGTTTTCATCACTGCCATCACTGCCACCACGGAACGTGTCATCCCCCTGTCCCCCGGAGAATGTGTCGCTTCCCAGCCCACCGGACAGTTCATTATTTTCTGCGTTACCCGTAAGCGTATCGTCGCCATTACTGCCGATGACATTCTCAATGCCACTGAGCGTATCCGAGAAACCGAAACCATCTGCTGACGCTGTACCGGTCTGCAGATTAACGTTCACAAAGAGATTGCTGGAGCTGTAATCCGCAGTATCGATGTCATCACCGCCGATCAGCTCATCCGCGCCCTGGCCACCCACCAGGATGTCATCTCCTGCGCCGCCATCCAGCCGGTTTTCATTGGCATCCCCGGTCAGCTGATCCGCCCCGGAACCACCGTTGACGTTTTCAATACCAATTAATGTGTCAGAACCACCGGTGCCATCTGTTGCCTGAGGTGCGGAAGCCGAAAGGTCGACGGTGACATTACCGGTCTCATCACTGTAATCCGCGGTATCTTCCAGACCTGCGCCGCCATCCAGCGTATCATCGCCTGCGCCGCCTTTAAGGATGTCATCACCAACCTGGCCTTCCAGCGTATCGTCTTCGGCACCACCGCTCAGGGTATCTGCACCGTCACCGCCCTGAAGCAGGTTCGCCTGATCATTACCCGTTATCGTATCAGCACCCTGACTGCCGATAACATTTTCAATACTGAACAGTGAGTCAGTCGTACCGGAACCATCAATGGCCGTGGCGGGCGTCATACCCGCTTCAACGGAAAGATCGACGGTGACACCCGCCAGGCCATCCTGGCTGTAATCAGCGGTATCAATGCCTGATCCACCCTGCAGGGTATCGGCACCATCACCGCCTCTCAGCGTATCGTTTTCACCACCACCATCAAGCGTGTCCGCACCATCTTCACCGGAGAGGAAATCGTCGCCTAATCCGCCCTGCAGATTGTTGACGCTGTTGTTACCGGTCAGGGAATCATCGTGATCACTGCCTATGACATTTTCGATATTAAGCAGTGTGTCCTGGTCACCATTGCCATCCGTCGAAATGCCATCAAGGTCAATCGTGACCGCACCATTATCCAGACTGTAATCTGCGGTATCACCATTAGTCTCGCCAGTCGTACCGCCATCGAGGGTATCAGCGCCATCACCGCCCCGAAGAATATCATCACCACCGCCACCACTCAGGTTGTTGGCTGAATCACTGCCGGTCAGGGTATCGTTCAGCGCACCACCGATAGCATTTTCAATACTGCTCAGGGTTTCAGTAATGCTTCCTTCCGTTGCCTGGTCGGCGGAAAGATCAACAGTGACGACTTCTATCGTTTGATAGCTGTAATCAACCGTGTCATTACCACCACCACCAGTTAATGTATCCTGCCCGGCTCCGCCAGAGAGCCTGTCATCATTGCTACCACCGATGAGGGTGTCATCGCCATCGCGCCCAGTAAGGATATCGTTTCCGCTCCCACCTCTGATGGTCTGAGCATTACTGTCACCACTGATGGTGTCACTACCAGAGCCGCCAATGAATTCTTCTATACCGGTTAAAGTATCTATGCCGCCCTGGCCGTCGTTGTTGATACCCTGATTTTCCAGATCGATGGTGACATTAGTGGTTTGGGCGGAATAATCCACCACATCCGTGCTGGCGTCATCACCACCGATAATCACATCATTACCGGCACCTCCGGTGAAAGTATCACCGCCATCACCGCCGTTAAGTGTATTGTTATCTGCATCACCAATTAGTGTGTCGCCACGGGTTGATCCGATGACATTTTCGATATCTTCCAGCGTATCAACATCGGTTGTGGCATCGGTTGCATTGCCAGCATCAAGGTCAACCGTTATGGCACGCAGGTGGGCACTGTAATCGACAGTGTCCCCATTGGTTTCAAGGTTCTCACCTCCACGCAGGGTATCACTGCCTTCTCCTCCCCTGAGCGTATCGTCCCCATCGCCACCTTCGAGAACATCATCACCATCATTACCAGATAATGTGTCAGTACCACTGCCGCCTTGCAGGGTATTGGCAATACTGTTGCCGATCAGAGAATCATCGCCGGTACCACCAATCAGGTTTTCGATGCTTTCCAGGGTATCCGTTGCATCACCGGACACGATTGCCTGGGGGCTGACAGCAGACAGATCAGCATCCACATCGCCAATCGCATCACTGTAATCAGCGGTATCGTTATCCAAACCACCACGCAGTGTATCGGCACCCAATCCCCCTTTGAGGGTGTCATCGCCATCCCCGCCATCCAGCGTGTCATCACCGGCACCACCGTCAAGGCTATCAGCGCCGGCCTGTCCTTCCAGGGTATCTGCACCGCCATTACCGATCAGGGTATCGGTCAGTGTTCCACCGCGCAGGAGATTATTCTGATTGTCACCAGTCAGGCTGTTACCCAGGTCACCGCCCCAGATATTTTCTATACCGGTCAGTGAATCCGGTGCATCCCCCGTGACAATGGCGGTCGGTGATCCAACCGACAGATCTATGGTGACGGCCCCGCCAGCAGAGGTATAGTCAGCGGTATCACCGCCGGCATTATTATCGCCCCCTTCCAGTGTGTCACCGCCAAGACCGCCGGCCAGAATGTCATCACCGTCCCCGCCTCTCAGGACATTGGCATTGCCATCACCCGTCAGGGTATCGCCGGCAGTACCACCGGTGACATTTTCAATACTGTCGAGGACATCAGTTACAACACCATTTTCCGTCACCTTGTTATTAGTGAGAGAAAGGTTGACCGTCACAACCTCAGTGTTATTGCTGTAATCCGCAGTATCATTGCCGGCACCGCCATTGAGGGTATCGCTGCCAGCACCGCCGTCCAGAATATCGTTTTCGGCACCACCATTGAGAGTGTCATCGCCATCATTTCCCCGTAGGGTATCTACACCACCGTTACCGGTAAGGACATTAACCTCATCATCACCTGTCAGCAGGTCATCACTTCCGGTGCCGTTTACATTTTCAATATCAATCAGGGTATCTGTCGCAAGACCGCCCTCTTTCACCTGATTACTGCCAGCGGAAAGATTCACTTCGATACCACTGGTATTAAGGCTGTAATCCGCCGTATCGCCACCCGCACCGTGGCTGCCACCATTGAGGGTATCTGCGCCGGTAGATGAGCCAACACCACCGATCAGCACATCATCACCGGCGTTACCGGTCAGCACATTATTCCCGTTGTCACCGGTCAGGGTGTCATCACCAGCACCTGCGGTGACGTTCTCGATATCCTCAAGCGTATCCGTAGCCCCAAACTGGTCGGTAGCAGTGCTGCTACTCAGGTTGATTGTCAGATCCTGACCGACGGTGGCTGCACTGTAATCCGCGGTATCACCATTGGTTTCAGCGCCTTCACCACCATTCAGGGTGTCGTTACCATCTCCGCCGATCAGGGTGTCATCACCCTCCATGCCTTTCAGGGTGTTGGCGCTTGCATCGCCCGTCAGGCTGTCAGCGTCATTGGTTCCGGTGAGGTTCTCAATGTTAAGCAGGGTATCACTGCCACCCAGGCTGTCAGTGGCGGTGCCATCGGCAAGATTCGCGGTTACCCCTACGCTGCCGGTATCACTGAAGTCAACCGTATCACCCAGGGTTTCATCGGTTTCACCACCATCCAGTATGTCGTCACCACCACCGCCGGTGAGCGTATCGTCCCCATCTCCACCGGTCAGTTGATTGCCTACAGTGCCACTGTCTGACCCGATCAGGGTATCGTCACCCGCACCGCCAATCACATTTTCGACAGCTATATACGTATCAACTCCACCCAGCCCATCACTGCCTGATCCTGTCTTCAGGTTGGCACTGATATCAACAAGACTGTCTGCATAACTGGCCGTATCGACATCATCACCGCCATTAAATGTGTCATTACCACTGCCACCAATCAGCGTGTCATTACCAGCCCCCCCCAGCAGGGTATCATTGCCGCCTTCACCCCGAAGAGTATCGGCATCGCCGCCACCGCTCAGGGTATTGACGTTGTTATCACCAGTAATGTCATCGTCCCAGTTGGTGCCAATAACATTTTCTATTCCTGTTAACGTATCTGTGTCTGAAGTGCTGTCTGTTGCTGAACCACTTCCGCTTCCAGTGTCCAGATCAACCGTAATTTTTCTCAGGTGAGTACTGTAATCTGCAGTATCCCCATTGGATTCGCCGTTGTTACCGCCCGTTAATGTGTCGCTGCCCTCACCACCACGCAGGGTGTCATCACCATCACCACCTTCCAGGGTATCTGCATTGCCTAAACCAGACAGCGTGTCATTACCATCACCACCCTGTAACGTATTGACCGCGCTGCTACCGGTCAGGGTGTCGCCTGCACTACCGCCGATGAGATTCTCAATACTGTCCAATGTATCGGTGGCATCACCTGCAACGATGGCTTGTGGGGAAGCCGCCGACAGATTTGCCGTTACCACAGTGGTGGCGTCACTGTAATCCGCCGTATCCTCATCCGCACCACCGCGCAGGATATCCGCACCAGTGCCACCCTTAAGAATGTCATTGCCATCCCCACCGTCGAGGGTATCTGCATTCGCGCCACCGTCCAGGGTATCGGCGCCGCCGCTGCCTTCCAGGGTATCCTCACCCGCATTACCGATCAGGGTGTCATCCTGGCCGCCACCACGCAGGGTGTTCGCCACATTGTTACCGGTCAGCGTGTTAGCGTGGCCGCTGGCGCCATCAATATTCTCTATGTTGGACAATGTGTCTGAAGCTTCACCAACGATAAGTGCCTGTGGCGAAGCGACAGACAGATCAACGGTGACGTCACCTGTCGCATCCGTGTAATCAACAGTGTCACCTACAGCGGTATTGCTGCCACCATCCAGGTCATCGGCCCCCAAGCCACCTTTCAGGGTGTCATCACCGGCACCACCATCAAGAACGTTAACAGCATCATCGCCAGTCAACGTGTCGTTTCCACTGCCACCGGTGACGTTCTCAATACTGGTCAATGTATCAGTCAGTACACCACCTTCCATGGCCCGCACCGTGTCCGCCGACAGATCAACCACCACCTCATCGGTGTTATCGCTGTAATCCGCCCTATCGGTGCCGGTACCGCCATTCAGCGTGTCTGAACCGGCTCCCCCACTGAGGACATCGTTGTCATTGCCACCGTTGAGAGTGTCGGCTCCATGATTACCACTTAAAACATCATCGCCACCGCCACCCGACAGGACATTAGCCGAGGTATTGCCAGTCAACGTATCGTCGGCGACTGACCCAATGACATTTTCAATATCAATCAGGGTATCCGTCAAAACACCCGCTTCACGAACCTGATCACTCGTGACAGAAAGATCAACCGAAACCCATGCACTGTTCTGGCTGTAGTCCACCGTGTCGCCGTTGGCGCCATGGGCCCCGCCGTCCAGCGTGTCTGCGCCGGTGGTCGCACCGGTGCCACCCATCAGGGTGTCGTCACCGCCACCGCCGGTCAGCTGGTTGTTACTGCTGTCGCCGGTCAGGATGTCGTCACCACCACCGCCGATCACGTTCTCA